>NZ_JBGFTU010000009.1:0-175104 GCF_041276425.1 Kineococcus halophytocola | reverse complement strand
CTGGCGCGGGACTACGAACGCCTCGCCACCACCGCCATCACCATGGTCGAGATCGCCTACACCCGGCTCATGTTGCGCCGCCTCACCCGCAAGCACCCCACCCCACACCACATCTGAAACAGTCTCTCAGACCGGGGTGGGGACCACCCCGGCCAGCACGAGGCAGGACACGGCCAGCACCAGCAGCATCGCGACGTCGACCCCGCGGGAGCGGACGGCGAGCGCCCCCGCGATCCGCACCGGCAGCACCAGCCGCAGGACCGCGGCGACCGCGAGGTCGGCACCGAGCAGGAACCCGCCGGCGACCGGGCCGGCGAGCAGGGTCAGCACCAGCGCCACGACGATCCCGCCGACGAGGGTCAGCAGGACGGCGTTGCCCGGCGTGGGGACGCGCTCGGAGCCGGTCATGTCCGTGCCCGGGGGTCAGTGGGCGAAGTGCCGCGCGCCGGTGAAGTACATCGTCACGCCGGCCTTCGTCGCGGCCTCGACGACCTCGGCGTCGCGGATCGACCCGCCGGGCTGGACGATGGCCCGCACCCCGGCGTCGAGGAGGATCTGCGCGCCGTCGGCGAAGGGGAAGAACGCGTCGGAGGCGGCGACCGAACCGGTGGCGCGCTCGGCCCCGGCGCGGTCGACGGCGAGGCGGCAGGAGTCGACGCGGTTGACCTGGCCCATGCCCACGCCGACCGAGGCGCCGTCCCGGGCCAGCAGGATCGCGTTGGACCGCACCGAGCGGACGGCGCGCCAGGCGAACTCGAGGTCGGCCAGCACCTCCGGGGAGGCCGCCTCCCCCGCCGCGAGGATCCAGTTCGCCGGGTCGTCCCCGTCGGCGTCGACCGCGTCGAGGGTCTGGACGAGGACGCCGCCGGAGACGTGGCGCCACTCCTGCGCGCTGCGCCCGTAGCCCTCGGGGAGCTGCAGCAGGCGGACGTTCTTCTTCTCCTGCAGCACCTGCAGCGCCTCGGGCTCGAACCCGGGGGCGATGACGACCTCGGTGAAGACGGGGGCGACCTGCTCGGCCATGGCCCGGGTCACGACCCGGTTGGCGGCGATGACCCCGCCGTAGGCCGAGACGGGGTCGCACGCGTGCGCCTTGGCGTGGGCGGCGGCGATGTCGTCGCCGGTGGCGATGCCGCACGGGTTGGCGTGCTTGATGACCGCCACGGCCGGGCCGGTGAGGTCGTAGGCGGCGCGCAGGGCGGCGTCGGCGTCGACGTAGTTGTTGTAGGACATGGCCTTGCCGTGCAGCTGCACGGCCTGGGCGATGCCGGGCGCGGCGGCCGGGTCGGCGTAGACGGCGGCCTGCTGGTGGGGGTTCTCCCCGTAGCGCAGGACGGCGGTGCGCTCCAGCGCGACCCCGGCCACGGCGGGCCAACCCTCGTCGCCGGCGTCGAGGGTCTGCTGCGCGAACCACGTCGCCACCGCGGTGTCGTAGGCCGCGGTGTGCGCGAACGCGGCGGCGGCCAGCCGGCGGCGGGCGGTCAGGTCGAACCCGCCGTCGGCGACGGCGGCGAGCACGTCGCCGTAGCGGGCGGGGTCGACGACGACGGCCACGCTGGGGTGGTTCTTGGCGGCGGCGCGGACCATCGAGGGGCCGCCGATGTCGATCTGCTCGACGACCTCGTCGTACCCGGCGCCGGAGGCCACGGTGGCCGCGAACGGGTAGAGGTTGACCACGACGAGGTCGAAGGGTTCGACGTCGAGCTCGGCGAGCTGGCGGACGTGGTCGGGCAGGCGGCGGTCGGCGAGGATCCCGGCGTGCACGCGCGGGTGCAGCGTCTTGACCCGGCCGTCGAGGCACTCGGGGAAGCCGGTGAGCTCCTCCACGGGCGTCACGGGGACACCGGCGGCGGCGATGCGGGTCGCGGTCGAGCCGGTGGAGACGAGGGCGACGCCCGCGGCGTGCAGGCCCTGGGCGAGCTCCTCCAGACCGGTCTTGTCGTAGACGCTGACCAGCGCGCGCTTCACGGGGACCTTCGTGGCCTGGGGGTCCATCAGCGGGGTGCCGTCCTCTCGGGGTGGGTGCTCGTCGGGTGGGTGCCCGTCGGGTGGGTGGTCTCGCGGGCCAGCCGGCTCACGACGCGGGTGAGCAGGTCGCGTTCGGCGGTCTTGATGCGCTCGTGCAGGCTCGCCTCGTCGTCCTCGGGCAGCACCCGCACGGCGGCCTGGTCCAGGATCGGGCCGGTGTCGACGCCGGCGTCGACGAGGTGGACGGTGCAGCCGGTGACCTTCACCCCGTGGGCCAGGGCGTCACGGACGCCGTGGGCGCCGGGGAAGGAGGGCAGCAGCGCCGGGTGCGTGTTGACCATCCGGCCGGCGTGGGCCTGGACGAGGGGGGCACCGAGGATGCGCATGAACCCGACGAGGACGACGAGGCCGGGCTCGTGGCGGGCGACCTCGGCGGCCAGGGCGGCGTCCCAGTCGGGCCGGTCGGAGAAGTCCGCCGGGGCCACGGTGAACGTCGCCACCCCGGCGCGCGCGGCGCGGTCCAGGGCGGTCACCCCGGGCTTGTCGGACCCGACGGCGACGACCTCCCACAGGGCACCGCGGTCCGGGGAGTCCAGGAGGGCCTGCAGCGTGGAGCCGGACCCGGAGGCGAGGACGACGACCCGCACGGGTGCTGCGGCGACGGGGGCGGGGTGACCGGCAGGCACGTGCACGGACTCTAGCCGCCGGCACCCCCGGCTCCCGAACTCCCGTGACGGCGCCCCACCCCGCCCCGTCCCCGGCCCGCCCGCGGCGGTCGCGCGGGCGGTGCGTGACGTTCCGGCACCTCCGGGTCCGCGCCCCTCACTCCCCCAGCAGCTTGCGCGGCTCCTGCCCCTGCGCGGCGGCCGTGTCGGGCAGGGTCACGACGAGCGTCGTCCCGCGCCAGGCCCGCCAGGCCCGGCCCAGCAGGACGGCCAGGACGGCCCCGGCGGCGACCTCACCGGCGACGACGACGCCGGTGAGCAGCGGGTCGGGACCGATCTGGCCCATGCGGCCGTGACCGAGCGGCCCGGCGGCGAAGGCGGCCAGGACGGCCACCGCGAGCCCGGTGCCGGCACCGGTCAGCACCGCGACCCCGCACCGGCGCAGCAGCCCGTCGACCTGCGGACCGCGCCGGGCGTGCAGCCACCAGGCCCCGGCTCCCACGAGGACGGGCACCGCCACCGCGGCCCACGCCAGCGCCGGGGTCGGTCCCGGCGCGGGCAGGGCGCCCAGGACGGGCAGCGTCGGCAGCACCTCCAGCGAGGTGCCCCCGGGGGCCACGGACGTGCCGGTCCCCACGGCGAACCCCGCCCCGCTCGTCCACGCCAGCCCCCACACGGCGAAGGTCGGCAGCAGCAGGGCCTGCCCGGCCGTGAGCAGACCGCCGCCGAGGACGCCGGGGTCCAGGGCCCGGTGCAGCGCGAGGACGTCGTCGCGACCGTGGACGAGGGCGGCGACCGTCACCAGCGCCCCGGCCCCCACGAGGGCCAGCGTCGCGGTGAGCGCGGGGCGCCCGGCCGCGGCCGCGAGCACCGGGCCCCGGGGCCGGTCCGGCCACAGCGCGACGAGCGCGCCGAGCCCGCCCGCCAGGCACCCCCCGAGCAGCGCGGACCCCGGACCGGCCGCGGCGACCCCGCTGCGCGAGACCAGGGCCAGGAGCAGGGCCAGGACGCCGTGGCCGGCGGTGAAGACGCCGAGGGCGAACCCGAAGGGCACCTCGCGCCCGGCCGCGACCTGCTCGCGCCGCCACATCCGCACCGCGCGGCGGGCGGACAGGACCACCAGGAGCGTCAGGCCGAGCGGGGCGATCCCGACGCTGCCGCCGACGACGGCCACGGTGCTGCCCTGCGCGAGCAGCCACAGGTCGACCCCCACGCGGGCCACGGCGGCCAGGGAGGACGTCGAGCGCACCGAGGCGATCCAGCCGACGATGCACAGCGCCACCAGCGGCACGAGGACGGTGAGCACGGACCGGACCGCGGCTGCGAGCAGCGGGGCGAGGTCGGAGGCGGGGGTACTGGCCCGGCGGGGTCGTTCCGAGGCGGGACGAGCGGCGGGGCGGTCGGTGGGCGTGGACATCACCGTCGATGCTGCCTCACCGGACGCGGACCGGTGGCAGCGACACCCGGACACGCGATCGGCCCCCGCTCCCGTCGATCGGGAGCGGGGGCCGACGAACCGTCCTCGGCGCAGCCGCCTCAGAGGCTCTGGAAGATCTCCCGCGCGAGCTGGGCGGTCTCGCTCGGCGTCTTGCCGACCTTGACCCCGGCCGCCTCCAGGGCGTCCTTCTTGGCCTGCGCGGTGCCCGCGGAGCCGGAGACGATGGCGCCGGCGTGGCCCATCGTCTTGCCCTCGGGGGCGGTGAAGCCGGCGACGTAGCCGACGACCGGCTTGGTCACGTTGGCCTCGATGAACTTCGCGGCGCGCTCCTCGGCGTCCCCGCCGATCTCCCCGATCATGACGATGACGTCGGTGTCGGGGTCGTCCTGGAAGGCCTGCAGCGCGTCGATGTGCGTGGTCCCGATGACCGGGTCCCCGCCGATGCCGACCGCGGAGGAGAAGCCGATGTCGCGCAGCTCGTACATCATCTGGTAGGTCAGCGTGCCCGACTTCGAGACCAGGCCGATGCGGCCGGACTGGGTGATGTCGGCCGGGATGATCCCGACGTTGGACTGACCGGGGCTGATGAGGCCGGGGCAGTTCGGCCCCACGAGGCGCGTGGTGCCGGAGGCGGCGGCCATCGCGTAGAACTCGGCGGTGTCGTGGACCGGGACGCCCTCGGTGATGACGACGACGAGCGGGGTGGCGGCCTCGACGGCCTCCACGACGGCGCCCTTGGTGAACTTCGCCGGGACGAAGATCACCGACACGTCCGCGCCGGTCGCCTCGCGGGCCTCACCCACGGAGGAGAACACCGGGACCGCGACGGAGGACCCGTCGGCGCCGGTGAAGTCGACGGACTGCCCGCCCTTGCCGGGGGTGACCCCACCGACGACGTTCGTGCCGGAGGCCAGCATGCGCTGGGTGTGCTTGCGCCCCTCCGAGCCCGTCATCCCCTGGACGACGACCTTGCTGTCGGAGTTGATGAAGATCGACATCGCTCAGGCCTTCCCCGCGGTGTTGGCGAGCTCGGCGGCCTTGTCGGCCGCACCGTCCATGGTGTCCACGACCGTGACGAGCGGGTGCGCGGCCTCGGCGAGGATGCGGCGTCCCTCCTCGACGTTGTTGCCGTCCAGGCGCACGACGAGCGGCTTGGTGGCCTCCTCGCCCAGGATGCCGAGCGCGGAGACGATGCCCTTGGCGACCTCGTCGCAGGCGGTGATGCCGCCGAAGACGTTGACGAACACGCTCTTGACCTGGGGGTCGTTGAGGATGACGTCGAGGCCGTTGGCCATGACCTGCGCCGACGCGCCGCCGCCGATGTCGAGGAAGTTCGCCGGCTTGGTGCCGCCGTGCTTCTCCCCCGCGTAGGCGACGACGTCGAGGGTCGACATGACCAGACCCGCGCCGTTGCCGATGATGCCGACCTCACCGTCGAGCTTGACGTAGTTGAGGTGCAGCTCCTTGGCCTTGGCCTCCAGCGGGTCCGCGGCCGCGGCGTCGGCGAGGTCGGCGTGCGCCGGGTGCCGGAAGTCGGCGTTCTCGTCGAGGGTCACCTTGCCGTCGAGGGCGACGACGTCACCGGACTCGGTGCGCACCAGCGGGTTCACCTCCACGAGGGTCGCGTCCTCGGCGGTGAACACCCCCCACAGCTTCACGAACACGTCGGCCACGGCCTCGCGCAGCTCGGGGGCGAACCCGGCCGCTTCGGCGATCTCGGCGGCCTTGGCGGCGTCGATCCCGGTCAGGGCGTCCACGGGGACGCGGGCCAGGGCCTCGGGCCGCTCGACGGCGAGCTGCTCGATCTCCACGCCGCCCTCGACGCTGGCCATCGCCAGGTAGGTGCGGTTGGAGCGGTCGAGCAGGACGGAGAAGTAGTACTCCTCGGCGATCTTGGCGCCCTGGGCAATCATCACCTGGTGGACGGTGTGGCCCTTGATGTCCATGCCCAGGATCTCGCCGGCGCGCTGCGCCGTCTCCTCCGGGGAGTGCGCGAGCTTGACGCCGCCGGCCTTGCCGCGGCCCCCCGTCTTGACCTGCGCCTTGACGACGACGGTCCCGCCACCCATGGCCTCGGCGGCCGCGCGGGCCTCCTCGGGGGTGGTCGCGACCCTGCCGTCCAGCACCGGTACGCCGTGCGCGGCGAACAGGTCGCGCGCCTGGTACTCGAAGAGGTCCACCAGTGTTCCTCGTCTTCCTCGTCCTCGGTCGGAAGTGCCTGTCCGCACCGCGACTGTCCGTGCCGGCTGCGGCACCAGTCCAACGGGCGTCCAGCACCCTAGTCCCGCTGCCGCGAGGACGTCCGGTCAGGTCGGGAGACGCCCGTCACACCCGCTCCGTCCCCGGCCACCGCCCGGCTCGCCGCCTCCACCGGGGCGGGTGAGGATGGGGCGACCATGGATGCGCACCGGGACGCCCACGCCGACACGACCCCCGACGAGACCACCCCCGAGACCACGCCCGAGGACCTCGAGCACGTCCTCGCCGCCGCCCGGGCCGCGGCCCGGCCGCTGGCCCGCAGCACCCCGGCCGCCCGGGCCGACGCCCTGGAGGCGGTGGCCGGGGCCCTGGAGGCGGCGCGCCCGGAGCTGGTGGCCCTGGCCGCCCACGAGACGCACCTGCCGCAGGCCCGGCTCGAGGGCGAGCTGACGCGGACGGTCTTCCAGGCCCGGTCGTTCGCGGCGGGACTGCGGGACGGGTCGCTGACCCCCACGCGCGTCGACCACGCCGACCCCGACTGGGGCACCGGCCCCCGCCCGGACCTGCGGCGCACCGTCGTCCCGATCGGGCCGGTGCTGGTATTCGCCGCCAGCAACTTCCCCTTCGCCTTCAGCGTCTTCGGCGGCGACTCGGTCTCGGCCCTGGCCGCGGGCTGCCCCGTGGTGGTCAAGGCCCACCCCGGCCACCCGCGGCTGTCGCTGACCACGGCGCAGCAGGTGACGGCCGCGCTGAGCGCGGTCGGGTTCCCCGACGGGGCCTTCGCGCTCATCGAGGGGGTCGAGGCGTCCCGGCGCGCGCTCACCGACCCCCGCATCCGCGCCGCCGGGTTCACCGGCTCGGTGCGCGGTGGCCGTGCGCTGTTCGACCTGGCGGTGTCCCGGCCGGACCCGATCTCCTTCCACGGCGAGCTCGGCAGCGTCAACCCCGTCGTCGTGACGCCGGCGGCGTGGGCCGAGCGCGGCGCGGCCGTCGCCGAGGGCTGGGTGGGGTCCCTCGTCCTGGGCGCGGGGCAGTTCTGCACCAACCCCGGGGTCGTCCTGGTCCCCGACGCCGAGGCCTTCACCGCCGCCGTGGACCTGCCCGCCCCCGGGCCGATGCTGAACCCGGGCATCGTCGAGGGGTTCGTCGCGGCGGCCTCCGACCTGGGGTCCCAGCCCGGGGTCCGCACCGCCGTCGAGGGCGAGGCCGGCCCCGACGGGGCCGCCGCACGGGTGTTCGCGGTGTCCGCCGCGGACGTCCTGGCGAACCCGCACCTGCTGGAGCTGGAGGCGTTCGGGCCGGCCGGTCTCGTCGCCGGCTACTCCTCCGAGGACGAGCTGCGCGCCGTCCTGGACGTGCTGCCGGGGCAGTTGACAGGCACCGTCCAGGCGGGGACGGACGACCCGCTGGCCGCCGAGGTGGGCGCGCTGCTGGCCGAGCACGTGGGCCGGGTCGTCTGGAACGACTGGCCCACCGGCGTGACCGTCTCGCCCGCCCAGCAGCACGGCGGCCCCTGGCCCGCCACGACGACACCCACGACGACCTCGGTGGGCACGGCCGCGATCACCCGGTGGCAGCGCCCGGTGGCGTTCCAGGGTTTCCCCGCCACCGCCCTGCCCGACGAGTTGAAGGACTGAACCCCGTGAGCGGACAGCAGCACGTCGTCGTCGTCGGTGCGACCGGCCACGTCGGCAGTTTCCTCGTCCCGCGCCTGGTGCGCGCGGGTCACCGCGTCACCGCCGTCAGCCGCGGGACCCGGGAGCCCTACCACGACGACCCCGCGTGGGAGCAGGTCGAACGGGTCGTCGCCGACCGCGAGGCCGAGGCCGCCGCCGGCACGTTCGGCGCCCGCGTCGCCGGCCTGCGCCCGGACGCCGTCGTGGACCTCGTCTGCTTCACCCTCGACCAGGCCCGCGAACTCGTCGAGGCGCTGCGCCCGACGGGAGCGTTCCACGCGCACTGCGGGACGATCTGGGTCCACGGCCCGGCGGCCGCCTCCCCGCTGCGCGAGGACGACCCGCGGGAACCGTTCGGGCCGTACGGCACGCAGAAGGCCGAGATCGAGGAGTTCCTGCACGCCGAGACGCGCTCGGGCGGGCTGCGCAGCACCGTCGTGCACCCCGGCCACATCAGCGGCCCCGGGTGGCCGGTCATCACCCCCCTCGGCAACCTCGACCCCGACGTCTGGGAGGCGTTGTCGAGCGGTCGGGAACTCCTCGTGCCGGGCCTGGGGCTGGAGACGGTGCACCACGTCCACGCCGACGACGTCGCTCAGCTCTTCGGGCTCGCGCTCGCCCGCCCCGACGTGGCGGCGGGCGAGAGCTTCCACGCCGTCTCCGACCGCGCCCTCACCGTCCGGGGTTTCGCCCGGGCGGCCGCGGCGTGGTGGGGCAAGGAGGCGAACCTGCGGTCGGTGACGTGGGCGGAGTTCCGCGCCGCCGCCGGCGAGCACGCCGAGGCGAGCTGGGACCACCTGTCCCGCAGCCACTCCGCGAGCACGCAGAAGGCGCGGGACCTCCTGGGCTACGCGCCGGGGACGTCGCTGGAGGCCGTGCGGGCGGCCGTGGAGGCGATGGGGTTGCTGCCGCGCGCGTGAGGGCCGCGGCCCGGACCGGGAACCACCCCCGGGCCCGGGAACTCCCGGGCCCGGGCGGTGCCGTACCGGCGAGGACTCAGGACCGGACCGGCACCGGAGCCAGTTCGAGCTCACCGAGGGTCTTCCCCCGCGCCTCGTTCCCGTGGACCCACCAGACGCCGCCGGCCGCCGCGCCGATCAGCCAGAACGCGGCGAGCAGGACGAACATCGACGTCACGGAGAACGCGACGGCGACCTCCGCCAGGAGCACCTGGCCCACGACGGCGCCCATGCGCCCGACGCCCACCGAGGCTCCGACCCCGGTCGCCCGCAGGTGGGTGGGGAACTGCTCGGAGAACGTCGGGTAGGCCGACACCCAGGCGCAGGTCGCGAAGAACGCCGCGACCGTGAAGGCCACGAGCACCAGCGGCCGGGAACCCGTCGACGCCGCCGCCGCGCACCCCAGCATGCTGAGGGAGGCTCCCGCGTAGGCGGCGACGACGGAGGGCCGGCGCCCGAGGAGGTCGAGCGACCAGGCGATGAGGACCCCGCCCGCCAGCGCCCCGACGTTGGCGACGAGGAAGTACCAGGGCAGGGCTGCGTCGGAGATGGGGACGGCTCCGGAGGCCGAGGAGAAGACGAACACGCTCATCGCCGTGAACAACCCGTAGTAGCCGGCGGCCTCGGAGAAGTCGAGGGCCATCCCGAAGAACAGCTTGCCCCGGTGGTGGGTCCACAGCTCACCCAGCGCGCCGCCGCCCCGCACCGGTGACGGCGGCAGGACGTACCCCTGCGGGCTCGCCTCGCCGGTGATCTCCTCGACCACCGCGTCCGCCTCCTCCAGGCGGCCCCGGGAGGCCAGCCAGCGCGGTGATTCGGGGACCAGTCGCCGGGCGAGCAGCCCGTAGGCCGCGCTGACCACCCCGAACAGCAGGGTGTAGCGCCAGCTCAGCCCGAAGGCCGAGATGACGAGGATGGAGACCAGCGAGGAGAGGATCCCGCCCAGCGCCCAGAAGGTCATGACCAGGCCGTTGCTCCGGCCGCGGTTCCTGGCCGGGGTGAACTCCGAGATGGCGGAGGTGATGGCGGAGTACTCACCGCCGACCCCGAGGGCGGTGATGAACCGGAAGACCATGAAGAACTCGTAGCTGGGGGCCGCGGAACTGGCCACCGCGGCCAGGGAGTAGACGAGCAGCGTCACGACGAACAGCCGCTTGCGTCCGACCTCGTCCGCCAGCCAGCCGAACCCCAGCGCCCCCAGGGCGATGCCGAGGAACCACACGACGTTGATGACGACGGCCTGCGCGGCCCCCAGGCCGAACTCGGCCTGGATCCCCGGGATGACCGATCCGATGATCTGCACCTCGAAGGCGTCGAGCATCCAGCCGATGCCGAGGGCGGTCGCGATGCGGGTGTGCGCGGGTTTCCAGCGCGAGTGGTCGAGTCGAGCAGCCATGGCGTGTCCTCAGGTCGCGGTCCACACGGCGTCGACGTCGCGCAGGACCCCCGGAGGTCGTCCTTACCCGTGCGTCGAGCACCAGGTCAGGTCGTCACCCGGGGCACCCCACGACGAGGAGGGTTGCCGTCCAGCGAGCCGGGGCTTCGCGCTGGAACTCGTGACCGGCACTGAACTTAGCCAGGGGTGTTTCCCGTGTCAACGGATCCTCGGTACCGCAAACCCCGCCGCACCCGTCGGCGGGGTTCCACCGCCCGTTCCCCGGCCGCGACGAGAGGACCACGGCCGGGGTGGGAAGCGCTGTCCCGCAGACGATCTGTCGTCAGCGGCGGGCGACCGCGGGGGAACTGGTGGGAGAACTCGTGGGGGAACTCGTCGGGGCGTCCTCGCCGCTCTCGACGCTGACCCGGGTCGCCGTGAACGAGGAGTCGGCGGCGCGGGTGACCTGGACGCTGACGTGGCCGCCGACGCGGAGGTCGCCCGCCACCACGACGGCGCCGTCCTGACGCAAGACCGTCGAGGGGGTCAGGGCCACGACGACGTCCTGGCCCCGCAGCGACTTGTCCCGGCCGCCGCGGACCGCGACGGTGAGGCGGCCGGCCGCGGGGTCGACGGCCGCGAGGGTCCCGGTGAGGACGAGTTTCGGCGCGCGCACCCGGCGGGTGAGCGTGGGACGGGCGGTGGGGTCGGTCCTCGGGCGCGCGGTGGCGGTGCCGGTGGGTGCGGCCGTGGGTGCACCGGTGGGTGCGACCGTGGCGGTCGCGGTCGGCCCGGGACCGGCGGGGCGGGCCGCGGACGCGCTGCCCGCGGTGGGCAGCGCGACCGCGGCGGCCAGGGCGAAGGTCGCGGCGAGGGTGGCGGCGAGGGTGGTCGTCCGGTGGTTCACACGAAGGGCTTCGGCGCCCCGGCCGCCCGGGCGGAGGGGTCCTCACCCGGGCGGCGGAGCGGACCTCAGACGCGGAACCCGGCGACGAGGTCGTTGAGCCGGCCCGCCGCCCGCGCGACCTCCTCGGCCGTGGCGGCCGTCTGCGAGGCGCTGTCGGTGGTCCGCCCGGCGGCGTGGGCGATGCCGGTGATGTTCGCCGCGATCTCCTGGGAGCCGGTGGAGACCTCGGTGACGTTGCGGACCATCTCGCTCGTGGTGGCCGACTGCTCCTCCACCGCGGCGGCGATGGTGGCCTGCAACCCGTCGATCTGGGCGATGACGTCGGCGATCTGGGCGATGACCCCGGTCGCCGCCCCCGCGTCGGCCTGGGTGGCGTTCACCTTCGTGACGATCTCCTCGGTCGCCCGGGCGGTCTGCTGGGCCAGTTCCTTGACCTCCCCGGCCACGACGGCGAACCCCTTGCCGGCGTCGCCGGCGCGGGCGGCCTCGATGGTGGCGTTGAGCGCGAGCAGGTTCGTCTGCTCGGCGATGGAGGTGATGAGCTTGACGACGTCGCCGATCTCGCGGCTGGAGGCGCCCAGGCGGGTGATCGTCGCCTCGGCGTCCTGGGCGGCGGTCACCGCGGTGGCGGCGGTCTGGGACGCGGTGGCGGTGGAGGTGGCGATCTCGCGGATGGCCGAGGTCATCTCCTCCCCCGCGGCGGCGACGGTCCCGATGTTCGCGCTGATCTCCTCGGTCGCCGCGGAGACGACCTGCGACTGCGAGGCGGACTCGGCCGCCCCGGCGGACAGGACGTCGGCGACGGAGGTGAGCTGCCGGGAGGAACCGGACAGGTCCGCGGCGTTGCGCGCGACCTCGCGCACGACCTCGGCCAGCTTGCCGGTGGAGGTGTTCAGGGCCGCGGCGAGCTGCCCCATCTCGTCCCGGGCGGAGTAGTCGACGCGCTGGTCGAGGCGGCCGTCGGCCAGCCCCTCCACGACGTGCAGCGTCAGGCTCAGCGGGCGGGAGATCGAGCGGGTGATCACCACGGTCGCCAGGGCGGCGACGGCGACGCTGACCACCCCCACGAGGACCAGGACGAGGACCGAGGAGCGGTAGGCCGCGGACCCGGTCGCGGCCAGCTCGTCGGCCGCGGCGTTCTCCGTCGTCAGCAGGGCGGTGGTGGCGTCCATGACCTGGGCGGCCGCCGGCGAGACCGTGGCCTCGCGGTAGGCCGAGAAGCTCGCCAGGTCACCCGCCATCGCGTGCTCGACGAGCTGGGCGCGCACCGACCGGTAGTTCGCGAGCGCCGTCGTGTAGGCGTCGCGCTCGGCGGCGGAGCTGTTCGGGTCGGTCGCCAGGTAGGCCGACCACGCGTCGTCGAGCGCCTGGTCGTCGGCGGTGAGCTTGTCCCGCTGGGCGGAACGCTTCTCCGGGGAGGCGACCGCGATGTTCTGCACGTCGGAGCGCACCTGCAGCAGGGCGGAGTTCGTCGCACCCGCCGCCCGCACCGAGGCGACGCCGGAGTGGCTCAGCTCCTGCAGGTCGTCCTGGGCCTGGCTCAGCCGCGCCAGGCCGATGACCGTGGACGCGACGAGCAGCAGGGTCACCAGCCCGAACCCGACGATCAACTTCGACGCGACCCGCAGGTTCCGCACGATGGACACGACGCAACACCCTCGCCTCTGCTCGACGTTCCAGGGGTGGACCCGAGGGCACCGTGCCCTCCCGTCCTCCATCGGCCGGTCGGGGGCCGACCCTGAGCCACGGCCCCGGGCCGCCGTCGGAGGGCCCGGCCGTCTGCGACCATGCGCCGGTGCCGGACGTTCCCGTCGAGACCCTGCTGGACGCCCCCGTGTGGGCCGCGCTGACCGGTGTGCACGCCGGTCTGGCCGTCGGTGCCGGTGCCGGCCGTCGCTACCCCGAGGACGTCTCGCCGTTCGGCGCCCTGGCCGACGCCGGGGACCGGGCCGCCTGGGCGGACCTCGCGGCGGCCACCGGGCCGGGCGCGGAGGTCGTCCTCCCGGCGTTGGCCGCCGCTCCCCCGCCGGGTTTCACCGTGGTCTCGGCCCTGCCCGGGGTGCAGCTCGTGGCGACCGGCGCGTTCGCCTCCCGCCCCGGCGGGGACGTCCCGGGCCTGGTCGAGCTCGGTGCCGACGACGTCGACGACGCGCTGGACCTCGTCGCCCGCACCCGGCCGGGGCCGTTCGCCCGGCGCACGCGGCTGATGGGCCGCTACCTGGGGGTCCGCGAGGACGGGCGGTTGCTGGCGATGGCCGGGGAGCGGTTGCGCCTGGGCGCGGCGACGGAGATCAGCGCCGTGTGCACCGACCCCTCCGCGCGGGGGCGGGGGCTGGCCACGACGCTCCTGCGGGCGGTCGCGCACGGGATCCGCGAGCGCGGCGAGCTGCCGTTCCTGCACGCCGCGGCGCACAACACGGGGGCGATCGGGCTCTACGAGCACCTGGGCTTCCGGCTGCGCCGCACCCTGGACTTCGTGACGGTGCGGACCCCCGATGCCCGAGACCTGACGGGTGACGCATCAGGACATCGGTGACAGTCGTAGAGCGGAGTCGGCATCGCTCGCCCGTCGTGGCAGCGCGCACTACGCGGGATGACCGTGAAGTCGGTGGCGTGGGACCAGCTGTCTGGCGATGCTCGATCTGTGGCCTACCGAGAAGACCTCGCCGTCTCGCCGAACGCGAAGGGGTGGAGCGACCTTCGTCCCTGGTCACAGGTGGAGCAGGCCACCACGACGGTGCTGGCCACGATGATCGCCCGGGATCCTGCGGGCTGCGGCTTCACCCTGGCCTACGTGCCCTACAGCCGGCTGGGTGAGGACCAGGGAGCCGACCTGTCCTGGGAGGTCAACTTCGGGCTTCCGCACTCCGGCGAAGACGCCTACGAGCTGGCCGGTCATCCCGCCGCAGTGATCGACGAGCTCACCAAGACCCTCTCCACTGCAGGTGAGGTCTCAGCCTCGAGTGAGGTGGATGACCTCGTCCAGGGGGCCTCCCGGTCGTGGCAAGGATGGTCGCAGCTGTTGGCGGACGCGGCCCGGCTGTGCTGCCACCTGCCCGATGAGGACGCGGGGATGGACGTGAGCGTCGGGTACTCCCCGGCCGAGCAGTCGGGGCCGTGGATTTGGACGGTGGCGATCCCGGTGCCGGGGACGGAGTACCCAGCCAGTGAGTGGGAAGGGAGCAGTCCCCTGGAGGTGCTGCGGGCAGCGCTAGAGGAGGCCGACAGCTGGCTGCAAGGCCTCCCGGCTGGGCACCTGCGCGTTCTTCTGGCGCAGGAGAGCAGTCAGCCGCTTACCTGACTGCTGCTCATCGGGCATGACCTGCCGCGCACAACGCGGGACGATCGAGCGGTTCGAGCTACTTGGGGGGCTGGAAGGCCCATCTCCAAAGCAGACCCACGATGACGACGGTGACCACGCCGCCCAGCACGCCGCGCTGCCACGCTGTCCAGCCTGCAAGGCTGAGGAACGCTGCCGTTGTGTTCCCGGCCAGCGTGGCAGCCAGGAGCGCCACCAACACTCGACTGACGGGACGACGACGTGGACCCGTGGGGTCGGCCTCGGGTGGCGTCATGCAGCCAGTATCTGACCGGCATCGACATGAACCGCGCCCACACGACTTTCGCCATGAGCGTGACGTCCGTGACCGTGACGTCGGGGCCGGCCCGGGTGGGCCGCGGCCTGGGTCCAGCGGTGCTGCTCGCATGGCCGGGTCCGCCCATCGACGCGCGCACCGCGTGCGGGTCGCCGGACGCAGGGGGGCCGCGCCGCGCGGTGGCCCGCTGAGGCAAGCCCAGCGGGCGCGGAAGACCGAGAGGTGTCACCACCACGAGCGCTGGACGTGTCACCGGTGTCTTGATGCAGAACTGTCACCGATGTCCTGATGCGTGGCAGCCCGAGCCCTGACCCCTGACGTCCGGCCGGGCGCCGGTGCGTGGCGTCAGAGGACCCCGGTGTGCTCCAGCACGATGTTCACGCCGATGCCGATGAGGACCAGGCCCCCCAGCACCTCGGCGGGCTTGCCGAGCCGGCTGCCCGCGCGGTGCCCGACCACGACGCCCACCGCCGTGATGAGGGCCGTCGTCACCCCGATCGCGAGCGCGGCCGGGACGATGGCGACGTCGAGGAAGGCGAAGCTGATGCCGACGGCGAGGGCGTCGATGCTCGTGGCCACCGCGAGCAGCAGCAGCTGGCGCAGCGGCACGCCGTCCCCGTCCTCGGCGTCGGCGTCGGCGTCGTCAGCGGCGTCGTCGGCGCTGCCGGTGAACGCCTCCCACAGCATCTTCCCGCCGATGAGGGCCAGCAGGCCGAACGCGACCCAGTGGTCGACGGCGGTGACGAACCCGCGGAACTGACGCCCCAGGGCCCAGCCGAGGACGGGCATGAGCGCCTGGGAGAGCCCGAAGGCCAGGGCGAGGGAGAGCGTGCCGCGGGCGGTGAGCCGGCGCAGGTGCAGACCCTTGCCGAGCGCGACGGCGAAGGCGTCGGCGGAGACGCCGACGGCGATGACGAACAGGGTCCACAGGGACACGGCGGGGCGGCCTTCCGGTCGGGAGCAGCGCCCAGGGAACCACGCTCGACCCGCCCGGGGGAACTCACGGTCACCCTCCGATCCGGCTGCAGGACAGCCGGATCGGAGCGTGCGGGCCACCGCAGGGGAGTCTTCGGCGCACCGGCGGCGCCGCACCGTCCCCGGTCCTACAGTGGCGGCATGGCCCGTTTCGTCGAGGTGCACCCGCAGGACCCGCAACCGCGGTCGGTCGCCCAGCTCGCGGCGATGCTGCGCGAGGACGCGCTCATTGCCTACCCGACGGACTCCTGCTACGCCCTGGGCTGCCGCCTCGACAGCCACACCGGCGCCGACCGCATCCGCCGCATCCGCCACCTCGACGAGCGGCACCACTTCACGCTCGTGTGCTCCGACTTCGCCCAGCTCGGGCAGTTCGTGCACCTGGACAACGTGCAGTTCCGGGCCGTGAAGGCGGCCACGCCCAACCCGTACACGTTCATCCTGCCCGCGACGAAGGAGGTGCCCCGACGTTTCGCGCATGCGAAGAAGAAGACCGTCGGGGTGCGCATCCCCGACCACCCCTTCGTCCGGGCGCTGCTGAGCGAGCTGGGGGAACCGCTGCTGTCGAGCACGCTGCTGCTGCCCGGCCACGACGAACCCCTCACCGACGGCTGGTCGGTGAAGGAGGAGCTGGACCACGTGGTCGAGGCCGTCGTGGACGCCGGGGAGTGCGGGACGGAACCGACGACGGTGGTCGACTGGTCGCAGGGGTACCCCGAGGTGGTGCGGGTCGGGGCCGGGGACCCCGCGCGCTTCGAGTGAGCGGCGCCGGGGTTGACGCGGCCGTGACCGGGTAGGGGCCGGACGACTCTGACGTCGAACTCGAGCAGGAGCACCCGTGTCCCAGCCCAGCCAGCAGCAGGAACCCCCCGGCACCACAGGCGCGATGCAGCCGGCCCCCGACCACGGGGAGACGTCCTACGTCGGCCACGGCAAGCTCGCGGGGAAGGCGGCGATCGTCACCGGCGCCGACTCCGGGATCGGTCGCGCGGTCGCCATCGCCTACGCCCGGGAGGGGGCCGACGTCGTCGTCAGCTACCTGTCCGAGCACGAGGACGCGCAGGAGACGGCCCGCTGGGTCGAGGAGGCCGGGCGGCGGGCGGTCCTCGTCGCCGGCGACATCTCCGGGGCCGAGCAGTGCCGCGCCGTGGTGGACACGTGCGTGCGCGAGTTCGGCAAGGTCGACGTCCTCGTCAGCAACGCCGCGTACCAGATGAGCCACGACACCCTCGAGGAGATCTCCGACGAGGAGTGGATGTTCACGGTCAACACCAACCTCAGCGCGTTCTTCTGGCTGACCAAAGCTGCCCTGCCGCACATGGGCCCGGGCTCGTCGATCATCGGTAGCAGCTCGGTGAACTCCGACAACCCCAAGCCGACGCTGGTCCCCTACTCGATGACCAAGGCGGGCATCGCGAACATGTGCGCCTCGATGGCGCAACTGCTCGGTGACCGCGGCATCCGCGTCAACAGCGTCGCCCCGGGGCCGGTGTGGACGCCGCTGATCCCGGCCACCCTGCCGGCCGAGCAGGTCGAGAGCTTCGGGCAGCAGGTGCCGCTGGCCCGTCCGGGCCAGCCGGCCGAACTCGCCCCCGTCTACGTCCTGCTCGCCTCCGACGACGGCAGCTACGTCTCGGGGGCGCGGGTCGCGGTGACGGGCGGCAACCCGATCCTGTGACCCCGCCGCGACGGCCGGCCGCACCGATCACACCACGCTGAGCCACTCCTCCAAGACGGCGCGTGATCGGTTGCGGCCATCCGTCCGACTCGGGCGATTCCAGCGAGCGGTGTCGGGAGAACCGTGGAAACCTTCGGGCGCACCGGGAACCGGAATCCCCGGTGCAGGCCCGCACAGATCCACGGGCCACGACGAACTGGAGGACATCGTGACCATCACCGGCATCATCACCGCCATCATCGTCGGGCTGATCATCGGCGCCCTCGCGCGTCTGGTACTGCCCGGGAAGCAGAACATCTCCATCATCCTGACGATCCTCATCGGCATCGTCGCGGCCTTCATCGGCACCGCCTTGGCGCGGGCGGTGGTGGACACCGACGGCTTCAGCTTCATCGAGCTGATCTTCCAGGTGGTCGTCGCCGTCGTCGGCGTCGGCATCGTCAGCGCCCTGCGCAGCGGCCGCGCCCGCTGACCCCGGCGTCGGGGGCGGCACCCGCCGCCCCCGACCAGGCCGTCTCACGTTCACCACCCCAGCGTGCCCGGCGCCCCCTTGAACGGCCCGGTCACCTCCGAACTGACCCACCCCCCGTAGAAGTCCCCCTCCTGCGCCCCGACCTCCTCGTCGTCGAGCAGGCAGCGCACCCCCGAGGGGTAGAACGCCAGGGCCCCGGCGAGCGCCGCGTACGCCGGCGTCGGGTCGCGGTAGGACCAGGCGGCGCGGGGCCGCAGCACCCGGCCGTCCCCGCCCACGAGGTCGACGTAGGACGCCTGCCCCTTCCACTCGCACCAGCTCCGCCCCGGCGCGGGCCGGACCGCACCGGGCAGCACCGCCTCGGCGGCCACGTAGTACGTCGGCGGGTGCGACGTCTCCAGCACGCGCCAGGCCCTCGTGGCCTGCTCGCCGGGCGGGACGTCGACGATCAGCCGGCCCTCGGGGTCGAGGACGCGCACGCGCCGTCGCGCGGGTTCGAGCCGCGGCGGGCGCGGGTAGTCCCAGCAGGATTCGCTCACGCAGGTCAGGGTCGTCCCGCGGGCGCGCCCGCGCGAGCCGGGCGCCAGGCTCCCAGGACCGCCTCGCTCAGCCGGTCCAGCGAGGGCGAGCCCACCTTCCACCGCTGCCAATGCAGGTCCACGTCCAGCCCGCCGCCGGGGTCGAGGTCGACGAGCCCGCCCCGCCGCCCGGCCACCTGCTCGGGCAGCAGCAGACACAGCCAGGTGTCCCGCAGGTCGACGTCGCGGTCGAAGACCACGAGCGGTGCGCGGGCCGGCGGTGGCGAAGGGCTGGTGGTGCACGGCCCCGAGCCGGGTGACCCGGCACCCCGGCACCGGCTCGGCCTCCGTCGTCACCGCGGCGACGACGCTGCCCGAGCGCGGCAGCTCGTGGGTCCGCTCCTGGCCCTCCCGGCGCAGGTCGCAGCAGAACTCCCCGGCCGGCGGCGGTCTCCAGGGCCCGCAGCCGCTGGCTGACGGCCGACGGCGTGACGTGCAGGGTCCGGGCGGCGGCCTCGAAGGAGCCCTCGGCGACCACGGCGGCCAGGGCCCGCAACTGCGCCAGGTCCCAGTCGACGCCCGTGCTCGTGAAGCGATGCTGATGCGGGGTCAGTTTCCTGAGCTGGAACCGCGTCACCCGGCTCCCTACCGTCGGGGGCGTGCTCACCCTCCTCACCGGGCTGGCCTTCGGGCTGTCCCTCATCGTCGCCATCGGCGCCCAGAACACCTTCGTCATCCAGCAGGGCGTGCGCGGGGAGCACGTGGGCGCCGTGGTCGCGGTCTGCATCGCCAGTGACGTCCTACTCATCGGCGTCGGGGTGGCGGGTGCGGGTGCGCTCGTGGCGGCGGCACCGGGCCTGCTGACCGTGCTGCGCCTGGCCGGGGCGGCCTTCCTCCTCGGCTACGGCGCGCTCGCGCTGCGGCGGGCTTGGCGCCCGGGGGCGCTGCGCGCCGACCCCTCCGGTGCCGCGGTTCCGCTGGCCTCGGTCGTCGCGACCGCGGCGGCGCTCACCTGGCTGAACCCGCACGTCTACCTCGACACCGTGGTCCTGCTCGGCTCGGTCGCGGCCGCCCACGGGGCCGACCGCTGGTGGTTCGGGGCGGGCGCGGCCCTGGGCAGCGTCGTGTGGTTCACCGTCCTGGGGCGCGGGGCGCGCCTGCTGCGGCCGGTCTTCGCCCGGCCCGGGGCGTGGCGGGTGCTCGACGGCCTCGTGGCGCTCGTCATGGTCGTGCTCGCCGTGCAGCTCGTGGTGCGACCCGTGGGAGGTGCCTGATCAGGCCGGCCGGCCGGTCCCGCGCAGCGCGCGCAGCGGCGCGGTCGGCAGACCCAGCGCGCGCAGGGCCAGGGACGCGGCGCCGAGCAGACCGTCCTCGGCGGGCAGCACGGTCCGGCCGGTCAGGGCCGCGCGCAGCCCCGGGGCGAGCGGGCCCTGCGCGCTGCGCCGCCACACCCCGCCCCCGACCACGAGCGGACCGGGTCCCTCGACGGCCCGCACGAGCACGGCCAGCTCCTCCTGCGCCGCGGCCACGATCGCCGTCGCCACCGAGTCGCCCGCGGCCGCGGCGGTGAAGCAGGCCGGGGCCAGCCGGGCCAGCCGCACGGGCTCCGCCGCGTGGACGAGGTCGACGATCTCCCCCAGCACGAACGCCCGGCCCTCCCGGGGACGGCGGTCGTCGCTCAGGCCGAACTCCGCCAGCAGCGCCGGGGTCAGGGCGGTGACCGCGCCGGTGCCGTCGAGGTCGTCGGTGACGGCGCGGGCGACCTCGCGGCCGATCCAGAACCCCGCCCCGGCGTCCCCCAGCAGCCAGCCGTTGCCACCGACGACCCGCTCCAGACCACCGCCGCGCACCCGCGCGGCGACCGACCCCGTGCCCGCCACGAGCGCCGCACCGGTGTCGGTGTCGGCGGCGGAGTGGAACATCGCCAGCAGGTCCGAGACCCGGCGGAACGGGGCACCGGGGTCCAGCCCGAGGTGGCCGATGAGGGTCTCCCGGGGGACGAGCCGGTCCGAGCCGGCGCTCGCCAGCACGGTGGAGCGCACGTCGGCGACGGCGGCCCCCGCCCCGGCGAGGGCCTGCGACACGGCCTCGCGCACCGAGACCAGGGCCGCCTCGACCCCCACGGCCGAGGGGTTCCCCGGCCCGGACGCGGCCCGGCCCAGCGGGTGGCCGGCCGGGTCCAGGACGAGCGCCCGGGTCGTGCTGCCGCCGGCGTCCAGGGCCAGCACCACCCCGGAGGGGACCGGCCTCACTTCAGCCCGCCGGCCGAGACCGCCCCCTGCAGGCGGCGCTGGAAGACCAGGTACACCACGAGGACGGGCACGACCGTCATCACCGAACCGGCGAACAACGCCCCGAAGTTGACGTCGTACCCCGCCTGGGACGCGAACGCCGCCAGGCCCTGGGTGAGGACGTAGTTGCTGCGGTCGGAGTTCAGGACCACCGGCAGCAGGAACTGGTTCCACAGGCCCACGAAGTTGAGGATGGCCACGGCCGCCATCCCCGGCCCGGCCATCGGCAGCATGACCTGGAAGAACGTCCGCCACTCGCTCGCCCCGTCGATCGCGGCGGCCTCGGCGATCTCCCCCGGGAGCTGCTCGAAGAAGCTGAGCAGGAAGAAGACGGTGAACGGGTAGGCGTAGGCGGCGTAGCTGAGGATCAGCCCCGGCAGGGTGTTGAGGACCCCGAGCTGCTGCAGGATGAAGAACAGCGGCACGACGGCGAGGAACACCGGGAACGTGAGCCCGGCCACGATGAGGTACCGCAGGACGGTCCGGCCGCGGAAGTCGAACCGGGCCAGCACGTAGGCCGACATCGCCCCCATGAGCATCGTCAGCATCAGCGCGCAGGCGACGACGACGACGGAGTTGACGAAGTAGGACCCGATGCCGGCCGTGTTCCAGGCGTCGACGTAGTTCTGGAACCGCCACTCCCGCGGCAGCGAGAACGGCGAGGCGAAGATCTCCCGGTTCGTCTTGAAGCTGGAGACGACCGTCCAGGCGAAGGGCAGCAGGACGAGCACCGCCCAGATCCCCAGGACGGTGTGCGAGCCGACCGCGACCGTCCGCTCCCCCGACGGCCCGCGCCGCTCGGGGCGGGCCGGGGCGCTGCGGGTGGGCTCGCTCGTCACGGCGCTCACGCGCGAGCCTCCTTCGCGCCGCGGCGGGCGAGCAGCTGGCCGATCCCGAGCACCAGCCCCGTGAAGACGAAGGTCAGCACCGCGAGCACCACGCCCATCGCGCAGGCCAGCCCGAACCGCCCCTGCGTGAACGCGGTCGAGAAGATCTGCTGGGTGATGACGAGCGTGGAGTTGCCCGGGCCCCCGTCGGGGTTCATCGCCGCCAGGAACACGAACGCGTCCAGGGCGAAGATGCCGAGGTAGACGTAGGCCGTGCGCAGCGACCCGGCGATGCCGGGGGCGGCGATGAACACCGCCGTCCGGAACCGGCCGGCCCCGTCGATGCGCGCCGCCTCGAAGATCTCCGCCGGGATGGCCCGGATCGAGGCGACGAACAGGACCATGTAGAAACCGACGAAGCTCCACACGATGACGACGATGACCGCCCACAGGGCCGTGGCCGGTTCCCCCAGCCAGGCGAAGTCCTGGAACCGGCCCAGGCCCAGACCGGTGAGGACGCCGTTGAGGAGCCCGGCGCTGGGGTCGTAGACGCGGCCGAAGATGATGCCGACGACGATGGCCGGCACGACGTAGGGGAAGAACGACACGACGCGGTAGAAGGACGAGCCCGACAGCCCGCGGACGGCGCCGGTCGAGGAGCCGCCGAAGGTCAGCAGGCAGGCCAGCGCGAAGCTCAGCACCAGCGTCACCGCCGGGACGACGACGAGCAGGCTCAGGCTGTTGCCGATGGCCTGGAGGAACAACCCGTCGCCCAGCAGCCGCCGGTAGTTCTCCAGCCCGATGAACTCCTGCGTCGCGGTGAACCCCGACCAGGAGGTGAGTGAGTACCAGGCCGCCTGGGTGAAGGGGTAGAGCACGAACACCAGGTAGAGCGCGAGCGGGACCCCGAGGAAGACGACCACGAGGCTGACCCGGTCGAACGTCCACCGCCTGCGGCTCGCCGCCGGGGGGCGCGCGGCCCCCCGGACGGCGGTGCGGCCGGGGGCACCGGGCAGCGCGCTCACGACACCTCGACCTTGGTGATGCCGCTGTCCTCCCGGGTCTGGTCGAACTGCTGCTGCAGACCGCTGGTGAGACCGGCGACGTCGAGCTGCCCGGACAGGAACCCGTTCCAGAGCACGTTGTTCTGGCTGGTGAACCCGTAGACGTCGTTGAAGTTGAACGTGTAGGTGTCCTCCCCGGCGGCGTCGAGCATGGCGATCTGGGAGGCCAGGGCGGTGGAGCCGAACGCGTCCTGCGGCACCGTGTCCCGCACGATCGTCGAGGACAGCTTGGTCCTGGCGAAGTTCGTCGCGGCCTCCTTGGAGAGCATGAGGCGCAGGACCTCCATGCCGCCGGCCGTGTTCGCGCCCCGGCTCGGCACGACGAACGGTTCCCCGGCGCTGGCGTGGAAGGCGGCGGCCGGCATGGCCGCGCCCGCGGTGACCGAGGGCGGCGGGGCGCAGGTCATCTGGAAGTCCGGGGCGGTCTGGGACTTCATCTCGTTCTCGATCCACGACCCCGAGGGGTAGAGGAGGGCCTCCTGGGCCTGGCTCCACTGCGCCTGCGCGGCGGTGAACTGGGTGCCGGCGCCGCCGGGCCGGAAGTACCCGGCCTGGACGGCCTCGGCCATCTTGCCCAGGACGGCCTGCACGGCCGGGTGGCTCCAGGCGTCCGCCTCCAGGTTTCCCATCGCGACGCGCACCTCGTCCCCGCCCTCCTTGACGGCGGAGTCGACGGCCAGCGTCAGGTAGTAGGACGCGGCCTCCTTGCCCCAGCAGAACAGGTACTTCCCCTGCTCCCTGGCCGCCGCGCCCAGGGCCAGCGCGTCGTCCCACGTGGCCGGCGCCGTCCAGCCGTTGGCGTCGAACAGCGTCTTGGAGTACCACAGGCCGTAGACGGTGAGGACGTAGTTCAACTGCACGAGGCGGCCGTCGTAGGTGCCGTCGTCGAGCATCCCCGGGTACAGGGTGTCGGCGATGACCTCCCCGTCGGTGTTCTTCGCCTCGGTCAGCGGGGTGAGGTCCTCCAGCTGGGCGGCGATGGTCGCCAGCCCGATGGCGTTGGCGCCGGAGTTGTCCACCAGGTCCGGCGGGTTGCCGCCGACGAAGCGCGGCTGCAGCTCCTGGGCGATCTGCGTGGAGGGCGAGACGGTCAGCGTCCCCCCGCCGTGCAGGTCGGCGTACTGCGCCGCCACGAAGGAGACGTAGTCGGTGCCGTAGCCGCCGTCGAAGATCACGGCGTCGACGGCGGCCCCCTCGGCCACGCCGAAGGGGTTCTGGTCGCTGACCTCCCCGGTGGGGCCGGACCCGCCGCCGGGCTCCTCACCCCCGCCGGAGGCGGCGCAGGCCGCGGTGGCGGCCGGCAGGAGGGTCCCGGCCAGGGCCAGTCCCAGGAAACGTCGACGCTGGAGGGGGGTGGACTCGCTCACGGTGGTTCCTTCCGGGGTGGGCTGGCGGACGGGGTGTGCTGGGGGGCTCAGGCGCTGCGGCGCAGGCGGTCGCCGTAGCGGGCCTCGATGCTCTTGTTCCGGTCGTGGCCGCCGGGGACGTTGGCCGAGACGTACAGCGGGGCCTCCTCGCCCCGCCCGGCCAGGGCCGTGACCGTGCCGATGGTCAGCAGCTGGGCGATGTAGGCGGACGTCAGGGACGAGACCGACCCGACGGCGACGTCGGACACGCCGGTCAGGGTCGCGTCGCCGTAGGGGGCGAGGTTGTCGATGACGACGTCGGCGATCTCGCACAGCCGCTTCCCGCTGGGGTGCTGGGACTCGACCGCCCGGGTGTGCTCCAGGCTCGTCACCGCCACGACCCGGTGGCCGTGCTCCCTGGCCAGCAGGGCCAGGCCGACGACGGACCCGTTGACGCCGGAGTTGGAGGCGATGACGAACACGTCGCGGGGGTCGCGGACGACGGTGTCGAACACGTCGCGGGCGATGTTCGGGTCCCGCTCCAGCGGGGGTTCGCCGGTGAGTTCGGCGATCTCGTGCCCGCCGAGGAGGGCGGCGTCGCGCAGGGCGACCTTGTTCGTGGGGATGAGGCCCCCGGCGCGGCCGGCGACCTCCATGGCGAAGGCCTCGGAGTGCCCGGTGCCGAACGCCTGGACGACCCCGCCGGCGGCGATGCAGTCCGCGAGCAGCCCCACGGCGTCGTCGAGACCCCCGGCGCGGGCCAGGGCCGAGAGCCGGTCGAGGCGGTCCTGCACCTCGTGGCCGAACCGGGCGACGTGGTCGGCGAAGGGGGGCACGGCATCTCTCCTTGAGTCGTCGATTCACCGCGTCATTGCTGGATGGTTGGATGTTTCACGCGGTGGTGCGGAACTGTCAAGGGTTCGCCGTGTTGCGTTCGTGTTGCGTTCTCGTTGCCCTCCGGGACATCCCGTCGACGCTCAGAACCGGGGCGTGAGACCCGGCGGGACCCCGGCGCGGTGTTAGCCTTCTCCGGCTGGATCAGTCATCCACTCTGACGGAGGAGTCCGGGATGAGCCTCGACACCCTCGACCCGGCGCAGCGCATCGAGGCGGTCCGGGCCGACCTGCCCCCCTCCCTGCGCAAGGTGGCCGACTTCGTGCTGACCTCGCCCGAGAGCGTCGAGGAGTGCTCGGCCACCGAACTGGCCCGCCGGGCCGGCACCTCGCAGGCCGCCGTGACGCGGTTCTGCCAGACCATCGGCCTCGACGGCTACCAGGGCCTCGTGCGCTGGATGGCCCGCGAGCAGGGTCGTCGGGCCGGCGGGGGGTCCGTGTGGGGCTCGGCCGAGATCGGCCCGGAGATCACCCCCGACGACGACCTCGAACGCGTCGCCGCCGTGGTGGCCGCCGCGGACGTCCGCAGCCTGCAGGACACCGCCCGGCGCCTGGACCTGGACGCCGTCGAACGCGCCGCGCAGGCCGTCGCCCGGGCCCACCGCGTCGACGTCTACGGCGTGGGCGGCAGCGCCGCGATGGCGGCCGAGACCGACGCGCGCCTGTTCGGCATCGGCGTCCCGGTGCGCAACTGGACGGAGGTGCACGCGGCCAGCACGTCCGCGGCGCTGCTCACCCCCGCCGACGTGGCCATCGCGATCTCGTTCTCCGGGGCCACCCGCGAGGTCGTCGACCCCACCGAGCTGGCCGCCCGCCGCGGCGCCACGACCGTCGCCGTGACCGGTGACCCGGCCTCGGCGCTGGCCCAGCTCGCCGACGTCGTGCTCACCGTCGCCCCCGGCGGAACGACCTACCGCGAGGGGCCGTTCGCGGCCCGGCACGCCCAGCTCCTCGTCGTGGACTGCCTCTACGTGCGGGTGGCCCAGCTCACGTTCACCCGCGCCAGCGCCGCCCGGGCGCTGACCGACCACATCCCCGCCCAGCACGCCGTCCGCCCGGCCCGGCGGCGGCCGCGGTGAGCCGGACCCCGCGCGGTGCGGACGGGCGGCGGTGGGCCGGACCGGCGACGATGCCTGCGTGAGGACCCCTGGAACGCCCCCCGAGACGACCCCCGCGACGACCCCCGAGACGACCCTCGTCTGCTTGCACGCCCTGGGGATGAGCGCGCGGTCCTTCGGGCCGCTGGCGCGCGAGCTCGCACCGGAGTTCGACCTGCTCGCCCTGGACCTGCCGGGCTTCGGCGGGGCGCCGCTGGACCCGGGGACGTCGGTGCCGGACATGACGGCGTGGGTGCGGGAGCAGGTCACCGGTCACCTGGACGGGCGGGGCCGTCGGGACGACCGGCGCTGGCTGCTGCTCGGGCACAGCATGGGCGGGAAGGTCGCGACCGTCCTGGCCGCGGGGCTGGACCCGGCCGAGCGCCCCGCCGGGGTCGTGCTGCTCGCCGCCTCGCCGCCGTCGCCGGAACCGATGGACGAGGAGCGCCGGCGCAGGATGCTCGGCTGGGCCGCCGACGGGCCCCTGGACGAGGCCGCGGCCGGGGAGTTCCTCGCGGCGAACACCGGCGGCCCGCTGGACCCCGCCCTGGACGCCCTGGCCCGGGAGGACCTGCACCGCACCGACCCGGCCGCGTGGCGGGCGTGGCTGGAGCACGGCAGCCGCGAGGACCTCTCGGCGCGGGTGGGCCGGCTCGACGTCCCCGCCCTCGTCGTGGCCGGGGGCGCCGACGGCGACCTCGGCCCGCAGGCCCAGCGCGAGCTCAACGGGGCCGTGTACCCCGCGGCGCGGTTCCGCACCCTCGACGGCGCCGGTCACCTGCTGCCGCTGGAACGCCCCGCCGAGGTGGCCGCGGCGATCCGTCAGAGCTTCTCGACGGGGGCGTAGCGCAGCAGCAACCGCTTGGTGCCCTCGGTGCGGAAGTCGACGTGGGCGACGGTCTTGTCCCCCTCGCCCTCGATCCGCACGACGGTGCCCAGGCCGAAGGAGTCGTGCGTGACCCGGTCCCCCGGGTTCAGCGCGACGACGGGCCGGCTGCCCGCCGACCGCACCCCCGGCCGCTGGGAGACGCGCGAGGCCGCCGACGGCGAGGTGGTGCCCTGGTACGTCGACTCCCCCCGTTTCCAGTCCAGCAGCGTGGCGGGCACCTCGTCGAGGAACCGCGACGGCGGGTACTGCTGCGGGGCGCCCCACGCGCTGCGCACCGCCGAGCGCGACAGGTACAGCCGCTCGCGGGCCCGGGTCAGGCCGACGTAGGCCAGCCGGCGTTCTTCGGCGAGCTGGTCGGGGTCGCCCAGGGACCGCTGGTGCGGGAACGTCCCGTCCTCCATCCCGGTGAGGAACACGACGGGGAACTCCAGGCCCTTGGCCGTGTGCAGCGTCATGAGCGTCACGACACCCTCGTCCTCGGCACCTGCCGGGATCTGGTCGGCGTCGGCGACGAGGGACACCCGTTCGAGGAAGTCCGACAACGTCCCCTCGGGGTTGTCCTCGGTGAACTCCTCGGCCACGGCGACCAGTTCGGAGAGGTTCTCCACGCGCGACTCGTCCTGCGGGTCGGCGCTGGCGCGCAGCTCGGCGAGGTACCCCGTCTGCTCCAGGACGGCCTCCAGGACGACGGCCGGGGAGGCCCCCGACTCGGCCAGGGTGCGCAGGTCGGCGATGAGCTGGGCGAAACCCTTGATGGCGTTGAGGGAGCGGGACACCAGCCCGACCGCCTCGTCGGCGCGGTCGAGGGCGGCGCCGAACCCGATGCGCTCGCGCTCGGCCAGGACGACGATGCTCGCCTCGGCCCGTTCGCCGATGCCGCGCTTGGGCGTGTTGAGCACCCGGCGCAGGTTGACGGTGTCGTCGGGGTTGTCCAGGACGCGCAGGTAGGCGACGGCGTCCTTGATCTCACGGCGCTCGTAGAAGCGCGTCCCGCCCACCACCTTGTAGGGCAGGCCGGTGCGGATGAACACCTCCTCCAGCGACCGGGACTGCGCGTTCGTCCGGTAGAACACCGCGACGTCCTTGTACGTCACGCCCTCGTGGTCGTGGAGGCGGTCGACCTCCTCGGCCACGAACGCGGCTTCGTCGTGCTCGTCGTCGGCGACGTAGCCGACGATCTGCTCCCCCGCCCCCGAGGCCGTCCACAGGTTCTTCGGCCGGCGGTCCTCGTTGACCTTGATGACCTCGTTGGCCGCGGTGAGGATGTTCTGCGTGGAGCGGTAGTTCTGCTCCAGCAGGATCGTCGTGGCGTCGGGGTAGTCCTGCTCGAACTCGACGATGTTGCGGATCGTCGCACCGCGGAAGGCGTAGATCGACTGGTCGGCGTCCCCCACGACCGTCAGCTCACCGCGCGGGACGTTGCCCTCGCCCGTGCCGACGAGCTCCTTCACCAGGACGTACTGGGCGTGGTTGGTGTCCTGGTACTCGTCGACCAGCACGTGCCGGAACCGGCGGCGGTAGTGCTCGGCCACGTCGGGGAACGCCTGCAGCAGGTGGACCGTGGAGCCGATGAGGTCGTCGAAGTCCATCGCGTTGGCCTGGCGCAGCCGCTGCTGGTACGTCCGGTAGGCGCGGGCGAGGATGCGCTCGGTCTCGGTGCCGTCGTCGGAGTGGGCGCGGTCGAAGAAGGTGTCCTCGTCGATCAGCTCGTTCTTGAGGTTGGAGACCATCGCCGACATCGCCCGGGGGGCGTGCTTCTTCGGGTCCAGCTCCAGCTCGCGGCCGACCATCGCCATGAGGCGCTGGGAGTCGGCGGAGTCGTAGATCGAGAACGAGGTGCGCATCCCGAGGTGCTGGGCCTCGCGCCGCAGGATGCGGACGCAGGCGGAGTGGAACGTCGAGACCCACATGCTGCGCGCGCCCATGCCGACGACGTCGCCGACGAGGGCGCCGACGCGCTCGCGCATCTCGGCGGCGGCCTTGTTGGTGAAGGTGATCGCGAGGACCTGCCCCGGCGTCGCCCGGCCCTCGGCCAGCAGGTGGGCGATGCGGTGGGTCAGCACGCGCGTCTTGCCCGACCCGGCCCCGGCGACGATGAGCAGCGGGGACCCGGCGTGCACGACGGCCTGGCGCTGCTGGGGGTTCAGCCCGGCGACGAGCGCCGCCGGGTCCAGCCCGGGGCGCCGAGACGCGGGGGCGCCGGCGAGCACGGCCGGGCCCGTGTCGCCCCGCCCACCGCCGGGACCGGAGGGGCCGCCGAAGGGGAGGTCGTCGAAGAGAGTGCTCATCGTGGGACAAGGGTAGGCCCGAGCGCCGACAGACCCGGGCCGCGGAGCCCCGCCCACCGGGGTCGCTCGTCGTGGGCGCGCAGCTCGCCGTCGCCGCGACGGCTGGGTCCCTCACACCACGAAGACGACCGCGGCGACCCCCCACGTCGCGCGCCAGGAGCGCAGCAGGACGTGCACCACGCCCATCGCGACCGCCACCGCCATCGCGTACAGCCCCGCTGCGCCGCCCTGCAGCAGGACGTGCACCGCCCCCCAGCTCACCGCGGCCGCCAGACCGCCCCACGGCACCGCAGGACGAGCGGTCCACGACTCCCCGGCGCGCTGCCCGAAGGCGATCAGCAAGGTCACCACCCCGGCCTCGGCGACGTAGTAACCGATCTGCCCCAGCGTCGAGACCCACCCGACCTGACCGAAGTCCTCCACGTACGAGCGGTGCTCACCGACGATCGACGCCTGACCCCCGCCGACCGCCCACCAGCGGACGGCGATGACCACCACGGCCAGCGCGACCACCAGCCCGGTGCGCAGCAGCCGGTGCCCCCTCCGGCCCCGAGCCGTCAGGGCCGGGTGACCAGCGCGGGCCAGCACGACGGTCCCGGTCACCCACCCGGCGACCGTCAGCACCTGGTGCACCGCCACGCCGCTCCACCGGTCCGCCCGCAGACCGACGAGCGCGGTGACCGCCACGACGACCAGTTCCCAGCCGACGAGGGCGAAGGCGTAGGACGCCAGGGTCGAGGACCGGCCTGCCGTGAAGTTCTCGGTCCGCTGCGGACCAGCAGTGATCACGGGGCCGAGGCTAGTGCCGGGCTCGCCGGACGGGCTCGGACGTGGCGCGGTGGCGCGGTGGCGCGGTGGCACGGAGGACCTGCACCACCCGGAGCGGTCGCGGGACGGCACCCCACCCCGGCGGGTGGTCCGATCCGGTCCCGAGTGGACCATCTCGGTCCACCCCGGTCTACAGTGGTCCCGTGCCCCGACTGACGAAGGAACAGATCGACGGGGAGATCCTCGACGCGGCGGCCGCGCTGTTCGCCCGGCACGGCCTGGAGCAGACGTCCGTGCAGCGCATCGCCGACGCCGTCGGGTACTCCAAGACCGGTCTGCTGCACCGCTTCCCGACCAAGGAGGCGATCGCCGAGGCGACGATCGCCCACACCGTCGAGCACTTCGGGGCCGTCGCGCTCGCCGTCGCGGGCACCGCGCCCGGCGCCGAGCGCGACCGGCGGGTCCTGACCGCGCTGGCGACGCTGGCCGCCGACCGCCCCGGGCTCGTGTCCTTCATGCTCACCTCGATCAGCCGGGGGGTCCTGGCCGGCGAGCGCCTCGACGTCATCGGCGAGGTGCTGTTCCGCGCCTTCGGGGCCGCGCTGCCCGTGCCCGGCGGCACCCCCACCCCGGAGGAGGTGACGCGGGCCGTCCGCATCACCAGCGCCGTCGGCGGCCTCGCCGTCGCCTCCCTGGCCTTCTGCGACGCCCCCGGCACCGACGTGCGCGCCCTGGCCGGCGACCTCGTGGCCGCCGCCCTCGGCGCGCTCGGTCACACCACCGACGACACGGAGAACTGAGATGGCCACCTTCCTGCACCGCCTCGGCCGGGGGGCCTTCCGGTTCCGCGGCCTCGTCATCGCGGTCTGGGTGCTGCTCCTGGCCTTCGGCGGCCTCGGCGCGGCCACGCTGTCCGGCACGACGATCAACTCCTTCGAGATCCCCGGCCAGGAGTCGACGACCGCCCTGCGGCTCATCGGCGAGGAGTTCGGGGACACCGCCGACGGCGCCTCGGCCCAGGTCGTCCTGCAGGTCCCGGCCGGGCAGCAGATCGTCGCCCCCGAGAACGCCGCGGCGGTCGCCGGTGTCGTCCAGGCCCTCAACGCCCTGCCGGGGGTGCAGGGGGCGAGCAACCCGCTGGACCCGCAGAACCCCGTCGTCTCCCCCGACCTGCGGGCCGCCTACAGCACCGTCTCCTACGGCGTGGCCCCGCCGGAGGTCACCGACGCCCAGCGCCAGGCCCTGCTGCGGGCCGTCGACGACGCCCGCGACGCCGGTCTGACCGCCGAGGTCACCGGCACCGCCACCCAGGAGGTCGCCGCGATCGGCGGGGCCGCCGAGGCGATCGGGGTCGTCGTGGCGCTCGTCGTGCTCGCCATCACCTACGGCTCCCTCGTGGCGGCCGGGATGAACCTGCTGACCGCGATCGTCGGCGTCGGCATCGGCGCCCTCGGCATCACCACCCTCACCGGCTTCGTCGACCTGCAGTCCACGACGCCGATCCTGGCGGTCATGCTCGGCCTGGCCGTCGGCATCGACTACGCCCTGTTCATCGTCACGCGGTTCCGGCACGAACTGCTCGACGGCCGCCCGGTGGCCGAGGCCGTCCCGCTGGCCGTCGGCACCGCCGGGTCGGCCGTGCTGACGGCCGGGACCACGGTCGTCATCGCCCTGGCCGGTCTGGCCGTGGCGGGCATCCCCTTCCTCACCGAGATGGGCGTCGCGGCCGCCGCGACCGTCGTCGTCGCCGTCCTCGTGGCGCTCACCCTCGTCCCGGCAGCCCTCGGCGTCATCGGCCTGCGCGCCCTGCCCCGGGCGGCCCGCCGGGCCCTGACCCACGAGAGCGGCAAGCACGCCGCCGTGCCGCCGGCCGAACCCGACCCCACCGGTCGCGGGTTCTTCGGCGGCTGGAGCCGGCTGGTCACCGGCCGGCGCTGGCTGAGCCTGGTGGCCGCCGTCGTCACCCTCGGGGCGGTGGCGATCCCGGTCACCTCGATGCAGACCTCCCTGGCCACGTCCTGGCCGGACGGCAGCACCCAGGAGAGGGCGCAGAACATCCTCGCCGAGCGCTTCGGCGCCGGGGTCAGCGGCCCGCTGCTCGTCCTCCTCCAGGGCCCCGGCGCCGTCGAGCGCGGCCAGGCGCTCAGCACCGAGCTCGGCGGACTCGACGGGGTCGCCCTGGCCGGCCCGCCCGCCCCCAGCCCCGACGGGCAGGCCGCCCTCGTGACGGTGGTCCCCACGACCGCTCCCGACGACGAGGCGACCACCGACCTCGTGCACCGGATGCGCGACCTCATCCGCGAGGACGGGTCGGACACCCCCGCCTACGTGACGGGCGAGACGGCCGTGAGCGTCGACGTCAACGCCACGCTGGCCGACGCGCTGCCGGTCTACCTCGTCCTCGTCGTCGGCCTGGCGTTCGTGCTGCTCGTCCTGGTGTTCCGCTCGATCCTCGTCCCCGTGGTGGGGGTGCTCGGGTTCCTGCTGACGATCGGCGCCTCGCTGGGGGCCACGACGGCGGTGTTCCAGTGGGGCTGGCTGAAGGACCTCGTGCACGCCGACACGACCGGGCCGCTGCTGAGCCTGGCGCCGATCATCGTCGTCGGGATCCTGTTCGGCCTGGCGATGGACTACCAGGTGTTCCTCGTCTCGCGGATGCACGAGGCGCACGCCCACGGCGCCGAGCCGCTGACGGCCGTGCGCACCGGCTTCCGGCAGGCGGCGCCCGTCGTCGTGGCCGCCGCAGCGATCATGTTCTCCGTGTTCGCCGGGTTCGTCCCCGAGGGCGACGCGACGATCAAGCCGATCGCCTTCGCCCTGGCCGTCGGGATCCTCGCCGACGCCGTGGTCGTCCGGATGATCGCGGTCCCCGCGGCCCTGTCGCTGCTGGGGCACCGGGCCTGGTGGCTGCCGCGGTGGCTGCGGTGGCTGCCCGCGCTGGACGTCGAGGGCACGGCCCTGGAGCGGCGCGACGGGGGCCAGCGACCCGTCGCACCCGCCCCGACGTCCTGACCCCACCTCCCCGGGAACCGCGCCGGGGGGCCGGTCAGGTGGGGAGGGGGAAGGTCCAGCCGTCGGCGGAGTCGACGCTGCCCGCCACCCCGGGGGCCACTCTCCCGCCCCACACGAGGAGGTGGTCCCCCACGACACCGACGGCCCGGCCCGCGACCTGCGGCCCGGGCACGGCGGGCAGCTGGGCCCACCGCCGGTGCGGGTCGAGGACCACCACACGGTCCTCGACGACCACCACCACGTCCTGCCCGTGGAGCGCGACCGCGGTGGGAGCCGGGACCGGCCCGGGCAGGGACCCGACCTCCTCGACCCGGCCGTCGACCTCGGACAGCGTCGCCACCGTCAGCGCGCCGGAGCCCGAGCTCACCCCGAGGACGCGGCGGCCGTCCCACAGCAGCTCACCGAACCGCGTCCAGTGCCCCGGTGTCTGCGCACCGGAGGGGTCGATCGGCCACTCGGCGACCTGGTGCCAGCCGTCCCCGGGTGACCAGGTCACCACCCGCCGGCAGACCCGCTGGTCCGAGCACCCCGGTCCGATGGCCCTGACGACGGCGAGGAGCCGGTCGCCGGCCCACACGCTCACCAGTTCCTGCTGGTAGGCGCCGGGGAAGGGCCACGGGTCGACGGTCCACGCACCGGTGTCCGCGTCGAAGGACGCCACGGCCACCGGCTTGCGCTCCTGCTGCGCGGCAGTGCCGGCGAGCCACCCGGCGACCACGAAGGTGCGCCCGACCCAGCGACCGTCGTCCCCCGTCGTGATCGGCACCCTCGTCGGGGCGCCCGACCGGTCCAGGCCCACCGGCCCCAGGAACGGCTCGAGCGCGGGACCGGTCGCGTAGGTGTCCACGACCCCCGCCAGGGCCGGCAGGGGCGTCCACGTCCCGGTCGCCGCGGACCAGGCCGCGGCGTCCGGGCGCGGGACCGGAGCCGGCCCGCCGCAGCTCCCGCCCCCTGCACCGTCGTCGCAGGCGTCCCTCACGCGGGGGAAGACGTAGCCCCCGGCGACGACGAACCTCCCGTCGCGGACCGTGCTCGCGGCGCTGCCCCGGGGCGCGAGGGGTGCCGGCGCCATCGGCGCCCAGGCCCCGGTCACGACGGGGACGTCCCACGCCGGCTCCGACGGGTCTGGCGCCTGCCCGGCGCTCCGGCACCCTGCGAGCCCGAGGACCAAGACGGCCACCAGCTCCACCGCCCGCACCGACCCTCGCCACGTCACCCGGGGTGGACGCCGGCCGTCACCGGCCGGTTCCGCGGCCCGCGCCCGATCGGTGGGGAGCTCCAGGAATGCCGCCCGGGTGCCGATGGTTGTGAGGACTGGTCGCCCCGGTACGTGTCCCCGGGCCTCAACTCCAGCCGCTGCGAGCGGCCACTCGCCGAGAGGCGACGCTCGGGGCGACCAGCCTCCTCCCCCCGGTCCGATCAGGACGAACGGCGCCGCGACACGGTGAGCAGCAACCCGCCGGCGAGCACCAGCGCGGCCCCGGCGGCCAGCCACGGCGCGACCTCGGCCCCGGTGTTGGCCAGCGAACCCGACGGCGCGGCGGCCCCGGCCGTCCGCGACGGGCGCTGCGTCGGGGTCCGCGACGGCGGCACGACCACCGGAGCGGTCTGCGTGGGCGCGACGGGCGGCGCGGTCGGGGCCGGCGGTGCGGTCGGGACCGGCGTCGGCACGGGCGTCACGGCCGCGGCGGGGGCGTACCGCAGGTCGGTGTCCGGGGCGAGGCCCTGGTTCTGCGGCAGCCCGAGGTAGGCGGTGAACGCCTCCAGGTCGGTCTTGCCGAGTTCGGTGCGGTCGGTCCCCTCGGCCAGCGTGGTGAAGTTGTCCCCACCGGAGGCCAGGAAGCTGTTCACCGTCACGCGGTAGGGCGCGGCGGGGTCGATCTCGGCGCCGTCGAGGGTCACCGAGCGGATCCGCTGCCCGGCGGGGGCGGCCTCGTCGTAGGTGAAGAACAGGCCCTCCGACAACCCCAGCGCGAGGAACGGACGGGAGGAACCCGCCGGCTGCCACTGCTCCTCCAGGACCTGCCGGACCTGGGCCCCGGTCAGGGTCATCGTCACCACGGAGTTCGCGAACGGCTGCACGGCAGCGGCTTCGGCGTACGTCACGACGCCGTCGCCCTCGGACCCGGACTCCGCGTAGAGCAGGTCGTCGCGGATGCCGCCGGGGTTCTCCAGGGCGATCTGCGCGCCGGCACCCTCGGTCTGCTGCAACTGCGCGTCGGCGATGAGGTTGCCCAGCGGCGACTGCCTGCCGCGGTCGTCGTCGCCGCCGGAGAACGCGCGGGTGATGTCGGCGGTGATGGACCCCACCGGCTGCCGGCCGCGCTCCTGAGCGAACGCGACGGCGTCGGCGACGATGCGCTGGACCTGCGCGTTCGGGGTGAAACCCTCCACCGCCAGGACCTGGTGGCCGGTGGCGACGACCTCGCGGGTCGTGGTGTCGACGTCCAGGACGAGGTCGTCGACGGCGGTGGAGTAGCTCTCCGCCGACAGCACCGGCCGCGGCGTGGAACGGCCCTCGACGGGGAACTGGCAGTCGTAGCGCAGGTGGGTGTGCCCGGACAGGATCGCGTCGATCTGAGGACTGGAGTCGCGCACGATGCGCCCGAACGCGCCCTCGGTCTGCACGGTGGCGCAGTCGGTCCCGGTGGACCCCTCGTGCGCGAGCAGCACGATGACGTCGGCCTCGTCGTTGGCGGGGTCGCCGTCGGACAGCTGCGCCGCCACCGAGTTCACCGCCGCGACGGGGTCGGTGAACCGCAGGCCCTCGATGCCGGCCGGGGCCACCAGGCTCGACGTCTGCTGGGTCACGACCCCGATGAACCCCACGCGGATGCCGCCGACGTCGGTCGTCGCGAACGAGGGCATCGCGGGCGTGCCGTCGGCCCGCACGACGTTCGCCCCGAGGTGGGGGAACGCCGCCAGGGGGTCGGCCCCGTCCGCCCCCGGCTCGCCCTGCACGCCGACGCGGTCGACGAGATCGGCGTACCCGCGGTCGAACTCGTGGTTGCCGACGGCCGAGACGGCCACGCCCATCGCGTTCAGCGCCGCGATCGTCGGGGCGTCCTGCTGGATGAACGAGGTGAACGTGGAGGCGCCGATGTTGTCGCCCGCGGAGACGACGACGGTGTTCGGGTTCTTCGCGCGCATCGCGTCGAACACCCCCGCCATCTGCGCGGCGCCGCCGACCGGGTCACCGTCGTCGGTCTCGTCGGGGGCCTCCAGCCGGCCGTGGAAGTCGTTGAAGGCCCCGATCTGGATCCGGGTCGTCCCGGGGGCCGCCGGCGGCAGGACGTCCGGTACCTGCCCGGGGGTCGCCGCGGGGGTTGCCGTAGGAGTCGCGGCCGGCGTGGTGGCCGCTGAGGCGGGGGCCGCCAGCAGGGGTGCCGCGAGGGCCGCCGTGGCGGCGCCGGAGCACAGGAAGCGGAGGAGGGGACGACCAGGGCGCATGGGCTCGCTTCCGGGGAAGGGCGGGAACGAGCCGGATCCTGCCACTCACAGGTGATCCTGGGGAAGCCCTCAGCGCTCGCGGGCGAGCTGCAGGCCGCGGTGCGCGACCCCGACGAGCCCGACCTGCGCGGCCTGGTCCAGCGGCACCCACCGGGCCAGGTCGGTGCTGCCGCCGACGTCCAGGACCACCGGGTCCAGGACCTCCAGCGGTTCGGCGCGCACGAGGATCCGCACGGCGTGGAAGTCCTCCAGGACCCCGCGCGGGGAGCGGCCGGTGAAGTGCTCGGCGCCGATCTCGGCCAGGGCGGTGACCCGCACGGCCATGCCCGTCTCCTCGTGGACCTCCCGCACGACGGCGGTCAGCGGGTGCTCGCCGTGGTCGACGCCGCCCCCGGGCAGGGTCCAGCGGCCCGGGCTCGGAGTCGCCGAGCTGAGCCGGGTCAGCAGGAGGGACCCGTCCGCGACGACGACGGCGTAGCAGGCGAGCCGCTGCCGCACGACCGGTTCGGCGTCGTCGGTGACCGGGGACAACCGCACCCGCTCGGCGGGGTCGAGGGCGACGAGGTCGTCGGCGACCAGCGGCCAGTCGCCACCGACCGGGACCCACCGGCCCCGGCCGCCGGGTCCGGACCCCTCGGGCAGGGTGGCGGCCAGGACGAGGTGGACGGTGTGCAGGTCCAGGCCGTCGTGGGTGCGGCGGCCGTCGTGCACGGCCAGCAGCTCCCCGAGCCCGACCTGCGGGCCGAGCACGCGCCGGGCCGCGGCCAGCGGCGTCTCACCGTGCGCGAGCAGCGCCCACGGCAGGGCGTCGTCGAGGACCAGGAGCCGCCCCTCGCGGACGGCGGCGACGTGGACGGCGACCCGTTGCAGGGGGCTCACGCGACGGGCGCGTGGAGCTGGGCCTGCACCGCGTGCGTGTTCTTGCGCTCGGCGTAGAAGGACAGGAACGGGACCGTCCCCGCCAGCGCCGTCAGCAGCATCCGCTTCCAGGGCCAGCGGACGCGGTTGCCCAGGTCGAAGGTGGTGATGAGCAGGATGACGTAGAGCCACCCGTGCGCGACGCCGACGACGCGGGTGACGCCGTCCCCGCCGCCGAACGCCCCGAGGTACTCCTGGGGCATCCCGACGCAGACGAGCACGACCAGCCCGATGCCGGTCAGCCAGGCCATGACGCGGTAGCGCGTCAACGCCGCCCGGACCTTCGCCTGCGACCGCAGCCCGCCGGCCGTTCCCGCGCTCACCGGGCACCACTCATGTCTCGTCCTCCTGCGCCGTGCACCGGCCCGTCCGCCGGCGTCCCGGGGTCATCCTCCCCCGCCGCGCGCCGCTCATCGCGCACGGCCCGGAACCACAGGACCACGGCGAACAGGGCGAACACCCACCACTGGCCCGCGTAGGCGAGGTTGCGCCAGTCCAGGCGGCGGGTGGCCTGCCCGGGATCGTCCGGCGGCACGGCACGCAGGCCGGCGGCGGGGGCGGTGTCGGTGACGTAGGCGTTGGCCACCGGGTAGTCGACGCGGTTGATGAGGTCGGCCGCGCTGACGACCCAGGTCTGCCCCGCGGGCAGGGCCGCCGTGGAGGGGGCCAGGTCGGAGGCCTCCGGCGGCTGCACGACCCCCCGGAGGTCGACCGTGCCCGTCGGCAGGGCGGGGGCGAGGGTGCCCTCGGGCACCCAGCCGCGCACGACGGGCACCCCGCTGCCGTCGGCCAGCACGACGACGCCCAGGGCCCAGGACCCCACGACCCCGTCGAGGGCGCGGCCGGGCACGAGGAGGTCGACGTCCGGGTCGAACGTGCCGGTCACCTCGACCCGGTGCCCGACCTCGTCGGCGGACAGGACGGCCGCCGCGCCCGAGGCGCCGGCGTCGACGATCTCGCTGACGGGGGCGACCGGTTGGCGCGCAGGGGGTTCGGTGATGACGACGTTGCCGCGCTGCCACTGCCACACGCCGAGGCCGCCGCACGCGAGCACGACGAGGAGGGCCACGACGGTCAGGACGGCGACGCGGCCCTTCGGCACGCCCGGGCGCTCGGAGTCCACGCGCCCCAGGCTACGTGGCGGACCGCGCAGCCCCGTCAGCTCGTGCGGTCGAACTGCTCACGTCGTACCTCGGCAGTAGCGGTGCGGCGTGCTAGCCGGTAGCGCTTTCCGCGCGGCGGCCGGTCGGCCCGAATCCCCGCACCGGTCCACCGGCTGTCGACCCCGCACCACGGCGCGGCGACCACCAGCACGACGAGCAGGCCGAGGACGACGAGGGCGTTCATCGCCGGCTCCGCCCGCGGGCCTGGCCGCTACCACTCGACGGGTAGGTAGCGCTATTGTCTAGTCTCATGGACCACGGTAGCAGTGTGCAGCGCGTCACCACCAGCCTGCGCGAGCTCGCCGCGACGCTGCCGGCGGGCGCCAAGCTGCCCAGCAGCCGCCGCCTCGTGGCCGACCTCGCGGTCGGGCCCGTGACCGTGCAGCGGGCCATCGACACCCTCGTCGCCGACGGCACCGTCGTCACCCGCCCGGGGGCGGGCACCTTCGTCGCGCGCTCGCAGCGCACGGCGACCGTGGACACCGACTGGCAGCGCGTCGCCCTCGGCGCCTCCCCCGTCCAGACCGAGGGGGTGCTGGCCGCCCTCACCGTCCCCTCTCACGACGTCCTGGACATGGCGCGCGGGTACCTCGACCTGTCGCTGCAGCCGTCCTCGCGGCTGGCCTCGGCCATGGCCCGCGCCGCGCGCCGCCCGGAGGCGTGGACGGTGCCGCCGCCCGCGGGCGTCCCGGAGCTGCGGACGTGGTTCGCCCAGCAGCTCGGCGCCGACCGCGACGACGTGTTCATCACCCCCGGCGGCCAGGGCGCGCTGTCCACGGTGCTGCGCTCCATCGTGCCCGCGGGCAGCCCCGTGCTCGTCGCCGTCCCCGGGTACCCGGGCGTGATCTCGTTGCTGCGCAGCGCCGGTCTCGTGCCGGTCCCGGTCCCCACCGACGCCGACGGGGTGCGCCCGGAACTGCTCGAACGCGCCTTCGAGCAGTCCGGCGCGCGCCTGCTGTACCTGCAACCCACCTACGCCAACCCCGACGGCTCGGTGCTCGCCCCCGACCGCCGTCGCCCCGTGCTGGAGATCGCCGCCCGGGCCGGGGCGTTCGTCGTCGAGGACGACTTCGCCCGCTGGCTCGGCCACGGACCGACGGCCTCGCCCTCGCTCCTGCGCGACGACACCGACGGCCGGGTCATCACGGTGAACTCCCTCAGCAAGGTGTCCGGGCCGAGCCTGCGGGTGGGCTGCGTCGTCGCGCGAGGCCCTGTCGCGCAGCGCATCGCGGGGCTGAGCTTCGTCGACCATCTCATCGTGGCCCGGCCGTTGCAGGAGGCGGCCGTGGAACTGGTCACCGGCGCCGGCTGGACCGCGCACCTGCGCGGGCTGTCCGCCGCCCTCGGTTCCCGGCTCGACACCCTGTCCACGGCCCTGGCCCGGGACCTGCCCGAGTGCAGCTGGCCGCGGCCCCGCGGGGGGTTCTCGCTGTGGCTGCGCCTGCCCCGCGGGGTGGACGACCTCGAGGTCGCCCGCCGCACCCGCGAACGGGGGCTGGCCGTCGGGCCGGGACGGCACTACGTCGTCGCCGAGGAGGACGGCGCGCACCTGCGGCTGTGCTACGCCGCGATCACCGAGCAGCAGATCCCCGCCGCGGTGAAGGTGCTCGCCGCCTCGCTGTGAGGCGACGAGAGACCAGGACGAGGACGCCGGCGCAGGAGGAGAACACCGGTGGGCCCCGACCGCGCCGTCAGCTCCGCCACCCTGCGCCTCCCGGCGCGTCGGCGCGCCGCCGACGTGGGTGCACCTGCCGGGTGGCCGAATCCTGGTCGCCCGGGTGCGGGGGTCACGGTTCCCCGCCGGCAGGCAGCACGGTCGGTCACAGGCCTTCGCCCGGCCGTTCACGACGTCCGGGGAACGGAGAGCGTGACAGAGCGGCTGTCCGACACCGCCAGACGTCAGGTGAGCGTCGGCCAGTCGCTGGTGAGGTACGCCTCCACTGCGCGGTGCCTGAAGGAGTAGGGCTTGCCGCGACCGATGATCCCGCGCACGGTGTCGAGCCGCTGGGAGGTGGGGCCGGCGGCCGCCGCGGCCGGGAAGCCGGCCAGGTCGGCGATGCGTGTGAGCGTCCGGTCGGTGGGGGGCAGCTGAGCCATCGCCTCGAGGAAGTCGCGCTCGCGGTGCGGCAGTCGTCCGAGGATCCGCTCGACGTGGGCAGCCGCTTCCCGCTGGGCGACCTCCCAACCCGCCGTGACCTGGTCGGCGGTGATGAGAGCGTCGTCGCCGGCGTACCAGGCCTGTTGTCCGGCGACCTGGAAGAGGAACGGTTCTCCCCGACAGAGGTCGACGAGCGCGGCGACGGCTTCCTGGGTCATCCGGATGCTCGCGACACCGCCTCGGTCGTCAGCGATCACCCAACCGGGGGTGACGAACTCCTGCAGAGCGAGCGTGAGGTCGTCGTCGTCGATCGCCTCCAAGACGGTCATCGCGAACCGGCGGGCGAAGGTGGCTCCCTTGTGCGCTCCAGCGCGATCTTCGAACTCCGGCAGCCCGGTGAGGTAGACCGCGATCGGGAGGGAGGCTTCGATCCGCACGTCACCGGGAGCAGTGACGATGAGTCGATGGGTGATCGCGTCTCCGAGGGCGATGAGGAGCTGTGACAGAGCTCGCTCGTCCGTGATGTTCTGCACCTCGTCGATGTGGATCAAGCAGACGGCCTCCTCCTTCATGGCCGCGCGACCGATCTCGATGAGCAGGTCGGTCAGCACGACGTGGGGATCCGGCCCATCGCCTTCGCGGAGGGCCAGGGAGACACCGCTGGCGGCGATCGACTCGACACGACCGAGCAGGTCTTTGAGGCGCTTCTCCCGACGAGCGGGCAGACCGGCGACGTGAGCGAGGGTGAGGAGTGCGTCGGCGACGAGCTTGAGGGGGTCGGATCCGAGGGGGACCCGGACCTGGGAGGTCACCCAGTCACCGCATGCAGCGGCTTCCGTCGCGATCTTGCGCACGAGGGCGGACTTCCCGAGCCCTGGTTCGCCGAGGATGGTTCGTCCACGCTCGGGCAAGCCGCGGGCGAGACGAGGTCGCACGACGTTGCGCCAGTCGCTGAGTTGCACCGTGCGGCCGGCCCACACCGCAGGCACGATGTCGGACCCGGGGTTGAAGGGGTTGTTCACCGCAGAACGCACGTTGATAAATTTATCACGCACGGGTTCCGGTCGGGGAGGGAGAAGCGCACCCCACGCGGTCGGCTCTAGCGTCGGCGGTGACCGGTCGCCACGGTGACGGCCGGCACGACGACGAGGAGGCCACGGTGGCGGGACGAGAGGGAACCGGGGAGGACCAGCGGCTGTCCGCGGTGGAGCGGGCGGCGGTGAAGGCCCGGGCCGCGGAGGTGCGCGCCGAGGCCCGGCGCGCCCGGAGGGAGGGCAAGGCCGCCGCCGACACCGCGGACGTCCTGGCGAAGATCGCGTCGATGCCCGACGGCGACCGCGAGCTGGCCGGCCGCGCCCACCGGGTCGTCGCGGACGCGGCCCCGCACCTGACGCCCAAGCTGTACTACGGCCAGCCCGGCTGGGCCGGAGCCGACGGGAAGGTCGTGTGCTTCTTCCGCAGCGGGCAGCAGGACAAGCTGCGGTACTGCACCGTCGGGTTCAGCCCGCAAGCCGTCCTGGACGAGGCCACGGGCCTGTGGCCGACGTCCTACGCGCTGACGCAGGACGCGACCGAGGAGGCGTGGGCGCAGCTCGCCGCGCTCGTCGCCCGGGCCGCGCCCGCCCCGGACGGGACCGACGCGGCGTCCTGACGCCGGCACCCCTGAGGAGAACGCTCGACCGGCATGTCCCACCCCTCAGCAGCCGGGGACGGGCGCGGTGAGCGGGTCGGGGGCACGGCGGGCGCGCCCCGCGGCGGTGACGACGGCGAACCCCTCCCGGACCCAGTACTCGTACCCGCCGATGAGCTCGCGGACGTGCGTGTACCCCAGCCTCGCCAGCGTCAGCGCGGCGCGTGTGGCGCCGTTGCAGCCCGGCCCCCAGCAGTGCACGACGACGGGCGCGGCCCGGTCCGGGCACACCTCGGCCGCACGGTCGCGGACCTGCGGCCCCGGCAGGTGGACGGCGCCGGGCAGGTGCCCCTGGGCCCACGCCGCGTCGGCGCGGACGTCGAGGACGAGCGGGCCGCGTCCCGCGGCACGGTCGGCGGCCAGGTCGGCGGGGTCGGTCTGGAAGGTCAGGTGGGCCGCGAAGAAGTCGACGGCGGACAGGGGGTTCGACACCCCTCCAGGGAAGCGGGCTCAGCCCCGCCGGACCAGGCACGATGCACGGCGAGGACGCCCACCGGCCGGGGATGCGGCGGTAGTTTCCCGGTCGTGACGACGAATCCACGGCCGGTCCTCGACGCGACCGACCGGGCCCTCCTGGAGCACCTGCAGCGCGACGGCCGCACGAGCGTGGCGGACCTGGGCCGCGCGGTGAACCTGTCCGCGAGCGCCACCGCCGAGCGCCTGCGCCGCCTGACCGACTCCGGTGTCGTCACCGGGTTCACCGCCGTCGTGGACCCGGAGGCGCTGGGCTACACCGTGACGGCGTTCGTCCGGCTGGCCTACCCGACGGGGAACTACAAGCCGTTCCACGACCTGCTCGACACGACACCGGAGGTCGTGGAGGCCCACCACGTCACCGGCGACGACTGCTTCGTCCTCAAGGTGCTCGCCCGCTCGATGCGCGACCTGGAACGGATCACGGGGCGGCTCGCGACGCTCGGGGCGATCACCACGAGCGTCGTGTACTCCAGCCCGTTGCCGGGCCGGCACCTCCGGCCGGCGTGACCGGCCGGAGGGTCGTGCGGTGGATCAGCGGGAGGTCACTCCCACTCGATGGTCCCCGGCGGCTTGCTCGTGACGTCGAGCACGACCCGGTTGACCTCGGGCACCTCGTTGGTGATCCGGGTGGAGATGCGGGCCAGCACGTCGTAGGGCAGGCGCGTCCAGTCGGCCGTCATGGCGTCCTCGGAGGAGACCGGCCGCAGCACGACGGGGTGGCCGTAGGTGCGGCCGTCGCCCTGCACGCCCACGCTGCGCACGTCGGCGAGCAGGACGACCGGGCACTGCCAGATGTCGCGGTCCAGGCCCGCGGCGGTGAGCTCGGCGCGCGCGATGGCGTCCGCCGCGCGCAGCACCTCCAGGCGCTGCGGCGTGACGGCGCCGACGATGCGGATGGCCAGACCCGGGCCCGGGAAGGGCTGGCGGTGGACCATCGCCTCGGGCAGGCCGAGCTGCACGCCGACGGCGCGGACCTCGTCCTTGAACAGGGCGCGCAGGGGTTCGACGAGCTCGAAGGCGAGGTCGTCGGGCAGCCCGCCGACGTTGTGGTGGCTCTTGATCGTCGCCGCGCCCGTGCCGCCGCCGGACTCCACGACGTCGGGGTACAGCGTCCCCTGGACGAGGAACCTCACCTCACCCGAACCGGGCTCCTCCGCCACGACGTCGCGGGCGGCCTGCTCGAAGACGCGGATGAACTCCCGGCCGATGATCTTGCGCTTCTGCTCGGGGTCGCTGACGCCGTCGAGGGCGTCGGCGAACCGCTGCACCGCGTCGACGACGTGCAGCTTGACGCCCGTGGCGGCGACGAAGTCCTTCTCGACCTGCTCGGCCTCACCGGCGCGCAGCAGGCCGTGGTCGACGAACACGCACGTGAGCTGGTCGCCCACCGCGCGCTGCACCAGGGCGCCGGCGACGGCGGAGTCGACGCCACCGGACAGGGCGCAGATGACCTTGCCGTCCCCGACCTGGGCGCGGATGCGCGCGACCTGCTCCTCGATGACGTTGCCCGTCGTCCAGTCCGGGGCGATGCGGGCTCCGGAGCGCAGGAAGTTCACCAGGACGTCCTGGCCGTGCGCGGAGTGCTTGACCTCCGGGTGCCACTGCACGCCGTAGAGGCGGCGTTCGTCGTCCTCGAACGCGGCGACCGGGGTGTCCGGGGTCGAGGCCGTGACGCGGAACCCGGCCGGGGCGGCGGACACGCTGTCCCCGTGGGACATCCACACCGACTGCTCGGCGGGCTGGTCGCGCAGCAACGTGGAGGAGGCGGAGTCGAGCAGGGCCGCGGCGGTGCCGCCGTACTCGCGCCGGCCGGTCTGCGCGACCTCGCCGCCGAGGGCCTTGGCCATCGCCTGGAACCCGTAGCAGATGCCGAGGACGGGCACGCCGGCCTCGAACAGCGCGGGGTCGACCTGCGGGGCACCGTCGGCGTACACGCTGGAGGGGCCACCGGACAGGATCACCGCGGCCGGGTCCTTGGCGAGCATGTCCGCCACGCTCGTCGAGCTCGGCACGATCTCGGAGAAGACGTCGGCCTCGCGGACCCGGCGCGCGATGAGCTGCGCGTACTGGGCCCCGTAGTCGACGACGAGGACCGGGCGGTGGGCGCGCTCGGCGTCCACCTCGGCGGGGGCATCGGCGGGAGGGGTGGTCTGGCCTTCGGGCGCGTCCGGCGTCACGGCCCAAGGGTAGCCGTCGGCGCCGCGCCCCCCGAAAACCGCGTGGAACCGGAACCGGGAAGCGATTACCGTCAGTCGGTGTGCGCTCCCTCCCCCTGAGCGACCCCGGCACCCCCGACGTCTCCTCCCCCACCCGGTTCCTGCTGCGCACGGCGGCGCAGCAGTGGCGGCCGATGGTGGCGGGCTCGGCGATCGGCACCGTGTGGTTGCTGTCCCAGGCCGTCCTGCCCGCCGCCATCGGGCGGGCCGTCGACGCCGGGCTCGTCGGACCCGACGGGCAGGGGGACGCCGCCGCCCTGACCCGCTGGTCCCTGCTCGTGCTCGCCCTGGCCGTCGTCACCGCGTGGGCCGCGATCGTGCGCCACCGGTACGGCGTGACGAACTGGCTCACCGCCTGCTTCCGCACGCTGCAGCAGGTCGGGCGGCACACCGCCGGGGCCGGCACCGCGGTCACCGCCAAGCTGCCCCAGGGCGAGGTGCTGGCCTCCATCGCCTCCGACGGCCCGCGCCTGGCCGACGCCTTCGACGTCACCCAGCGCGCCGTCGCCTCGGTCGCCGCGGTCGCCGTCGTCGCCGTGCTCGTGCTGCGCACCTCGGTGCCCATCGGCCTCGTCATCCTCGTCGGGGTGCCCGTCGTCATGGCGCTGCTGCTGCTCGTCCTGCGTCCGCTGCAGGAGCGGCAACGTCTGCACCGCAAGCTGTCCGGGGAGCTGACCTCGATCGGCACCGACACCGTGCGCGGGCTGCGCATCCTGCGCGGCATCGGCGGGGAGGAGGTCTTCCTCGGCCGGTACCGGGACAAGAGCCAGCAGGTGCGCGCGGCCGGGGTGCGGGTGGCGACGTGGGAGTCGGCGCTGGAGGCGCTGCAGATCCTCGTCCCCGGCCTCCTCGTCGCCTCCCTCGTGTGGGCCGGGGCCCGGGCCACCGCCCGCGGCGACGTCACCGCCGGGGAGCTCGTCGCGCTCTACGGCTACGCCGCGTTCCTCACCTCCCCCCTGCGGATGCTCGTGGAGGCCGCCGACAAGTACGTCCGCGCCCTCGTCGCCGCGCGGCGGCTCATCACCCTGCTGGAGGTGCCGCCCGCCGTCGCCGACCGCCCCGGGACCCCGGCGACGACCCCGGGGGGCACGCTGGCCGACCCCGACTCCGGGGTCAGCGCCGCCGCGGGGCAGCTCACGGCGCTCGTGTGCGACCCGCCCGAGGACGCCGCCGTGCTGGCCCGCCGGCTGGCCCGCTTCGACGACGACACCCGCGCCACCTTCGGCGGGGTCGGGCTGCGGGACCTGCCCGTGGCCGAGGTCCGCGCCCGCGTCCTGCTCGCCGAGGACGACGCCCAGCTGTTCAGCGGGACGATCCGCGAGCAGGTCGACCCCGAGCACGTGCACGACGACGCCGAGGTCCTCGACGCCCTGGAGGTCGCCGACGCCCACGACGTCCTCGACCTCGTCGACGGCGGCCTGGCCGGCACCGTCACCGAACGCGGGCGGTCGCTGTCCGGTGGGCAGCGCCAGCGCCTGGCCCTGGCCCGGGTCCTGGCCCGCGACCCCGAGGCGCTCGTGCTCGTGGAGCCCACCAGCGCCGTCGACGCCCACACCGAGGCCCGCATCGCCGACCGGCTGCGGCGGGCCCGCGCGGGCCGCACGACGGTCGTCGCGACCGCCAGCCCGCTCGTCCTGCCCCGGGTGGACCACGTCTGCTGGGTGCGCGACGGGCACGTCGTGGCCACCGGCACCCACGCCGACCTGCTGGCCACCGACCCCGGCTACCGCGTGTTCGTCACCCGCGACGCCGCCGCGCCCACCGAGGTGCCCGCACCCCGCACCCCCCGACCGCACGTCGAAGGACCACCCGTGAGGACCGACCGATGAGGACCACGCTCCCCGTCGCCGACCGCGAGCACGTCCTGCGCGACGTGCGGCGGCTGCTGCGCCAGCACCGCGACCCCGGCCTGCGGATGCTCGCGCTGCACGCGCTGGCCGCCGTCGCGGGCCTGGCCGGCCCGTTCCTGCTGGGCCGCCTCGTCGACGACGTCGTCGCCGCCGTCCGCGAGGGCACCGCGTTCGAGGTCGTCGCCGGCCGCATCGACGTGGCCGTCGCGGTCCTCGTGGCCGCGGTCGTGGCCCAGGCCGTCCTCGCCCGCCTGGCCCGCAAGCGGTCCCTCGTCCTGGCCGAGGGCGTCTTCGCCCAGCTGCGCGAGGAGTTCCTCACCCGCGCCACCGCGCTGCCGCTGTCGGTGGTCGAGCAGGCCGGCACCGGCGACCTCGTCTCGCGCACGACGAACGACGTCGACGCCCTGAGCTACACCGTGCGGTACGGGGCCCCGGCGATCCTCGTCGCCTTCGTGACGTCGGTGCTGACCGTCGTGGCGGCGGTGTTCTCCGGGCCCCTGGTCGCCCTGGCGATCCTCGCCGGGTTCCCGGGGTTGTTCCTCGCCACCCGCTGGTACCTGCGCCGGGCCCCGCAGGGGTACGCCGCCGAACGCGCCGAGTGGGGCCGGATCTCCACCACGCTGGGCGAGAACGTCGAGAACGTCCGCACCGTGGAGGCCCTCGGCCTGGCCGGGCACCGGGTGCGCCTGGTCGACGACGTCATCGGCGCGACCGTGCGCCGCGAGCGGTACACGTTGTCCCTGCGGACCGTGTGGTTCCCCAGCATCGAGATGTCCTACCTCGTGCCCGTCGTCGTCGCGCTGCTGTGGGGCGGGTTCCTCGTCCGCCACGACCTGCAGACCATCGGGCAGGTCACGACCGTCGTCCTGTACCTGCGCCAGCTCGTCGGCCCCGTCAACGAACTGCTCGCCTGGTGGGACGAGCTGCAGGTCGGGCAGGCCAGCTTCGCGCGCGTCGTGGGGTTGTCCGCGGTCGAACCCGACCGCACGCCACTGCCCGCCGAGCCGGCCTCCGACGTCGTCCACGCCGACGCCGTCGGTTTCGCCTACACCCCCGGACGCCCCGTGCTGCACGGGGTCTCCCTCGAACTGGAACCCGGGGAACGGCTCGCCGTCGTCGGGCCGACGGGGGCGGGCAAGTCGACGCTGGGCCGGCTCATCGCCGGGATCAACGCCCCCACCGACGGCAGCGTGCAGGTCGGTGGCGCCGAGGTCACCGGGCTGCCGCTGGACGAGCTGCGCTCCCGGATCGCGCTCGTCACCCAGGAGCGGCACGTGTTCGCCGCCTCGCTGCGCGACAACGTGGCCCTGGCCGCGCCGGGGTCCTCCGAGGAGCAGGTGCTCGAGGCGCTGGCGGCCGTCGACGCCCGCGACTGGGTCCTGGCCCTGCCCGAGGGGCTGGACACGGCCGTCGGGGAGAACGGGCTGACGCTGTCGGCGGCGCAGGCCCAGCAGGTCGCGCTCGCCCGGCTCGTGCTCGCCGACCCGCACACCCTCGTCCTGGACGAGGCGACGTCGCTGCTGGACCCGAACGCGGCACGGCACCTGGAACGGTCCCTGGCCGCGGTGCTGGAGGGCCGCACGACGGTCGCGATCGCGCACCGCCTGCACACCGCGCACGACGCCGACCGCATCGCCGTCGTCGAGGGCGGGCGGATCACCGAACTGGGGACGCACGCCGAACTCGTCCACGCGGGCGGTTCCTACGGGCGGCTGTGGCGGAGCTGGCACGGGGAGGGTTAGCCTGGCGGGGTTCACTCCCAGGGTCCTGGTGCGCTTGTGGTGGGGAGGCGCACCCACGACGCTGGAGCCTACCCGTGAGCACCACCACCTCCCCCGTTCCTCCCGCGCCCTCCGGCCTGCGCTCGCGCTACGCGCGGCTGCCGCAGATCGCCGGCCCGGCGTACCTGCCCGTCAGCGCCCTGGGGCGCCTGCCCATCACGATGGTGCCCCTGGCGGTGCTCGCCCTCGTGACGGCCTCCAGCGGGTCGGTGGCCGTCGGCGGCCTGGCCAGCGCCTCCGCCGCGGTCGGTGAGGCGCTCGGCGTCCCCGTCGTGGGCTGGTTCGCCGACCGGCGCGGGCAGCGGGCCGTCCTGCTCACCGTCGTCGGCCTGCACCTGCTGGCCGTGGCCGGGTTGTTCACCGCCCTGGGCACCGCCGGGGCCCCCGTCGTGCTCGCCGCCGCCGCGGGGGTCGGTCTGACCCTGCCGTCGGTCGGCGGGTTCTCCCGCGCCCGTTGGCTGCGGATGACCCGGGACCGGGAGGACCTGTCCACCGCGTTCGCCGCCGAGGGCACCATCGACGAGGCCGCCTACATCCTGGGTCCGGCCCTCGTCGGCGCGGTCGGCGTCCTGGGGAGCCCGGCCGCCGCGCTGCTGACGTCCGCGGCGCTGACGTCGGTGTTCGTCACCGCCTTCGCCTGCCACCGCAGCCACCGGCACACCGCCCCCGTGGCCCGGGACACCACCGGCCCGCGGACGCGGGTGCCGTGGGTGGTGGCCGTCCCCGTCCTGGCGATGGTCTGCATGGGCACCACCTTCGGCGCGACGCAGACCGGCGTCACCGCGGCGGCCGAACGGATCGGCTCCCCCTCGCTGGGGTCCCTCGTCTACGCCGTGTCCGCGATCGGGTCCACCGTCACCACCGTCTGCCTCGTCCTGCTGCCCGACCGGTTCGGGCTGCGGGCCCGGTGGACGCTGTGCGGGCTGGGGCTGCTCGCCGGGGCCGGCCTGATGGCCGCCACGGCCACCCACCTGGGGGCGCTGACGGGCGCCGTCCTCGTCATGGGGTTGTTCATCGGGCCCGCGCTGGTGACGGTCAACACCGTCGCGGCCCGGCTCGTCCCGGCCGAGCGCGGCGCGTTCCTCATGGCCCTGCTGAACTCCGGCATCGTCCTGGGCGTCGCGGCCGGGGCCTCCCTCGGCGGGGCCATCGCCGAGCACGCCGGCCCCGCCGCGGGGTTCGCCGTCGTCGCGGTGGCCGGCGGGCTGCTCGCGGTGACCGCCGCGGCGGCCCCGCTCGAGCGGTGAGCCTCAGACGCTGAGCTCGGCCGGGTCGACGCCCGTCCACTCGACCGACCGGGCCCACAGCCACGCCGCGTCGGAGGTGTCGTAGGCGCGCGGGGCGGCGGGGACCAGGACGGGGAACCCCCGCCACCCCTGCCGCCCGCCCGGACCGACGTACTCCCCGCCCGCGAGGTCGGGGTCGGTCGCGGCGCGCAGCAGCGGCCAGGCCCCCAGGGCGGCGGACTGCCCCACGGCCCGGCCCAGCACCTGACCCAGCGCCTCCCCGACGCGGTTCCCCCCGAGCGGGGTCATCTTCCACAGGTTCGTCTCGGACAGCCCGGGGTGCGCGGCCACCGACACCAGCGGGGCCCCGACGGCGCTCGCGCGACGCTGCAGCTCGAAGGCGAACAGCAGGTTCGACAGCTTCGAGCGCCCGTAGGCCGCCCACTTCCGGTAGCTGCGCTCGCTCTGGTAGTTCTCCCGGTCCAGCCGGCCGAACGTGTGGGCAACGCTGGCCACGCTCACGACGCGACCCCCGCCCCCGGCCAGCAGCGCCGGCAGCAGCAGCCCCGTGAAGGCGAAGTGCCCCAGGTGGTTCGTGCCGACCTGCAGCTCGAACCCGTCCGCGGTGCGGCCGAACGGCGGCACCATGACCCCAGCGTTGTTGACGAGGACGTCGATGCCGGACCGGCGGTGCAGCACGTCGGAGGCGGCCCGCCGCACGCTGGCGAGGTCGGCCACGTCGAGGGGGACGAGCTCGACCTGCGGGTCGACCCCGGAGTCGCGCACCTCGGCCCGCAGCTGCGCGAGCGCGGCCCGGCCCCGCTCGGCGTTGCGGCACGCGAGCAGGACGTCGGCCCCGCGGCGGGCGAACTCCGTCGCCACGTGGAATCCCAGCCCGGAGTTCGCCCCGGTCACCAGGACGGTGCGCCCCTCCTGCCGGCCCATCGCGTCGGGCGTCCAGGGGGTGCTGTCCAGGTGGTCCACGGGTCTCCTCGGGCGGGGGTGCGGGGGCGGCGTCAGGCGGGCTGGTACGGCGAGACGACGACCTCGATGCGCTGGAACTCCTTCAGGTCGGAGTACCCCGTCGTGGCCATCGACCGGCGCAGCGCGCCCATGAGGTTCGTCGTGCCGTCGGCCACCCGGCCGGGCCCGTTGAGGATCTCCGCCAGCGGGGCCGTCGTGCCGACGCGGACCCGCTCACCGCGCGGCAGGACCGAGTGGTGGGCCTCCGGGCCCCAGTGCCAGCCGCGGCCGGGGGCCTCGGTGGCGCGGGCCAGGGCCGCACCGAGCATGACGGCGTCGGCCCCGCAGGCGACGGCCTTGACGATGTCCCCGGACGTCCCGACACCGCCGTCGGCGATGACGTGGACGTACCGGCCGCCGGACTCGTCCATGTAGTCGCGGCGGGCCGCGGCGACGTCGGCCACGGCCGAGGCCATCGGCGCGTGGATGCCCAGCGCGGTGCGCGTCGTGTGCGCCGCTCCCCCGCCGAACCCGACGAGGACGCCCGCGGCGCCGGTGCGCATGAGGTGCAGCGCCGCGGTGTAGCCCGCCGCCCCGCCCACGACGACCGGGACGTCGAGCTCGTAGATGAACCGCTTGAGGTTCAGGGGTTCGGTCGTGCCCGAGACGTGCTCGGCCGAGACCGTGGTGCCGCGGATGACGAACAGGTCCACCCCGGCGTCGACGACGACCTTCCAGAACTCCTGCGTGCGCTGCGGGGACAGGGCCCCGGCCACCGTCACACCGGCGGCGCGGACCTCGGCGAGGCGGCTCGTGATGAGCTCGGCCTTGACCGGCTCGGCGTAGATCTCCTGCATCCGCGGGATCGCCACGGCCGGGTCCAGGCCCGCGATCTCGGCCAGGAGGGGTTCGGGGTCGGCGTACCGCGTCCACAACCCCTCCAGGTCCAGGACGCCGAGCCCGCCGAGCCGGCCCAGCGCGACGGCCGTGGCGGGCGAGGCGACGGAGTCCATCGGCGCGCTCATCACGGGGATGTCGAAGTGGTAGGCGTCGATCTGCCACGTCGTGGAGACGTCCTCGGGGTCGCGCGTGCGACGGCTCGGGACGACGGCGATGTCGTCGAAGCTGTAGGCGCGTCGCCCCCGCTTGCCGCGGCCGATCTCGATCTCAGACACGGCAGCAGGCTACCCGCCCCGGGCCGCGCGCCCGTCCGCGCGCGGCCCGCCCCGCGGTGGTGCTCAGCGGCTGGTGCTCAGCGGCCGCTGTAGTTCGGCGCCTCCACCGTCATCTGGATGTCGTGCGGGTGCGACTCCTTCAGGCCCGCCGGCGTGATGCGGACGAACGTGCCGTTCGCCTGCAGCTGCGGCACCGTGCGGGCACCGGCGTAGAACATCGACTGCCGCAGCCCGCCGACGAGTTGGTGGGCCACCGCGCCCAGGGGGCCGCGGTAGGGCACCTGGCCCTCGATGCCCTCGGGCACGAAGCGGTCGTCGGTGGCGACGTCGTTCTGGAAGTAGCGGTCCTTGGAGAACGACCGCCCGCCCTGACGGGTCTGCTGGGCCCCGAGGGAGCCCATGCCGCGGTAGCTCTTGAACTGCTTGCCGTTGATGAAGACCAGGTCGCCCGGGCTCTCGTCGCACCCGGCCAGCAGCGAGCCGAGCATCACGGTGTCGGCGCCGGCCACGAGGGCCTTGGCGATGTCGCCGGAGTACTGCAGCCCGCCGTCACCGATGACCGGCACCCCCGCGGGCCCGGCGGCCTTGGCCGCCTCGTGGATCGCGGTGACCTGCGGGACGCCGACCCCGGCGACGACGCGGGTCGTGCAGATCGAGCCCGGGCCCACGCCGACCTTGATGCCGTCCACGCCCGCGTCCACCAGCGCCTGGGCGGCCGCGCGCGTGGCGACGTTGCCGCCGACGACGTCCACGTGCGCGGCGGCCGGGTCCTTCTTCAACCGGGAGATCATCTCCAGCACCGCGCGGGAGTGGCCGTGGGCCATGTCGACGACGAGCACGTCGACCCCCGCCTCGACCAGGCCCATCGCGCGCTTCCAGGCGTCCTCGAAGATGCCGACGGCCGCGGCCACGCGCAGCCGGCCGTTCTCGTCCTTCGTCGCCAGCGGGTACTGCTCGGACTTGACGTAGTCCTTGACGGTGATGAGGCCGGTGAGGCGGCCGCGGCCGTCGACGATCGGCAGCTTCTCGATCTTGTGCTGGCGCAGCAGCTGCATCGCGTCGTCGGCCGAGACCCCGACGGGGGCGGTGACCAGGGGCGCCTTCGTCATGACGTCGCGCACGGGCCGGGTGAAGTCGGACTCGAAGCGCAGGTCGCGGTTGGTGACGATCCCGACGAGGGTGCCGTCGGGGTCCACGACGGGGACGCCGGAGATCCGGTACCGCCCGCACAGGGCGTCGACGTCGGCCAGCGTGGCCTCCGGCGTCGTCGTCACCGGCTGGGTGACCATGCCGGACTCCGAGCGCTTCACGAGGTCGACCTGGGCGGCCTGCTCCTCGGCGGACAGGTTGCGGTGCAGCACCCCCAGACCACCCTGGCGGGCCATCGCGATGGCCATCCGCGACTCGGTGACGGTGTCCATCGCCGAGCTCAGCAGCGGGATCGCCAGGTGGACGCGCTTGGACACCCGGGTCGAGGTGTCGACCTCGGAGGGGATCACGTCGGACTCACCGGGCAGCAGCAGGACGTCGTCGTAGGTCAGGCCCACGAAGCCGAAGGGGTCGTGTGCGGACGTCTGTCCGTCGGGGATCTGCGCGCTCACCCCCCGGAGTCTACGAGCCGGAGGGGACCTCGGGGTCCGTGCCGCCGGGGGCGGGTGCCGTCTCCTGCGGGCCCGGCACGACCTCCGGCAGCGGCGTCGGGCCGGTGCCCGGGGACGGGTCGGCGACCACCGGCAGGGTGGGCGTGACCACGACGGGGTCGGAGGGGACCGGGTCGGTGCCCCCGCCGACCGCCGGGGCCTCCGGGGCGTTCCCGGGGGCGCTCCCGGTGGGGGCGTCGGTGGGCCCACCCGTGGCGCTGCCGGTGGGCGCGCCGGTGGGCACGTCGGTGGGCACGTCGGTGGGCACGTCGGTGGGCACGGCCGGCCCCGCACCGTCGGTGGGAGCGGCCGGGTCCGTCGGGGTCCCCGTCGGTGCCTCCGTGCCGGGCGCCGGGTCGGTGGGCGTCCCCGTCGGCCCGCCGGTGGGCGTCCCCGGCCGCGGCGTCGCCGGCGGCCCGGACGGTGCGGTCGGGCTCGGGGGGGCACCGGTCCCGCCCCCGGGGGGCAGGGTCGGCACGACGACCGACGGGGCCGGGGGGCTCGCCGGTGCCGTCGGGCGGGCCGGGGCGCCACCAGTGCCCGGAGCCGTCCCCGGTGCGGGAGCGGTCGGCGCGGCGGTCGGCGCGGCGGTCGGCGTCGAGGGCGTCGAGGGCGTGGTGCCCGTCGTGCGCCCCGGCTGCAGCGGCACGCGCCAGGTCCCGGTCGGGGACGCGGTCGGCGTCACGGTGGCGACGTCGACCAGCGAGGTCCCGGTCGGGGACGGGGCGGGCGCGGTCGTCGGCGAACCCGACGGGGACGAACCCGCCACGCTGTCGAGCGCGTCGTCCTCCAGGTCGGCCAGGACCTCCTGCACCTGGGCGACGACACCCGGGTCGACGCGGGTGTCGACGCGGGTGTCGTCGATCTGGCGCTGCAGGTACTCCAGCCGGGCCCTGGCCCCCTCGCTGTCCCCGGCGAGCGCATCGGCGCGGGCCTGGACGATCTCGCGCTGGACGCGCTCGGTCGGGGTCCCGGCGAAGACGCTGAAGACGGTGTCGGGGAACCAGCCCGGCAACTGCGCGGCGATCGAGGCCGAGACCGACCCGTCGGCCCCGCCCAGGGGACCGGCGCTGGTGGCGGCGGCGGCGGCGGTCCCCCCCAGCAGGGTCAGCACGGCCGCCGCGGCGACCGTGCCCCGTCCCAGGCGCTGCAGCGTGCGGCGCCGGGCGAGCAGGACGCGCGGGCCGGGCACCCCGTCCTGCCCGTCCCCGGGCTCGACGGTGGACCCGGCGGTGGGCTCGGTGGTGGACCCGGTGGTGGACCCGGTGGTCAGGTCCGGCAGCGGGACCGGCCGGACCCCGGCGGTCTCGGGGTCGGCGTGCAGGGCGTAGGAGTCCAGCAGGCGGGCGACCGCGTCGGCGAGGTCGCCCTCGGTGCTCTCGTGCCGGCCCAGCCGGTCGAGCAGGGCGTCGGTGGCCAGCAGGTCGGGCACGGAGAAGGAGTCGTCGTCCACGCCCGCCCCTCCCCGCTCGTCCTCGTACCCGTCCCGCACCCCGCGCAGGTGGCCCCGACCCCGGCCCGTGGGCCCGCCGGTCGTGTCCCCGCTCACGGCGCCACCTGCAGGGAAGCGTCCTCGAGGGCGGTCTTGCGCAGCTTCTGCATGGCGCGGTGCTGGGCGACGCGCACGGCCCCGGCCGTCATGTCCAGGGCGCGGCCCGTCTCCTCGGCCGACATGCCCGCCCCCACCCGCAGCGTGATGATCTCGCGCAGCTTCGGCGGCAGCGTGTCGAGCAGCCGCCCGACCGTCTCGGCGTCGAAGGCGTCGAGGGCGAGCTGCTCGGGGCCCGGCTCGGCGGTGGCGGCGTCGGGGACGTCGTCGGTCGGGACGGGGGCGCGGTAGGAGGCGCGCTGGGCGTCGGCGACCTTGTTGGCCGCGATCCGGTACACGAACGCCTCGAACGGGCGTCCGGTGTCCTTGTAGCGGGGCAGGGCCGTCAACACGGCGATGCAGACCTCCTGTGCCGCGTCTTCGGCGGCGTGATCAGCTCCGGGCAGGCGCCCGAGCTTGGCCCGGCAGTAACGGTGGACGAGGCGGCGAACCGCTGCCAGGAGGTCGGCGACGGCGCCCTGTTCCCCCGACAGGGCACGTGCCGCCAGTGCCTGGAGCCCCCCGGCTTCCGTCCTGTCCATCGCTGCGGGCCGACCGGGCGTTACACCCTGCGTCCCCGCCGCCGGGTGCCGGGTGCCGGCCACCCCCTCCTCCTGCTCGTCGTCGGTCGCGTCGTCGGTCGCGTCGTCGGTCGCGGCGTCGGTCGCGGCGTCGGTCGCCTCGCCGTCGGTCACGTCCTGGTCGTCCTGGTCGTCCACCCCATCGACCGCGAGGTCCGGGACCTGACCGTCGAGCCGACCGTCGAGCCGACCGTCGAGCCGGCCCGCCGGTTCGACGCGCAGGTCGTCCACGGCGGCGGTGCCGGGACGGCCGTCGCCGTCGTGCGGGGACCGTTCGAGGCGGGGGGTGTCGGGCGCGACGACGGCGCCGACGTCACGACCGACCTCGGCGCGTCGGGCGTCTGCGTCGGACCGGCCGCCGCTCGCGTCGACGGACTCGTCGCCCCCCGGGCTCACCCGCCTACCGTACGAGACCCCAGCGGAATCCCACAGCCACCGCCTGAGCACGGTCCGCAGCCTCGAGCTTGCGGAACAGCCGGCGCGCGTGCGTCTTGACCGTGTCCTCCGACAGGAACAGCTCTCGTCCGATCTCGGCGTTGCTGCGCCCGCGGCTCATGCCCACGAGCACCTGCTGCTCACGTTCGGTCAGCACCGGCGCGCGGCCGGTCAGGACCGCGCGGGTGCGACCGCCCCCCCGGCGGCGGCTGACGTCCTGCAGCGCCTGGAGCACGGCCGTGGCCAGCTCCTCGCGGGAGACGTCCTTGACCAGGTAGCCGCGCGCGCCCGCGGCGACGGCCCGGGCCACCCCGTCGCCGTCCTCGGCCATCGTGGCCATGAGGACGTTGGCCTCCGGGTGCCGCGCCAGCAGCCGGCGGGCGGCCTCGACGCCACCGATGCCGGGCATGCGCACGTCCATGATCACCAGCGAGGGCCGCTCCACGGGCCAGCGCTGGAGAGCCTCTTCGCCCGAGCTCGCCCCCACGACGCGGGTCACGCCCGGGACGGCCGCCACCATGCGTCGCATGGCTTCGCGGGCCAGCGGAAGGTCATCGCAGACCAGTACCGTAGCCACCACTGAACCTCTTCCCTGTGCGGGTGGAGCGGGGCCGTCCGTGGCCTCGCTGCGACGCACGTGCAGTGCGCCACGAAGAGAGTTGTCGGCAGGCCCCGGGCCCGACCTGAGCGACGAGATCGGCCAGGAGCTGGACCGCGGGCGGGAAGTCGTGCTAAGGGGCTCTAGAAGACCCGGGGGCTCCGCCGTCGGCGCGGCGGGTCGGGCGTCCCCCCGGTCAGGCCGAGACGGCCCCGGCGCAGGCGGCGACGGCCTCGCTCAGCCCGGTGACCGGCACGAGGTCGCGGACGGGCCCCTGCGCCTCCTGCCGGGCCCGCTGCAGGTCCGCCACCAGCTCCGTCCCGCCCAGCACGACCACCAGCGGCGCCGGGCGCACCCGCAGCAGGTCCGCCAGGCCGGGCAGCACGTCCTCGCGGGAGGTGGCGTCGGGGACGACGAGCAGGACGGCGGGCGGGCGCACGCGGCGGGCGGCGGAGGCGAGCATCCGGGCCGGCACGCCGTCCCCGACGCTGCGCGCCCCGGTGCCCAGCTCGGCCAGGGCGGCCGCGGCCGCCAGCAGGACGGGGGTGCGGTCCCGGTCGTCGGCCGTGCCGGCCCCGGCGAGCAGGACGGCCCGCTCACCGTCGGCCGTGGGCAGCGCCGACAGGGCGCGGGCGACGGCGGCGTGCATCGCCGCGTCGCGGGCCGCCGAGGCCGGGCCGAGCACCTCGTCCCAGGCCCGCGCCACCCCCCGGGCCCGGACCTCGTCGGTGAAGCGGTCCGACAGGCTCGCGACCGCCCAGTCGTCCTCGTCCAGGGCCGGGCCCCCGGCACGACCGCGCGGGCGCACGGCCGCCGGACGGCTCTCGGCGTCCTCGGACTCGTCGGACTCCTCCGGGCGGCCGGCGACCGCGACCTCCGGCACCACCGGGGCCTCCGGGGCCTCCGCCGGGGGCACCAGCCCGGACGTCGGGCCGGCGATGGCGACCGCGTCGGTGACGGCGGCCTCGATGACTGCGCTGGGGATCGTCGAGACGCTCGCCAGGGCGAACCCGCCGTCGGCGACCGCCGTGGTCGCCGCGAGCTGGGCGGCCTCGGCGGGCGCCACCCCCTCCAGCGTCAGGCGCCGCATCACCACGAGCCGGGCCAGGTCGGAGGAGGAGTAGCGCCGGTGCGCACCCGCGGTGTGCTCCGAGGGCCCCAGGCCGTAGCGCCGGTCCCACGTCCGCAGCGTCGCCGGCGCCACGCCGAGACGGCGCGCGACGGCCGCCACGGTGAGGGTCATGCGCGGTGCGGGTGGCGCGGAGGCACCCCGACCGGCGGGGTCGACGGCGGAGGACATGGCACGAGTTTGTCGCGGGGCCCCTCCAGGCGCCACTCGCCTCACCGCGCCAACCCTGTTCACCGTTGTTCACACCGTGGTCACGACGCGGTCGGCGTTGTCCGGGTGGCGGGCCGCCCGGATCTCTGCATGTTGTTCACACCTGGTTCACGAGGTTGTTCACCCGTCCGGCGGGCCCGGCGGACGGCCCGGGGACCGCCTCCTGACCCGATCGCGGGCGACTTCGGACGAGGGGCTTGAACAACTTCTGACTCGGTTGTAGTTTCAGGGGCAGTCAGCACGTCCCCTCCAGCGAGGAGCGCACCACCATGGCCGAGATCTCCCGTCTCCCCGGACCCGTCGCCGACGTCTGGGAGTGGCAGCTCGACGGCTCCTGCCGCGAAGCCGACCCGAACCTGTTCTTCCACCCCGAGGGCGAGCGCGGCCCCGCCCGCCGCAACCGCGACGCCGCCGCGCAGGCCATCTGCGCCGGCTGCCCCGTCCTGGAGATGTGCCGCAAGCACGCCCTGAAGGTCCGCGAGCCCTACGGCGTGTGGGGCGGCATGACCGAGGACGACCGCGAAGCCGTCTACGCGACCGAGCGTCGTCGCGGGATGCGCGTCGCCGGCTGACACCCCGCTCCACCCCGTGCGCGGTGTGGTGCGGCGCGCGGACCGGCAGTGCCCAGGAACGACGAAGGGCCCGGCCCCCCTCGGGGGAGCCGGGCCCTTCGTCGTTCCTCAGGAGGGGTCAGTGGCCGTGGCCGTGACCGTGACCCGCGGCGGCGGGCTCCTCCTCCTTCTTGTCCACGACCAGGGTGTCGGTGGTCAGGACCATCGACGCGATCGAGGCGGCGTTGCGCAGCGCCGAGCGCGTCACCTTCACCGGGTCCAGGACCCCGCCGGCCAGCAGGTCGACGTACTCGCCCGTGGCGGCGTTCAGGCCGTTGCCCGGCTCCAGCGAACGGACCTTCTCGACCACGACGTAGCCCTCGAGGCCCGCGTTCTCGGCGATCCAGCGCAGCGGCTCGGAGGCCGCCTTGCGGACGAGGGCGACACCGGTCGCCTCGTCGCCGGTCGTGCCCAGACCGTCCTCGAGCACGGAGACGGCGTGCACCAGGGCCGAGCCGCCGCCGGCGACGATGCCCTCCTCGATCGCGGCGCGCGTCGCGGAGACGGCGTCCTCGATGCGGTGCTTCTTCTCCTTGAGCTCGACCTCGGTGTGCGCGCCGACCTTGATGACGACGACACCACCGGACAGCTTGGCCAGGCGCTCCTGGAGCTTCTCGCGGTCCCAGTCGGAGTCGGTGCGCTCGACCTCGGCCTTGATCTGGGCGACGCGACCGGCGATGTCGTCGGCCGAGCCGGCGCCGTCGACGATCGTCGTGTCGTCCTTGGTGACCGTGATGCGGCGGGCGGTGCCCAGCGCGTCGAGGTCGACCTGGTCGAGCTTGAGGCCGACCTCCTCGGCCACGACCTGCGCGCCGGTGAGGGTGGCGATGTCCTGCAGGATCGCCTTGCGGCGGTCCCCGAAGCCGGGGGCCTTCACCGCGACGGCGTTGAAGGTGCCGCGGATCTTGTTGACGACCAGCGTCGACAGCGCCTCGCCGTCGACGTCCTCGGCGATGATCAGCAGCGGCTTGGAGGTCTTGAGGACCTTCTCCAGCAGCGGCAGCAGGTCCTGGACCGTGGAGATCTTGCCCTGGTGGACCAGGACGTACGCGTCCTCGAGGACCGCTTCCTGGCGCTCGGCGTCGGTGACGAAGTACGGCGAGATGTAGCCCTTGTCGAACTGCATCCCCTCGGTGAAGTCCAGCTCGAGGGCGGTCGTGGAGGACTCCTCGACCGTGATGACGCCGTCCTTGCCGACCTTGTCGAACGCGTCGGCGAGCAGGTCGCCGACGGTCGCGTCCTGGGCCGAGATCGTCGCGACGTGGGCGATGTCGCCCTTGCCGTCGACGTCGCGCGCCAGCGACAGGAGCTTGTCGTTGACGGCCTCCACGGCCTTGTCGATGCCGCGCTTGAGGCCGGCCGGGGCCGCGCCGGCCGCGACGTTGCGCAGGCCTTCCTTGACGAGGGCCTGGGCCAGGACGGTCGCGGTGGTGGTGCCGTCACCGGCGATGTCGTTCGTCTTGGTGGCGACCTCCTTGGCGAGCTGGGCGCCGAGGTTCTCGTACGGGTCCTCGAGCTCGACCTCGCGGGCGATGGTGACGCCGTCGTTCGTGATCGTCGGCGCACCCCACTTCTTGTCGATGACGACGTTGCGGCCCTTGGGGCCGAGGGTCACCTTGACGGCGTTGGCGAGGGCGTCGACGCCGCGCTCGAGGGACTTGCGAGCGGTGTCGTCGAACGAGAGCTGCTTGGCCATGTGCGTTTTCCTTCCGGGTCGATCGGGTCGATCAGGTCGTCGGCGGGTGAACGAGGGACGCCCCGGGCACCCGGAGAACGGGTGCCCGGGGCGTCAGGACCTCGTGCCGCTTACTTGGCGACCTTGGCGAGGACGTCGCGCGCCGAGAGGATCAGCAGCTCGTCGCCGCCGTACTTCACCTCGGTGCCGCCGTACTTGGAGTAGATGACCTTGTCACCGACGGCCACGTCGACCGGGACGCGGTTGCCGTTGTCGTCCACGCGGCCCGGGCCCACGGCCAGGACCTCGCCCTCCTGGGGCTTCTCCTTGGCGGTGTCCGGGATGACGAGACCGGAAGCGGTCGTCTGCTCCGCGTCGAGCGGCTTGACGACGATGCGGTCCTCGAGCGGAGTGATGGAGACCGACACTGGTGCGGCCCTCCCCTTCTGCTTCAGCGAACTGGCGTACGGGACGGTCGGAACGGTGGGGAGCGGACGACCGTCGTCGCGGGTGCCGGGCGGCCGCTGCCCCGTTGGCACTCCCCACCGGGGAGTGCCACCGACGCTGCGCGAGACGCTAGCACTCAGCCCCGACGAGTGCCAGACGCAGGGGGCTTCTGGGAGCATCGACCGGGTGAACACCGCCGACGTCGACGCCCTGCTCTCCCCGGCGGGCCGCGCTCTGCTCACCGAGCTGGCCGGCACCACCGACGCCGACCCGGTCGCCCTCGCCGCCCGGCTGCGGCGCGCGGGCCACGACCCGGCGCTCGCGGCCCTGGCCACGACCCAGTCCCGGTTGCGGGCGAGGGCCGCGGCCAAGTTCGGCGAGCGGGCGGCCGGGCTGCTGTTCACCGCCACCGGGGCCGAGCAGGCGACCCGCGCGGTGGTGGCCCGCGAGCACGCGCGCCGCTTCGCCGCGGCCGGGGTGCAGCGCGTCGCCGACCTCGGCTGCGGGGTCGGCGCCGACTCCCTGGCCTTCCTCGACGCCGGGCTCGCCGTCCTGCCCGTGGACGCCGACCCCGTCACCGCGGCCGTCGCGGAGCACAACCTCGGCGTCCCGGTCCGCTGCGAGGACGTCACCGCCGGGGTGGTCGACGAGCTCGGCCCCGGCGACAGCGCGTGGTTCGACCCGGCCCGGCGCACCTCCGGCGGGCGGCGCGTCTTCGACCCCGAGGCCACCTCCCCTCCCCTGTCCTTCGTGCTGGGCACCGCCGCGCGCGTCCCGGCGACCGGCGCCAAGCTCGCCCCGGGCCTGCCGCACGAGCTCGTGCCCGCCGGCGCGGAGGCGCAGTGGACCTCGGTCGACGGCGAGGTCGTCGAGTGCGCCCTGTGGTGCGGGCCGCTGGCCGTGCCGGGCACCGGGCGCAGCGCCCGCGTCGTGCGCGGGGACGCGCACGGGGTCACCGCCCACGAGCTCGACGACACCGACCTGCCCGTGGCCGAGGTCGGTGCGGTGGGCGGGTACCTGCACGAACCCGACGGGGCCGTCATCCGCGCCGGGCTCGTCGGACGGGTCGCGGCCGACCTCGGCGGCCGGCTCGTGGACGAGACCATCGCCTACGTCACGACCGACGCGGCCGTCTCCTCCCCGCTCGTGCGCTCCTTCCGCGTCCTGGACGTGCTGCCGTTCGGGCTCAAGGGCCTGCGGGCGCACCTGCGCTCCCTGGACGTGGGCCCGCTGACGGTGAAGAAGCGCGGGACGGCCGTCGACCCCGACCAGTTGCGCAAGCAGTTGGGGCTCAAGGGGTCCCGGCCCGCGACGATCGTGCTGACGCGCGTGGCGGCCAGGCAGAGCGTGCTGGTGGTGGACCCGCTCAGCTGATCCTCGCGCGCAGGACGAGCGCGTCGACGTCCTCGGGCTGGTAGTACCGGGCGCGCCGGGCGATCTGCTCGAACCCCTCGCTGCGGTAGAGGTGCTGGGCCGGCGCGTTGTCGGCGCGCACCTCCAGCAGCAGGTGCGTCGCGCCCGCCGCCACGGCCCGGGCGCGCAGTTCCCGCAGCAGGGCCCGGCCCGTCCCGCGGCCCTGCTGGTCGCGGGCCACGCCGACGGTCTGCACGTCCGCGTCGGCACCGGCGACGACGATGCCGCCGTACCCGACGACCCGCCCGTCCTCCTCCGCCACCAGGAAGCACCGGTTCGGCTGGGCCAGCTCGCCCCAGAACGCCTCCACGCTCCACGCCCCGCGGCCGAACAGCTCGGTCTCCAGGGCGTGGACGTCGTCGACGTCCCACCAGCGCATCTCCCGCAGCACCGGCCCGGTCGGGTCCAGCGCCAGGTCCAGCGCCAGGCACACCCGCGGCCACGTGCCGAGGCCGAGCCCGGCCTCGCGGGCGACCAGGGCCCGCAGCTGCGGGCCGGGGTCGGGGACGTCGCCGAACCCCAGCCGCCGGTACCACGGCGCGTTCCACGGCACGTCGGCGAACGTCGTCAGCGTCAGCGCGGGGCGCCCCTGCGCGCGGGTCACGTCGGCGGCCAGCTCCAGCAACCGCCGGCCGGTGCCACGACGGGCGTGGTCGGGGTGGACGCTCAGCCGCTCGACGTGCCCGTTGCCGTCGACGGGTTCGAGGCCCAGCAGCAGGTACCCGACGATCTCCCCGGTCCCCTCCTCGACCGCCACCCAGGCCCGCCCGGCCTCCCGGTGCGCGGCGAGGACGTCCAGCGACGGCGGGTCGTCGTCGGCGACGGCCGCCATGCCCAGGGCCCGGAACGCCTCCCCCGCAGCGCGTTCGACGTCCTGCACCCTCGGCAGGTCGGCGGTCTCGGCCGGGCGCAGCCGCACGCCGGGTCCCCGGTCGCTCACGCCGTGACGCGCTTGCGCGCCCCCGGCGCGGTCGCGTCCGGCCGGCGCAGGTAGAGGGGTTCGGGCGGCAGCAGCTCCGGGCCGGGACGCCCGGCGAGGGCGTCCACGACGACCTGGGCCAGCGCCCCGCCGTCGACGTCGAAGGGGCCCTGCTCCCCGCCGAGGGCGTCGGGGTACAGCCGCGTCCCCGACCCCACGACCGGCACGTCGGCCCCGCCGTCGCCGAAGACGTCGGCCGGGCGCAGCACGTCCGGCCCCGCGGTGCGCCGCACCCCGTCGCCGTCGGCGACGTAGCGCGCCGTGTGGACCTCGCGGCGGCGGGCGTCGGTGGCGACGAGGAACTCCCCCGTCCGGCCCGCGGCGAGCGCCGCGGCGGCGAGGGCGTCCAGGGAGCAGACGCCGTGGACCCGCGTGCCCCAGGCGAGGGCCAGGGTGCGGGCCGTGGCGATCCCCACGCGCAGACCGGTGAAGGGACCCGGGCCCACGCCGACGGCCACGTCGGTCACGTCGCGGCGCTCGCGGCCGGCGGCGCGCAGCACCTGGGCGACGGTGGGGACGAGGACCTCGTTGTGGCTGCGGGCCGTCCCGGCCCGGGCGGCGGCGAGGACCCGCTGCCCGTCGTGGACGGCGACCGCCACCCCGTCGGTCGCGGTGTCGAGGGCGAGCAGCAGCACGGCGGGATTCTAGGCCGGTCCGCCGGGCGTCCCGTCCGGGCGGCCCGGGTGCGCCCGGCGCCGGGCGAAGCGCACCGAGGCGGCGAAGACGGCGGGGGCGTCCCGGTCCGAGGTCAGCTCGTGGAAGCTGCCCGCGTACACCACCTCCGAGACCTCGGCCGAGGAGATCCCGGCCAGGACGGCGCGCGAGGAGGCCGCGGGCACGACGTGGTCGACGCGCGAGCGCAGCAGCAGCACGGGCTGGCGGACCCGCGCGAGGTCTCGCCGCACGTCGCGCCACCCGGCGGTCTGGGAGACGAGGGCCCGCAACGGCGTGCGGTCGTAGGCCAGCACCCGCGCCTCCGGGTCCCGCAGGTCCCCGGCCACACCGGGCCAGCGCGGCAGGACCCGGCCCAGGACCTGCACCGCCGCCAGCTTCCACGGCTCCAGGAGGACGGCCGGGTTGGCCAGCACGAGGCCGTGCACGCGGTCGGGGCGCAGCTCGGCCAGCCGCAGCGCCAACCCGCCACCCATCGAGATGCCGGCCACGAGGACGACGTCGTGGTCCAGCCGGTCCAGCGCGGCCTGCGCCGCCGCGAGCCAGTCGGCCCAGGTCGTGCGGTCGCAGTCGGCGACGGTCGTGCCGTGCCCGGGCAGCAGCGGGACCTCGACGTCGAAGCCCGCGGCGTGGAACTCCTCGGCCCAGGCGGCCACCGACAGCGGGGTGGCCGTGAAGCCGTGCAGGACGAGGACACCGGTGCGGGGGCGCACGGCGTGCCGGCGGGCGAAACCGTGGACGCGGGCGTCGTCGGTGCGGTCGGCGAGCGCACCCGGGTCGGTCCTCACGCCAGGTCCACCTCCGCCCAGCGGGCGCCGATCCCCCGCACGAGCGCGCGCCGCGGTTCGACCGGTGCCTCGGCCTGCGGGTCCTGACCGGCCGGGGCGGCGCCGTGCGGGCGCAGGAGGTCGATCTCGAGCCGGTCCCCGGTCAGCTCCTCGACGAGCCCCCGCCCCCACTCCACGACCGTCACCGCCTCCTCCGCCGCGGTGTCCAGGTCGAGGTCGTCGACCTCGGCCAGCGAGCCGAGCCGGTAGGCGTCGACGTGGACGAGGACGGGCCCGCCCACGAGGGAGGGGTGCTCTCGCGCGATGACGAACGTCGGGGACGTCACCGGCCCCCGCACGCCGAGCCCCTGCGCGAGCCCGCGGGTGAAGGTCGTCTTGCCCGCGCCGAGGTCCCCGGACAGCAGGACGAGGTCACCGGCCCGCAGCAGGCGCCCGACGCGCTCGCCGAGGGCCGCGGTCTCCTCGGGGGTGCCCAGGAGCAGTTCGGCGGCGCTCACCGGCGCCTCCGGCGTCCGCGGCGGGCCAGGGGGAGGACGACCTCGTGCGCGGCGGCCGGTGGGCCGGCGGCGTCGGCGGCCCGGGCCAGCAGCCGCTCCAGCCGGGAGGTCACGACCCCGGGGTGCTCGAGCACGACGAGGTGCCCGGCGCCGCGGACGAGGACGTGCTCGGCCTCCGGCAGCGCGTCGGCGATCTCCCGGCCGTGGGCCGCCGGGGTCATGAGGTCGCGTTCGGCGGCGATCACGAGGACGGGCCGGCCCGCCAGTCCCGCGAGCGCCTCCCGCTCGTCGAGGGTGGCGAAGGCGGGCAGCAGGTCGGCGATGACGTCGACGGGGGTCTGCGCCATCATCCGGGCGGACAGCCGGACCAGCTCGGGGGCGACGGGCCCGGCGAAGCTCCAGTGCCGCACGAGCCGCTGCTCGAGGTCGGCCCCGGCGCGGCGGCTGCGTTCGAGGACGTCGTAGCGGCCACCGGCGCGTTCGAGGGCCAGCTCGGCCCAGCGCACGAGGTGGTGCCCCAGCAGCGGCAGCCCGTGGTCGACGGCCGCCAGCCCGCCCGCGGACGTCGCCACGAGCGCCACGGCCGCGGTGCGGGGCAGCAGGTCCGGCCGGCGCGCGGCGAGCTCCATGACGGTCATGCCGCCCAGGGAGTGCCCGACGAGCACGACGGGCCCGTCGGGGACGACGGCGTCGAGGACCTGGCCGAGGTCGTCGGCGAGGCGGGCCACGCTCACCGGGCCCTCGGGACCGCGCCCGGAGCGGCCGTGGCCGCGCATCTCGGGCAGGACCAGCCGGTACCGGCCGCGCAGGGCCAGGCGCTGGAAGTGCCAGCAGTCGGCCGACAGGGCGTACCCGTGGCACAGCACGACGGTGGGGACCGCGTCGGCGGCCGTCCCGGGGCGGTCGGCCTCGTCGACCTCGACGTGCAGCCGGGCCCCGTCGTCGGTGACGACCTCGACGGGGGTCCCGGCCAGCGGGGGCAGCTCCTCGGGCCGGCCGGACCGGTGACGGCGGACGGGCCGGCGGCGCGCGGGCAGTCCCGGCAGCGCGGTCAGGGCGGGCCTCACGCCGGGACCTCGGCGGGGGCTCCGGCGGGGGCTCCGGCGGGGGTCTGGCCGGGGGTCGGGACGCCGGCGGTCCCGGTGTGCCGGCGGGGCACGCGGGCTCCGACGCGGGTCACGACCTCCCAGGAGATCGTCCCGGCCACCTGCGCCCAGTCGTCAGCCGTCGCCTCCCCGTCGGCGCCGGGACCGAAGACGAGGGCCGCGTCGCCCGGGGCGGCGGTCGCGTCGCCGAGGTCGAGGACGACCTGGTCCATGCAGACGCGGCCGGCGATGCGGTGCCGGGCCCCGCCGACGAGGACCTCCCCGGAGCGCCGCCCGTCCCAGGAGGCGTGCCGGGGCACCCCGTCGCCGTAGCCGAGGGGCACCAGGGCCAGGGTCGTGTCGGTGGCGGTGGTGTACGTCAGGCCGTAGGACACCCCGGCCCCGGCGGGCACGCGGCGCACGTGGGCCAGCCGGGCCGCGAGCGTCATCGCCGGGACCAGGCCCAGCTCGGCCCCGGTGGCGAGGTCGGGGGCGGGGCTGAGGCCGTAGACGGCGAGCCCGGCCCGGACGAGGTCGTAGCGCGCCTGCGGGACGAAGAAGGCGGCGGCGGAGTTGGCGTGGTGGCGCAGGCCCGGGTCGACGCCGTGCTCGCGGGCGCTCGCCAGGGCCGCCTCGAAGGCGGCGAGCTGGGCGGTCACCGAGGGGTCGGCGGGGACGTCGGCGCTGGCGAAGTGCGCCCAGGTGCCGCGGACCTCGACGTCACCGGCGGCGACGTGGTCCGCCACCGCGTCCAGCAGCGCGGGCCACTCCGCCGGGGAGGCGCCCCCGCGGGACATGCCGGTGTCGACCTCCAGGTGCACGCGGGCCCGGCGGCCCGCCTCCCGGGCCGCGGCGACGACGGCCTCCAGGGACCAGGCGGCGGCCACGGACAGGTCGACGCCGGCGCGGACGGCGGGGACGAGGTCGGTGCCGGGGGTGAGGATCCAGGCCAGCACGTCGGCCCCGATCCCGGCCCGCCGCAGGGCGAGGGCCTCGTGGACGTGGGCGACGCCGAGCCAGGTGGCGCCCCCGGCGAGGGCGGCGCGGGCCACGGGGACCAGGCCGTGCCCGTAGGCGTCGGCCTTGACGACGGCCATGACCGCGGCCGGGCCCACGCGCCGCCGCACGGCACCGACGTTGCGGGCGACCGCGTCGAGGTCGACGAGCGCCACGGCCGGCAGCTCGGGAGGCAGGTCCACGCGCCCGACGGTACTCGGCGGGCGCGGAACGCTCAGGGCGTGTCCCACCCCGGCAGGGACGTCAGGGCCGCGGGCACGGCCTCGGCGACGTCGAGCGCGGCCAGCGGCCCGCCTGCCGAGGCCAGGGCCGCGGCGCAGCCGTGCAGGACGGCGGCGTCGGCGGCCGCCAGGGCGACGGCCTCGGGGTCGTGCGGGTCGCGCAGACCGGCGAGCGCCGTGCCGAGGATCCCGGCGAGCACGTCCCCGGCGCCGGCGGTGGCGAGCCAGGCGGGCGCGGCGGCGGCGGTGAGGACGCGGGCCCCCACGACCGTCGTCACGGTGCCCTTGAGCAGGACCGTCGCGCCGGTCTCCTCGTGGACGCGACGGGCGTGGGTCAGCGGGTCGGCCTCGACGGCGGAGCGCTCGGCGCCCAGCAGGCGGGCCAGCTCCCCGGCGTGCGGGGTCAGGACGTGCTGCGGGCCGAGGTCGGGCAGGTCGGTGAGGGCGCCGGCGTCCACGACGGCCGGTTCACCGCCGCGCAGGGCCTCGCGCACGTGGGCCTGCTGGTCGGGGTCGTCCGGGGAGACCCCCGGGCCCAGGACCCACGCCTGCACGCGCCCGGGGCCGGCGACGACCTCGGGCCGGGCGTGCCGGACGAGCTCGCTCGGGTGCGCCGGGCCCACGTAGCGGACCATCCCGGCCCCGGCGCGGACGGCGGCCTGCACGGCCAGGACGGCGGCGCCGGTGTAGTCCGGCCCGCCGGCGACGACGCCGACGACCCCGCGGGAGTACTTGTCGTCCGAGGGCCGGGGCCGGCGCCAGCGGGCCGCGACGTCGGCGGGTTCGACGCGCTCGAGCGCGGGGGCGGGCAGGTCGGTCAGGCCGATGTCGGCCACGAGCAGCCGTCCGCACAGGGCGGCGGCCGGGCCCAGCAGGTGCACCGGCTTGGCCGTCCCGAACGTCACGGTGAGGTCGGCGGCCAGGACCTCCCCGGTCACCGCGCCGGTGTCGGCGTCCAGGCCCGAGGGCAGGTCGACGGCGACGACGGCGGGCCCGTCGAGCGCGGACAGGCCCTCGAAGGCCGGGCGCAGGCCCCCGCGGCCGCCGATCCCGGCGATGCCGTCCAGGAGCAGGTCGGCGCCGGCGCAGACGTCCTCGTCGCCGGGGCGCCACGGCCGGCTGCGGACGCCGGCGCGGTGGGCGTCGGCCAGGGCCTCGTCGTGGACGCGGTCGGCGGTGCGCAGGGCGGTGACGGCGACGCCGCGGCGGGCCAGGCGGGCCGCGGCCAGCAGGGCGTCCCCGCCGTTGTCCCCGGCCCCGGCCAGGACGACGACGCGGCGGCCGGTGAGGCCGCCCGTGGTCTCGCGCAGGACGTCCGCGCAGGCCACGGCGAGGGCGGCGGCGGCGCGCTGCATGAGCGTGCCGGGGGGCAGGGCGGCCATCGCGGCGGCCTCGGTGCGGCGGACGTCCTCGACGGTGTGCGCGGCGATCACGCCCCCACCCTCCCCGCAGGTGCGCCCGGGCGCCCCCCGGGGGCGGCGCTCACCGCGACTCGGCGACCACCATGGCCGTCGCGATGCCCGCGTCGTGGGACAGGGACAGGTGGAAGGTCGCCACGCCCATCTCCTCGGCGGTCTTCCGCGCGCTGCCCTTGACGACGATCTCGGGGCGGTGCCCGTCCTCGCGCTCGACGACGACGTCGCGCCAGACGAGGCCGACGGGGGCGCCGAGGGCCTTGGCCACGGCCTCCTTGGCCGCGAACCGCGCCGCGAGCGACTCCGGCGGCAGGCCCCGCTCACCGTCGCCGAAGAGCCGTTCGAGCAGCAGGGGCGTGCGCTCCACCTGACGTTTGAAGCGGGCCACGTCCACGACGTCGATCCCGATGCCGATGATCACCAGTGCTGTCCCTCCGCCGACGGCGTCCGCGGGCGTCACGCTCCCACGCGGGCCCACGGGGAGGAACAGCGGGGTCCGCCCGACGGCGGGGGTCACTCCACGGTGACGGACTTGGCGAGGTTGCGGGGCTGGTCGACGTCCAGGCCCTTGGCCGCCGCCAGCTCGCAGGCGAAGACCTGCAGCGGCACCACGGCCAGCAGCGGCGAGAGCAGCGTCGACGTCCGCGGCACGCGGATCACCACGTCGGCGTACGGCTCCACGGCCGTGTCGCCCTCCTCGGCGATGACGAGGGTCCGCGCCCCGCGCGCCCGGACCTCCTGGATGTTCGAGACGACCTTGGAGTGCAGGGAGTCCCGCCCGCGCGGGCTCGGCACGACGACGAACACGGGCTGGCCCGGTTCGATGAGCGCGATGGGCCCGTGCTTGAGCTCGCCGGCGGCGAAACCCTCGGCGTGGATGTAGGCGAGTTCCTTCAGCTTGAGCGCGCCCTCCATCGCCACGGGGTACCCCACGTGCCGGCCCAGGAACAGCACCGAGCGGGTGTCGGCCATGTAGCGGGCGATCTCGCGGACCTGCTCGAGGCCGTCGAGGACCTGCTGCACCTGCCCGGGGATCTCGTGCAGCTGCGCGAGGACCTCGGCGACCTCGTCGGAGAACTTGTTCCCCCGCAGCTGGGCCAGGAACAGGCCGAGCAGGTAGCAGGCGGTGATCTGGGCGAGGAACGCCTTCGTCGAGGCGACGGCGATCTCCGGCCCGGCGTGGGTGTAGAGGACCGCGTCGGACTCGCGCGGGATCGTCGAGCCGTTGGTGTTGCAGATGGCCAGGACCTTCGCGCCCTGCTCGCGGGCGTGCCGGACGGCCATGATGGTGTCCATCGTCTCCCCGGACTGGGAGATCGCGACGACGAGGGTGCGCTCGGAGACGACGGGGTCGCGGTAGCGGAACTCGTGGGCCAGTTCCACCTCGACGGGGACCCGGCACCAGTGCTCGATGGCGTACTTCGCCACCTGACCGGCGTAGGCCGCGGTGCCGCAGGCGATGACGATCATCTTGTCGATCGTGCGCAGTTCCGCCTCGGAGATCTTCATCTCGTCCAGCTGCAACCGGCCCGTGCTCTCCTCGACCCGGCCCAGGAGGGTGTCGGCGATGGCCTTGGGCTGGTCGTGGATCTCCTTGGCCATGAACGAGGGGAAACCGCCCTTCTCGGCGGCCGCGGCGTCCCAGTCGACGTGGAACCGGCGGCCCTGGGCGGGCGAGCCGTCGAACCCGGTGACGACGACGCTGTCGGGGGTGATGGTGACGACCTGGTCCTGGCCCAGTTCGAGGGCCTCGCGGGTGGAGGCGATGAACGCGGCGACGTCGGAGCCGAGGTAGTTCGCCCCCTCGCCCAGACCCACGACGAGCGGGGAGTTCCGGCGGGCACCGACGATCGTGTCGGGGGCGTCGGCGTGCACGGCCAGCAGCGTGAACGCGCCCTCGAGCCGGGTGCAGACCGAGCGCATGGCCGCGGCGAGGTCCGCGGTGCCCTCGCAGGCGCGGGCCAGCAGGTGGGCGACGACCTCGGTGTCGGTCTCGCTGGTGAACTCCACCCCGGCCTCGGCCAGGTCGGCGCGCAGGGCCGCGAAGTTCTCCACGATGCCGTTGTGGATGACGGCGACGCGGCCGCCGGTCCCGACGTGCGGGTGGGCGTTGGCGTCGGTCGGGCCCCCGTGGGTGGCCCAGCGGGTGTGCCCGATGGCCGTGGCGGCCGCGGGCAGCGGGTCGGACGCCAGCTCCCCGACGAGGTTGGCGAGCTTGCCCGCCTTCTTGCGGGTCTGGACGCCGTCGGCCGTGACGACGGCGATGCCCGCGGAGTCGTACCCGCGGTACTCCAACCGGCGCAGCCCCTCCAGGACCACCCCGACGCCCGCCCCGTCGTCCCCCGAGCGCTGGGACCCCACGTACCCGACGATTCCGCACATGAGCACGAGGGTACGGTCCGCGGGGGCCCGTCCCGGCCAGGAGAGCCCGGTCCGTCACCCGGTAGCCTCACGCCGGTGAGAACGGGCGCGACGACCACTCCCCCCGCCACCACTCCCGCGACGCCCGGCCCGGCCCCGAGCGGCTCCCCCACGCCGTACGTCGTGCTGGACCGCGCGCACTGGAGCGCCCTGCGGGCCAGCACCCCGCTGACCCTGACCGCCGAGGACGTCACCCGGCTGCGGGGGCTGGGCGACCGGGTCGACCTGCGCGAGGTCGAGGAGGTCTACCTGCCGCTGTCGCGGTTGCTGACCCTGTACGACCGGTCGGCGGGGTCGCTGCACGCGGCGACGTCCACGTTCCTGGGCGAGGCCGTCCAGCGGACCCCGTTCGTCATCGGCATCGCCGGGTCGGTCGCGGTGGGCAAGTCCACCACGGCCCGCGTGCTGCGCGAACTGCTGTCGCACTGGCCCGAGACCCCGCGCGTCGAACTCGTGACGACCGACGGCTTCCTGCTGCCGAACGCCGAGCTGCAGCGGCGCGGCATCCTGCACCGCAAGGGGTTCCCCGAGAGCTACGACCGGCGGGCGCTGCTGCGGTTCCTCGCCGCCGTGAAGTCCGGGGTCCCGCAGGTGCGGGCGCCGGTGTACTCCCACCTCGTCTACGACATCGTCCCCGACGAGGAGGTCCTCGTCCGGCAGCCCGACGTCCTCATCGTCGAGGGGCTGAACGTCCTGCAGCCGGCGCGGGTGCGCGCCGACGGGACGCAGGGCGTCGCCGTCAGCGACTACTTCGACTTCTCCCTCTACGTCGACGCCCGCAGCGAGGACGTCCGCACCTGGTACGTGGACCGGTTCCTGGAACTGCGCCGCACCGCGTTCTCCGACCCCCAGTCCTACTTCCACCGCTACGCCTCGCTCACCGACGACGAGGCCGTGGCCCGGGCCCGTGGCATCTGGAACGAGATCAACGGCCCGAACCTCGCCGAGAACGTGCTGCCCACGCGCGGGCGGGCCACCTGCGTGCTGCAGAAGGGCCCGGACCACTCGGTCCGTCAGGTGCGGTTGCGCAAGGTCTGAACCACCCGCTCCAGCGGCGCCTCGCACTCCTCCTGGAACTCGTCGAGGACGAACCCCAGGGCCTCGTCGACCGCGACCATCGGGGTGTTCGACACCGCGTTCCACGTCGAGACCCGGTGCGCCGCGGGGTTGTCGAGCAAGGCGCGGCGCAGGCAGGCCAGCTTGACGAGCGTGCCGAGGCGGTGGCCGCGGTGCTCGGCCAGGACGAGGGTGTCGAGCTGGACGAGTCGTTCCGGTTCGTGGTCGGAACGCACGAGCACGGTGTGGGCGACGAGCCGGCCCGTGGCGTCCTGCGCGACCGCGACCCACTGGTGCCGCCCCTGCGCCGCCCGCACGGCCTCCACCTCGCGGATCCGCGCCGCGTCCCAGTGCTCCGGTTCGACCGCGAGGTCGCCGTTCGGGGCGTCGGTGCTCATCCGGGACGTCAGGTGGGCCATCTCCTCCAGGTCCTCCTCCGGGACGGGCCCGGCGTGGGCGCGGACCCGGTAGCCGGTGGCGTGCGGGGCGGCCGCGGCCTCCAGCGCCGCGAGCCGGCCCGCGTCCGGCGGGAGGGTGAGCTGCCGCCGCGAGTCGAGCAGCCCGGCCCCGAAGCCCCAGCGGGCCGCGGCGAGCGAGCCGGGCCAGTCCCGCGGCGGACGGTCGGCGGGGCGGTCGACGCACGCCCGCACGGTGGTCCGGCCCTGCGCCGCGGCCACGTCGAGGGCCGCCGCGAGCAGCGCCGACCCCACCCCGCGGCGCCGGTGGGCGGGCGGGACGGCGACGTGCACGTGGGCCAGGTGCCGGTTGTCGGCCAGGGGGCAGCGCACGTCGGCCACGCCCACGACGTCACCGTCCTCCTCGGCGAGCAGGACGTGCATCCGCTCGTCCGCGGCACCCCGCTCCAGCAGGGCCCGCAGTTCCCCGCGGCGCCACGTCGCGGGGTCCGGGCGGTCGACGGCCTCGGCCGCGGCCAGCGCGTCGTACCAGCGGTCGAAGTGGACCCGCGCCCAGTCGCTGCGCCCGGGATCGGCGGACGACGTGCTGCGCAGGGTCGGGGCGGGGGTCACGCGCCCAGTCAGCCAGACCGGACGACCGGAGCGCGAGAGGGTTTCAGAGCGCGAGGCGTTCGCGCACGACGCCCGCGAGGCGGTCGGCGACGTCCTGGGCGTGCTGCGTGTGCGCGGCCTCGACCATGACCCGCACGAGCGGTTCGGTGCCGCTGGGGCGCAGCAGCACCCGGCCGGTCTGCCCCAGCTCGCGCTCGGCGTCGGCGACGGCGGCCAGCAGGTCGGCGTCGCGGCCCGCGCGGGACTTGTCGACCCCGCGGACGTTGACGAGCACCTGCGGCAGCCGTTCGACGACCGAGGCGAGGTCGGCGAGGGACCGGCCCGTCTCGGCCATCCGGGCGGCCAGCTGCAGGCCCGTCAGGACGCCGTCGCCGGTGGTGGCGTGCGCGGGCAGCACGACGTGCCCGCTCTGCTCCCCGCCGATGCTCCAGCCGCCGGCGTTCAGCGCCTCCAGGACGTAGCGGTCCCCCACCCCCGTCTCCACGACGCGGACGCCCTCGCGCTGCATCGCGAGCTTGAGGCCGAGGTTGCTCATGACGGTGGCGACGAGGGTGTCCGCGGTGAGCTGACCGCGCTCGCGCAGGGCCAGGGCCAGGACGGCCATGATCTGGTCGCCGTCGACGGCCGCCCCGGCCGCGTCCACGGCCAGGCAGCGGTCGGCGTCACCGTCGTGGGCCAGGCCGAGGTCGGCGCCGTGGCGCAGGACCGCGGCCGTCACCGGCCCCAGGTGGGTGGAGCCGCAGCCGTCGTTGATGTTCAGCCCGTCGGGGGCGGCGTGCAGGGTCGTGACGCGGGCCCCCGCCTCGCGCAGGACGCGCGGGGAGACGGCGCTGGCCGCCCCCTCGGCGCAGTCCACGACGACGTGCAGACCGGCCAGGGACCCCGGGCCGCCGGGCAGGGTGGACAGCAGGTGCTCGACGTAGGTGTCCTGCGCGTCCTGCTCCACGTCGGGGCCGGCGTGGACCCGCCCGACACCACCGCCGGTGGGCCGTCGCGCCGAACCGGCGCGGTAGGCCGCCTCGATGCGGTCCTCCACCTGGTCGGGCAGCTTCGTCCCGCCGCGGGCGAAGATCTTCAGCCCGTTGTCCGGCATCGCGTTGTGCGAGGCCGAGAGCATGACGCCGAAGTCGGCGCCGGAGGTGTCGACGAGGTGGGCCAGGGCCGGGGTCGGCACGACCCCCACGTCGAGGACGTCGACGCCGGAGCTGGCCAGCCCGGCGACGACGGCGGCCGCCAGGAACTCCCCCGACGCGCGCGGGTCCCGGGCCACCAGGGCGCGGGGGTGCGCCGTCCCGCCCTCCTCGACGAGCACGGTGGCCGCGGCCGCGCTCAGCCCCAGCGCCATCTCGGCGGTCAGGTCGACGTTCGCCAGCCCCCGCACACCGTCGGTCCCGAAGAGCCGCCCCACCCTGTCGTCCTCTCCCTGCGTTCACGGGCCGTGCCCCTGCGGGCACCCGCCCCAGACACCACGACGGCCCCGGGAGAGTTCCCGGGGCCGTCGTGACGGTACTCGCTGCCCGCCGCACCGGGCGGCAGCGGCTGACCGGCGTGCGGCCGGATCAGCGCTTGCTGAACTGCGGCGCCTTGCGGGCCTTCTTCAGACCGGCCTTCTTGCGCTCGATGGCGCGCGGGTCGCGGGTCAGGAAGCCGGCCTTCTTCAGCGCCGGGCGGTTGGCCTCGAGGTCCACCGCGTTGAGCGCGCGGGCCACGCCGAGGCGCAGGGCGCCGGCCTGGCCGGAGGACCCACCGCCGTGGATGCGGGCGATGACGTCGAACGACCCCTCGAGCGCGGTCACGCGGAACGGCTCGTTGACGAGCTGCTGGTGGACCTTGTTCGGGAAGTAGTCGTCCAGCTCACGGCCGTTGATCTTCCACTGGCCGGAGCCGGGGACGATGCGGACGCGGGCGATGGCCTCCTTGCGGCGGCCGGTGGCCCCGCCGGGGGCGATGATGCTGTTGCCGCCGGTGGCCGGGGCGGACGACTCGGACGTGTAGGTCCCGTCGAACTCGTCCGTCTCGGTGACGTCCTCGACGACCTCTTCGGTGTACTCGCTCACAGTGCTCCTCGCTCAGACGGCCGGGACGGCGGATCGGGCTTCGCCGCGGCTCACTGCGCGACCTGGGTGATCGTGAAGGGCACGGGCTGCTGCGCCGCGTGGGGGTGCTCCGGGCCCGCGTAGACCTTGAGCTTGCTCAGGACCTGACGGCCGAGCGAGTTCTTGGGGATCATGCCGCGGATGGCCTTCTCGACGGCCTTCTCCGGGTTCTTGTCGAGCAGCTCGACGTAGCCGGTGGCCTTCAGGCCGCCCGGGTACCCGGAGTGGCGGTAGGCGACCTTCTGCTCGCGCTTGGAGCCCGTGAGGGCCACCTTGGCGGCGTTGACGATGATGACGTAGTCACCGCCGTCGACGTGCGGGGCGAAGGTCGGCTTGTGCTTGCCGCGCAGGAGGGTGGCGGCCTGGACGGCCAGGCGGCCCAGGACGACGTCCTCCGCGTCGATGACGAGCCAGCGGCGGTCGATGTCGCCCGGCTTCGGGGTGAACGTGCGCACGGGGGTTGCCCATCTCCTCGGACTTGTTGCGGACTGGGCCCGCGCTCGAGTCCTCCGGCGCCGGGGGTTCCCGGGCCTACGGCAGGCACTGCGTGGGCACAACGACCCATGACGTTACCCGCCGTCCACCTGACGGGTCAAAACGGCCCGGGCACCCGCTCCCCCGTCTCAGCGCACCCGCTCCACGCGCCGCACGTCCCACACGGGCTCGGGGGTCTCCACGACCCGCCCGTCCTCCCCGAACAGCAGGAAGCGGTCGAAGCCGCGGGCGAACCACCGGTCGTGGGTGACGGCCACGACCGTGCCCTCGAAGGCGGTCAGGGCCTGTTCCAGCGCCTCGGCCGAGTGCAGGTCCAGGTTGTCGGTCGGCTCGTCCAGCAGGAGCAGGGTCGCCCCCGACAGCTCCAGCAGCAGGATCTGCAACCGGGCCTGCTGCCCGCCGGAGAGGTTCTGGAACAGCTGCTCGGCGGCCTCGGCCAGCCCGTACCGGTCCAGCGCCCGCGAGGCGGCCTCGCGGTCCAGGCCGTCGCGGTGGGCGGTGCCGCGGTGCAGCACGTCGAGCAGGGACCGGCCCAGCAGGGCCGGCTGCTCGTGCGTCTGGGCGAACCAGCCCGGCCGCACGCGCGCCCCCAGCCGGACGCTGCCGGTGTGCCGCACCGCCTCCGGCACGTGCTCGTCGACGGGACGGTGCTCGGCGTCGGGGTCGGACCCGCCGGCGGCCAGCAGCCGCAGGAAGTGCGACTTGCCCGAGCCGTTGGAGCCCAGCACCGCGACGCGGTCCCCCAGCCACAGCTCGGCGTCGAAGGGCTGCATGAGCCCGGTGAGCTCCAGGCCCTCCACGACGACGGCCCGCTTGCCCGTGCGGCCCCCGCGCAGCCGCATCCGCACGTCCTGCGCCACCGGCGGCGCCTGGGGCGGCCCGGCCGCCTCGAACGCGGCCAGGCGCGTCTGCGCCGCCGCGTAGCGCGAGGACATGCCGTCGTTGAACTTCGACTTCTCCCGCAGCGTCACGACGAGGGTGCGCAGCTTGACGCGCTCCTCGTCCCAGCGGCGGCGCAGCTCCTCCAGCCGCTCCCCCCGGGCCTGCCGGGCGGCGCCGTAGTCGGCGAAGGACCCCCCGTGCGTCCACGCCACCGCCCCGGCCACGCCCGGTTCGAGCGTGACGATGCGGTCGGCCGCGGCGGCCAGCAGCTCCCGGTCGTGGCTGACGAGGAGCACCGACTTCGTCGTGGCGCGCAGCTGCCCCTCCAGCCACCGCTTGCCGGGCACGTCGAGGTAGTTGTCGGGTTCGTCCAGCAGCAGGACGCCCTCGGGCCCGCGCAGCAGCGCCTCCAGCACGAGCCGCTTCTGCTCACCGCCGGACAGCGTGCGGACCAGGCGGTTGCGGCAGGTGTCGAAGGACACCCCCAGGGCGGCGTGGGTGCACTCGTCCCACAGCACCTCCTGCTCGTACCCCCCGGCGTCGCCGAAGTCGGCCAGCGCCTGCGCGTACCGCAGCTGCGACTTCTCCGTCTCCTGCTCGACCATCGCCGCCTCGGCCGCCTCCACGGCCGCGAAGGCCTCCCGCAGCGGGGCGGGGGCCACGGAGACGAGCAGCTCGGCGACGGTCGTGCCGTCGCGGACCGAGCCGACGAACTGGCGCATGACGCCGAGGCCGCCGCTGCGGGCGACCGCCCCCTCCTGCACGGGCTCGTCGCCGGCGACGAGGCGCAGCAGCGTCGTCTTGCCCGTGCCGTTGGGGCCCACGAGGGCCGTCGTCGTCCCCCCGGCCACCCGGAAGGAGACCTCGCTCAGCAGGGGCCGGCCGTCGGGGAGCTCGTGGCTCAGCCCTGCGACGTCGACGTGCCCACCCGTTGTTCCCGCCACTGCTCCAGCCACTGCCCTGCTCCTCCTCGCGTGAGCGGCCAGTGTGCCGGGTCCGGGTCAGTGCCCGCCGCCGCTTTCCCGCCCGCCGCCGCTCTCGCGCCCGTCCGCGTCGGCGACCTCGGCGCGGGCGGTGTGCTGCACCCGCAGCGTGCAGCTCGTCGTGTCCGCGTCGGCCCACGCCCCGCTGACGTCGAGCACCGCGATGCCGGCCGTGCGCAGCTGCGTCACCTCGCCCGTGAGCGCCTCCACGAGCGCGCTGACGCCGGGGTTGTGGGCCACGAGGACGACCGTGGCGTCGGCGGTCTCGGTGTCCAGGCCGCGGACGATGCGCAGCAGGTCACCGAGGGAGGCCTCGTACAGCCGTTCCTCGTCGACGATGACGGGAGCGACGCACCAGCCGTCCAGGAGCCGGGCCGTGGTCTCCTCGGTGCGCCGGGCCGGCGAGCTCAGGAGCAGGTCGCAGCGGCCGACGTGCTCGCGCAGCCAGCGTCCCGCCTCCCGGGCGTCGGCCTTGCCGCGGTCGGCCAGGGGGCGGGCGATGTCCTGCAGACCGACCGGCGATTCGGCCTTGGCGTGGCGGACGACGACGAGCGTGGGCACACGCCCCAGCGTGCCGCACGGGTGGGCGCACGTCCCACCCGGCCCCTCACGGGAGGGTGCGCACGGAGCGCGCCTGCGCGGCGCGGGCGGCGAGGTCGGCGTCGGCGGGGTAGACGACCTCCTCCAGCGTCAGCCCCTGCGGGCCCACGACGGCGACCGCCGGGTCGCGCACGGCGCGGTCCTGCACGAGGCGGGGCCAGTCGACGTCGCGCCGGCCGTCGCCCACGGCGAGGGCGGCGCCCACGAGCGCGCGGACCATCGAGTGGCAGAAGGCGTCGGCCTGCACGTCGGCCACGAGCAGGCCGCCGGCGGTGCGCCGCCAGGAGTAGCCCAGCAGCGTGCGGACGGTCGTGGCCCCCTCGCGCGGCTTGCAGAAGGCGGCGAACTCGCGCAGCCCGACGAGGCTGCGCGCGGCGAGGTCCATGGCGGTGACGTCGAGGGGGCGGCGGTGGTGCAGCACGTCGAAGCGCCGCAGCGGGGGCACCCCGGCGGGGTCGTCGCAGACCCGGTAGGCGTAGCGGCGGCGCAGGGCGCCGAACCGCGCGTCGAAACCGGCGGGGGCCCGCCCGGCGCCGTGGACGCGCACGTCGGGCGGCAGGACGCCCGCCAGGCGCCGCACGAGGGCCTGTGCGGGCGGGGCGTCGGAGCGCCCCGGCACGGCCGCCCACGCGGCCGCGGGGACGTCGACGTGGGCCACCTGCCCGCTCGCGTGCACCCCGGCGTCGGTGCGCCCGGCCACCGTCAGGCGCGGGGCCGGGTCCAGGCGCAGCACGCGGCCCAGGGCGGCGGTCAGCTCCCCCTGGACGGTGCGCAGCCCCGGCTGCTCGGCCCAGCCGGCGAAGCGCGTCCCGTCGTAGCCGAGGTCGAGCCGGACGCGGACGAGCCCGCCCTCCCCGGTGGGGAGGACGGGCTCGTCGTGCGGGAAGGAGGCGCTCAGGCCTGGTCCTTCTTCTCGTCGCTCGGGTCGGCCTCGGCCGCATCGAGCTCGACGCCCTCGTCGGCGGTCGCCGGGGCGTCCGCGTCGGGCAGGGTGTCGGGCTGCTGCACGCCGCCGGCCTCGACCTCGGTGGTCTCCGGGGTCTCCTCGGCCGGGGTGGACGCCGCGGCGGCCTGCTCGGCCTCGCGCACGACGCCCTGCTTGGCGCTGACCGGCTCCATGACGAGCTGGATCACGGCCATGGGGGCGTTGTCGCCCTTGCGGGGGCCGATCTTCACGATGCGGGTGTAGCCGCCGTTGCGCTCGGCCATGGCCGGGGCGATCTCGGTGAAGAGGAAGTGCACGACGGACTTGTCGCGCACCGTCTTCATGACCTCGCGGCGAGCCGCCAGGTCACCCTTCTTCGCGAACGTGATGAGGCGCTCGGCGTGCGGGCGCAGCCGCTTGGCCTTGGCCTCGGTGGTGGTGATGCTGCGGTGTTCGAAGAGCGCAGTCGCCAGGTTGGCGAGGATGAGCTTCTCGTGGGCCGGCCCGCCGCCGAGCCGCGGACCCTTGGTGGGGGTGGGCATTGTGTTGTCTCCTCGGTGTTGCCGCTCGCGTTCTCAGCGCGTGCGGCTGCGGACGGTCAGAGCTGCTCGTCCTCGGCGAACGACTGGTCGTCGTCCTCGAAGTCGTTGACGACGGCGCTCGGGTCGAACCCGGGCGGGGAGTCCTTGAGGTGCAGACCCATGCCGACCAGCTTGGCCTTGACCTCGTCGATGGACTTCTGCCCGAAGTTGCGGATGTCGAGCAGGTCGGCCTCGCTGCGCGAGACCAGTTCGCCGACGGTGTGGATGCCTTCGCGCTTGAGGCAGTTGTAGGAGCGGACGGTGAGGTCCAGCGCCTCGATCTCGAGCGCGAGGTCGGCCGCGAGCGCGGCGTCGGTCGGCGAGGGGCCCATGTCGATGCCCTCGGCCTCGACGTTGAGCTCGCGCGCCAGGCCGAACAGCTCGACGAGCGTCTTGCCGGCGGAGGCGACGGCGTCGCGCGGGGAGATGGCGTGCTTGGTCTCCACGTCCACGACGAGGCGGTCGAAGTCCGTCCGCTGCTCGACGCGGGTGGCCTCGACCTTGTACGTCACCTTCAGGACCGGGGAGTAGATCGAGTCGACCGGGATGCGGCCGATCTCCTGCTCACCGGACTTGTTCTGCGCGGCCGAGACGTAGCCGCGGCCGCGTTCGACCGTGAGCTCCAGCTCGAGCTTGCCCTTGCCGTTGAGCGTCGCGATGTGCAGGTCGGGGTTGTGCACCTCGACCCCGGCGGGCGGGGCGATGTCGGCCGCGGTGACCGCGCCCGGGCCCTGCTTGCGCAGGTACATCACGACGGGTTCGTCGTGCTCGGAGGAGACGACGAGGTTCTTGACGTTGAGGACGATCTCGGTGACGTCCTCCTTGACCCCCGGCACGGAGGTGAACTCGTGGAGCACACCGTCGATGCGCAGGCTCGTGACCGCCGCGCCCGGGATGGACGACAGCAGGGTCCGGCGCAGGGAGTTGCCGAGGGTGTACCCGAAGCCGGGTTCGAGGGGCTCGATGACGAAGCGCGAGCGGTACTCGTCGACGACGTCCTCGGTGAGGGTGGGGCGCTGTGCGATCAGCACGGAGGTTCCTTCCCGCGGGCGTCCGCCATATGACGCCCCGCACGCCCGTCGACATCGGTCCGCCGACGGGGTCTGACTGCTAGAACTGGGTTCCGGTGGGGACGGTCCCGACGCCCGCCGCGCGGGTGGGCGTCAGGACCGGACCCTCGTCAGACGCGCCGACGCTTGGGCGGACGGCAGCCGTTGTGCGGGCTGGGGGTCACGTCCTGGATCGCGCCGACCTCCAGGCCGGTGGCCTGGAGGGAGCGGATCGCCGTCTCACGGCCCGAACCCGGGCCCTTGACGAAGACGTCGACCTTGCGCATGCCGTGCTCCTGCGCACGACGGGCGGCCGCCTCGGCGGCCATCTGCGCGGCGAACGGGGTGGACTTGCGCGAGCCCTTGAAGCCGACCTGACCGGCCGACGCCCACGCGATGACCGCGCCCGTCGGGTCGGTGATCGACACGATCGTGTTGTTGAACGTCGACTTGATGTGCGCGTGGCCGTGCGCGACGTTCTTCTTCTCCTTGCGACGCGGCTTGCGCGTCGCCGTGGCCTGACGGCTCTTGGGAGGCATGCTCTCCGGACTCCTGGTGGACTGCGACGACTGGGGTGCGAGGGCGAACCACGGGTTCGCGAGGCGGCCCGCTGGCGGACCGCACCGTCACGGGGACGGTTACTTGCGACCGGCCTTCTTCTTGCCGGCCACGGTGCGCTTGGGGCCCTTGCGGGTGCGCGCGTTGGTCTTCGTGCGCTGCCCGCGGACGGGCAGGCCGCGGCGGTGCCGCAGACCGGCGTAGCAGCCGATCTCCACCTTGCGGCGGATGTCGGCGGCCACCTCGCGGCGGAGGTCACCCTCGACGCGGTAGTTGCCCTCGATGTGGTCGCGCAGCGCGACCAGGTCGTCGTCCGTGAGGTCGCGGACGCGCAGGTCCGGGCTGACGCCCGTCGCGGCCAGGGTCTCCTGGGCGCGGGTGCGACCGACGCCGTAGATGTACGTGAGCGCGATCTCCAGCCGCTTCTCGCGGGGGAGGTCGACGCCGACGAGACGTGCCATGCGGGATGGTCCCTCTTCTGTCGCGGAGGTCTGCCGCAGGACCGCTCCCGCCGTCTCGAGCGGGCCCCGGCCTCCGACCGGGGGTGTCACCGCCCGCCCCGGGAGGGGCGGTCGGCGGGTCCTGCGAGTGAGTGGTGCGCGTCCTCGGCGAGGACTGCGGGTCGTGCGGCGGTGTGACCCGCTGCGTCAGCCCTGGCGCTGCTTGTGGCGCAGGTTGTCGCAGATGATCATGACCCGCCCGTGACGGCGGATCACCTTGCACTTGTCGCAGATCTTCTTGACGCTCGGCTTGACCTTCATCGTGTCTCCGGTCGTGCAGAACCCACCCCGGGGTCCGGGGTGGGCCGGCGGCCAGTGGGTGGTCACTTGTAGCGGTAGACGATGCGCCCGCGGGACAGGTCGTAGGGGCTGAGCTCGACGACCACCCGGTCCTCGGGGAGGATGCGGATGTAGTGCTGACGCATCTTCCCGGAGATGTGGGCGAGCACCTTGTGGCCGTTGCTCAGCTCGACGCGGAACATCGCGTTCGGCAGAGCCTCGATCACGGTGCCTTCGATCTCGATGACGCCGTCCTTCTTCGGCATGTCCTCCGCTTTTCATCAAGTGTCGGGTGGAGTCAGCCCGGCCCCGCTGGCGGAACCAACGGGAGGCATGGCGGACCGACGGTCAAGCTTACGCGACGGCGCGCCGTGGGCGAAATCGGGCGATCATGCCGTCCGACTGCGCTGCGGCGCAACCGAAGACGCATCCGGCGATCAGTCCCCCGGGACGGTGATGCCGTACGCGGCGAGCTCGGAGGCGCCGCCGTCGGGGGCGGTGAGCACCCACAGGCCCTCGTCGAGGACCGCCACCGTGTGCTCCCAGTGCGCGGCGCGCGCACCGTCGGACGTCACGACCGTCCAGTCGTCGGCCAGCACCTCGGTCTCGACGCCGCCGCGGGTGCACATCGGCTCGATGGCGAGCACGAGCCCGGGCTTGACCTTCGGGCCCTTCTCGCGGACGCGGTGGTTCAGGACCTCCGGGGCCATGTGCATGGCCGTCCCGATGCCGTGCCCGGTGTAGCCGTCGACGATGCCGAGCCGGCCGTCCACGGAGTCCTCCACGGCCGCCCCCACGTCCCCGACGCGACCGCGCGCGTCCAGCGCCGCGATGCCGGCCCACAGCGCCTGCCGGGTGATCTCCACCAGCTCGGCGTCCCCGGGGTCGGCCGCCTCCCCCACGATCGCGGTGAAGGCCGAGTCCCCGTGCCAGCCGTCGATGACGCACCCGCCGTCGACGGAGACCACGTCGCCCTCGGCCAGCACCTGCTCGCCCGGGATGCCGTGCACGACGACCTCGTTGACCGAGATGCACAGCGTCTTGGGGTAGCCCTGGTACCCGAGGAAGTTCGAGGTGCCGCCCCCGGTGCGGATGACCTCCGCCCCCAGGGCGTCCAGCTCGGCGAGGGTGAGCCCGGGCCGCAGGGCCGAGCGCACGCTCTCCAGCGCCGCGTACGTCAGCAGCCCGGCCTTGCGCATGGCCAGCACCTGCTCGGGGGTCTTGTACTCGACCCGTTCACGTCCGAACACGAGGGGCGGCCTCAGGCGTCGGGCAGGTCGAGGGCCTCGACCAGCCGCTCGGTGACGTCGGAGATCTCCCCCAGCCCGTCCACCGACCGCAGCAGGCCCCGCTCGGAGTAGACCTCGACCAGCGGGGCCGTCTGCTCCAGGTACACCTGCTGGCGGGTGCGGATGACGTCCTCGGTGTCGTCGCTGCGGCCCTGCTCGACGGCGCGCCTGGACAGCCGGCGCACGAGCTCGTCGGTGTCGGCGGTGATCTCCAGCACGTGCTCGAGCTTGCCCCCGGTCTCGACCAGCATGTCGTCGAGCTCGCGGACCTGGTCGGTCGTGCGGGGGTAGCCGTCGAGGATGAAGCCCCCGGCGGCGTCCGGCTGCTGCAGCCGGTCGCGGACCATCGCGTTGGTGACGGAGTCGGGCACGTACTTGCCGGCGTCCAGGTACTCCTTGACCGTCGTGCCCAGGTCGGTCTCCGCCGCGACGTTGGCGCGGAAGATGTCGCCGGTCGAGATGGCGGGGACGCCGAGGCGGTCGGACAGGAGCTTGGCCTGGGTGCCCTTGCCCGCACCGGGCGGACCGAGGAGGACGAGACGTGTCATCGCAAGAACCCTTCGTAGTTGCGCTGCTGGAGCTGGGACTCGATCTGCTTCACCGTCTCGAGCCCGACCCCGACGATGATCAGGATCGACGTGCCCCCGAAGGGGAAGTTCGTGTTCGCATTGAAGAGCACGAACGCGATGAGGGGAAGCAGCGAGATGAGCCCCAGGTACAGCGATCCTGGCAGGGTGATGCGGGTGAGGATGTAGTCGAGGTACTCCGCGGTGGGCCGTCCGGCGCGCACACCGGGGATGAACCCGCCGTACTTGCGCATGTTCTCGGCGACCTCGTCCGGGTTGAACGTGATCGCGACGTAGAAGTACGCGAAGAAGATGATGAGCAGGAAGTAGACCGCCATGTACAGCGGGTGGTCGCCCTTGGTGAAGTGGTCGGTGATCCACGCCACCCAGGCCGCGTTCGGGTCGTTGAACTGGGCCACGAGGGCGGGCAGGTAGAGCAGCGAGGAGGCGAAGATGACCGGGATGACCCCGGCCATGTTGACCTTCAGCGGGATGTAGGTGGACGTGCCCCCGTACATGCGCCGACCGATCATCCGTTTGGCGTACTGGACGGGCACCCGGCGCTGGGACTGCTCGACCGCCACGACGGCCGCCACGACGACGAGACCCACCGCGAGCACACCGGCGAAGGTCAGCCAGCCGCGCTCGCGGCCGATCGCCAGCAGCGACGTCGGGAAGGTGGCCGCGATCTGGGCGAAGATCAGCAGCGACATGCCGTTGCCGACGCCGCGCTCGGTGACGAGCTCACCGAGCCACATGATCAGGCCGGTGCCGGCCGTCATGGTCAGGACCATCAGCAGGATCGTCGGGACGCTCTGGTCGGGCAGGACCTCGGCGTTGCACGAGGTGCCGAACAGGCGCGAGGGCTCGCGGGCGATCGTGACGTACGTCGTGGACTGCAGGACGGCCAGACCGATGGTGAGGTAGCGCGTGTACTGCGTCAGCTTGCCGGTCCCCTGCTGGCCCTCCTTCTTGAGGGCCTCGAAGCGCGGGATGACGACCGTCAGCAGCTGCACGATGATGCTGGCGGTGATGTACGGCATGATCCCGAGCGCGAAGATGCTCAGCTGGAGCAGCGCCCCGCCCGAGAACAGGTTCGCCAGGCCGAGCAGGTCGTTGCCGGTCTGCGCCACGTCGATGCACTGCTGCACCGCGGAGTAGGAGACCCCCGGAGCCGGCACGAAGGAGCCCAGCCGGACCAGGGCGATGATCCCGATCGTGAAGAGCAGCTTGCGGCGCAGGTCGGGCGTCCGGAAGGCGCGACCGATTGCGGTGAGCACTACGACCTCCTGCACCGCGCTCCCGAGGGAGCCGGAGTCGTTCCTGACTGGTCGGACGGTTGGGCCGAACAGGGTACTTCGGGCACAACGGGTGCTGCGCCGTACACGGGGGCCCAGCGCCACACGGACGCGCAGCTCCGGCTAGACCCTACCTCCCCGCAAACGCACACACGGCGGTAGCGGGCGATCACTCGCCGCTACCGCCGTGTGAGCGGTCGTGCTGGGCGTCAGCGGACGGTCGTGGACCCGCCCGCAGCCGCGATCTTCTCGGCCGCCGAGGTCGAGAACTTGTCGGCCGTCACCTGCAGCGCCACGGACACCTCACCGGTGCCGAGGACCTTGACGGGCTGGCCCTTGCGGACGGCGCCCTTGGCGACGAGCTCGTCGACACCGACGGTGCCGCCCTCGGGGAAGAGGGTGGCGAGCTTGTCGAGGTTGACGACCTGGTACTCGACGCGGAACGGGTTCTTGAACCCGCGCAGCTTCGGCAGGCGCATGTGGAGCGGCATCTGCCCGCCCTCGAACGCCTCGGGCACCTGGTAGCGGGCCTTGGTGCCCTTGGTGCCGCGACCGGCGGTCTTGCCCTTGCTGCCCTCACCGCGACCCACGCGGGTCTTCGCGGTGTTCGAGCCCGGGGCCGGGCGCAGGTGGTGCAGCTTCAGGACGTGCTCACCCTGGTTGGGCATCAGTCGACCTCCTCAACCTTCACGAGGTGCGCGACGGTGTTGGCCATCCCACGGAACTCGGGCTTGTCGTCCTTGACGACCGACTGCCCGATCTTGTGGAGTCCGAGGCTGCGGAGCGTGTCGCGCTGGTTCTGCTTGCCGCCGATGCCGGACTTGATCTGGGTCACCTTGAGACGAGCCATCAGGAGCTCACCCCCGCGGCCTGGGCGCGCAGCAGCGCGACCGGGGTGACCTGCTCCACGGACAGACCGCGGCGGGCCGCGACCTGCTCGGGACGCTCGAGACCGCGCAGGGCCTCGATGGTCGCGTGCACGATGTTGATCGCGTTGTCCGAGCCCAGGGACTTCGACAGCACGTCGTGGATGCCCGCGCACTCGAGCACGGCGCGCACCGGACCACCGGCGATGACACCGGTACCCGGGGAGGCCGGGCGCAGCATGACCACGCCGGCCGCCTTCTCGCCCTGCACGGGGTGCGGGATGGTGCCCTGGATCTTGGGGACCCGGAAGAAGTTCTTCTTGGCCTCCTCGACACCCTTGGCGATCGCCGCGGGCACCTCCTTGGCCTTGCCGTAGCCGACACCGACGGTGCCGTCGCCGTCACCCACGACCACGAGGGCCGTGAAGCTGAAGCGACGACCGCCCTTGACGACCTTAGCGACGCGGTTGATCGTCACGACGCGCTCGACGAAGTTGCTGCGGTCCGCGTCGCCGCGTCCGCGGTTGTCGCGGCCGCCGTCGCGACCGCCGCGACCGCGGTCGTTCCCGCGGTTGTCGTTGCGGTTGTCGCCGCCGCCGGCCGCACCGGCGCCTCGGCGCTGGGGTCCAGGCATCAGACGTTCCTCATCTCATCGACTTCGTAGGTCACAGGGACAGCCCCGCCTCACGAGCGCCGTCCGCGATGGCCGCGACGCGCCCGGCGTAGCGGTTGCCGCCGCGGTCGAAGACCACGGCCTCGACACCGGCGGCCTTGGCCCGCTCGCCGACGAGGACGCCGACGGCCTTGGCCTTGGCCGACTTGTCGTCGCCGCTGGCGCGCAGGTCCGCCTCCATGGTCGAGGCCGACGCCAGGGTGTGACCCGCGGCGTCGTCGATGACCTGGACGAACACGTGACGCGTGGACCGCGTGACGACGAGACGAGGACGCACGGCGGTGCCGACGACCTTCTTGCGCACGCGGGTGTGACGACGCTTGCGCGCCGGCGCAGTGCCCTTCTGGGTCTTCTGGGTGGAGAGTCCCATCGTCACTTACCAGCCTTTCCGACCTTGCGGCGGATCTGCTCGCCGGCGTAGCGCACGCCCTTGCCCTTGTACGGGTCGGGCTTGCGGAGCTTGCGGATGTTCGCAGCGACCTCGCCGACCTGCTGCTTGTCGATCCCCGCCACGGAGAACTTGGTGTTGCTCTCCACCGCGAAGGTGATGCCCGCCGGCGCCTTGACGACGACCGGGTGGCTGTAGCCCAGCGCGAACTCCAGGTCGGAGCCCTTGGCCGTGACGCGGTACCCCGTGCCGACGATCTCGAGCTTCTTCTCGTAGCCCTTGGTCACACCCTCGACCATGTTGGAGATGAGGGTGCGGGTCAGGCCGTGCAGCGAGCGCGAGGTGCGCTCGTCGTCGGGACGGGTGACCGACAGGAGCCCGTCCTCGGTGCGCTCCACCGCGATGGGGGAAGCGACCGTGTGGCTCAGTTCGCCCTTGGGGCCCTTGACCGAGACGGCGGAGCCGTCGATGGTCACGTCCACGCCCGAGGGGACGGTGATCGGGAGTCGACCGATGCGCGACATGAGTTCTCCTCCCTCACCAGACGTAGGCGAGGACTTCCCCACCCACGCCCTTCTTGTTGGCCTGCTTGTCGGTCAGCAGCCCCGAGGACGTGGACAGGATCGCCACGCCGAGGCCACCGAGCACGCGGGGCAGGTTCGTCGACTTCGCGTAGACCCGCAGACCGGGCTTGCTCACGCGGCGCAGGCCGGCGATCGCACGCTCACGGTTCGGGCCGAACTTCAGGTTCAGCGTCAGCTTCTTGCCCACTTCGGCGTCCTCGACGGTCCAGGAGGCGATGTAGCCCTCGGCCTGGAGGATCTCGGCGATGTGGGACTTCAGCTTGCTGTACGGCATCTGGACGGTGTCGTGGTACGCCGAGTTGGCGTTCCGCAGACGCGTCAGCATGTCCGCGATGGGGTCGGTCATCGTCATCGGGCTCGTCCGCCCTTCCTCGCCGCGGTTTCCGTGCCTCGCAGTGCGGGCCGGACCTTCGGCGTCTCAGTGATCAGGGTCGTGAAGGAGTAGGAGGTCACCAGCTGCTCTTGGTCACACCGGGCAGCTCGCCGCGGTGTGCCATCTCGCGCACGCAGACACGGCACAGGCCGAACTTGCGGAACACGGCGTGCGGGCGACCGCAACGCTGGCAGCGGGTGTAGGCGCGCACCTTGAACTTGGGCTTGCGCGCGGCCTTGTGGATCAGAGCGGTCTTCGCCACGGTCAGTTCTCCTTGAACGGGAAGCCCAGAGCACGCAGCAGCGCACGGCCTTCGTCGTCGGTCTTCGCCGTCGTCACGACCGTGATGTCCATCCCGCGGACGCGGTCGATCTTGTCCTGGTCGATCTCGTGGAACATCGACTGCTCGGTGAGACCGAAGGTGTAGTTGCCGTTGCCGTCGAACTGCTTCGGCGACAGCCCGCGGAAGTCGCGGATGCGCGGCAGCGCCAGCGACAGCAGGCGGTCCAGGAACTCCCACATCCGGTCCCCGCGCAGGGTGGTGTGGCAGCCGATCGGCATGCCCTCGCGCAGCTTGAACTGGGCGATGGACTTCCGGGCCTTGGTGATCTGCGGCTTCTGGCCGGTGATGGCCGTCAGGTCGCGGACGGCGCCGTCGATCAGCTTGGAGTCACGCGCAGCCTCGCCGACACCCATGTTCACCACGACCTTGACCAGGCCGGGGATGAGCATGACGTTCGGGTAGGAGAACTGCGTGTGCAGCTGACCCTTGATCTCTTCGCGGTAGCGCTGCTTCAGACGAGGCAGGGCGGGCGCTTCAGTGGTGGTGGTCATCAGATGTCCTTGCCGGAACGCTTGGCGACGCGGATGCGGTTGGTCTTGGTGCGACCGTCGCGCTCGACCTTCTCCTCGCGGATGCCGACGCGCGTCGGCTTCCCGGTCTCCGGGTCGACGAGCTGCACGTTGCTGATGTGGATCGGCGCCTCGCGCTCGACGATGCCGCCCTCCACACCCGGACGGGCCTTGGTGTGGCGCTTGACGCGGTTCACACCCTCGACCAGGACGCGCTGCGTCTCGGCGTTGACCTCGAGCACCTTGCCCTGCTTGCCGAGGTCCGACGTCTTGGTGCCGTCCTCGTTCTTGCGCCCGCGCACGCGGGTGATGACCTGGACCAGGTCACCCTTCTTGATGCGCAACTTCGCCATGGTCAGAGCACCTCCGGCGCCAGCGAGATGATCCGCATGAACTTCTTCTCACGCAGCTCGCGACCGACGGGCCCGAAGATGCGGGTGCCGCGCGGGTCGCCGTCAGCGCGGAGGATCACCGCGGCGTTCTCGTCGAAACGGATGTAGGAACCGTCGGCGCGCCGACGCTCCTTCTTGGTGCGGACGATGACGGCCTTGACCACATCGCCCTTCTTGACGTTCCCGCCGGGGATGGCGTCCTTGACCGTGGCCACGATCACGTCACCGATGCCGGCGTAACGGCGGCCGGAACCGCCGAGCACGCGGATGCACAAGATCTCCTTGGCACCCGTGTTGTCGGCGACCTTGAGCCGCGACTCCTGCTGGATCACTCTCTACTCCTTCGTCGCGCCGGTTCTCGACCACCCGCGAGGGGGCGAGCCTGGCCGAACGGACATGGAATCTGGGGGTGGGCCGCAACCGCGGCCCACCCTCGGTCGAACGCGTCCGAGGACGCGCGCGTCACTTCGCGCGTTCGAGGACCTCGACGACGCGCCAACGCTTGGTCGCCGACAGCGGCCGGGTCTCGGCGATGAGGACGAGGTCCCCCACGCCGGCCGTCTCGACCTCGTCGTGCGCCTTGACCTTCGTCGTGCGGCGGATGACCTTCGCGTAGAGCGGGTGCTTCACGCGGTCCTCGACCTCGACGACGACGGTCTTCTGCATCTTGTCGCTGACGACGTACCCGCGGCGCGTCTTGCGGTAGCCGCGCTCGGTGCTCGCCTCGGACGACACGGCGGTGTCCTGCTCGCTCACTTCGCAGCCTCCTTCGTGATCGGCGCCTCGGTGATGCCGAGCTCGCGCTCGCGCATCGTCGTGTAGATGCGGGCGATGTCCCGCTTGACGGCCTTCAGCCGGGAGTTGTTCTCCAGCTGGCCGGTGGCGGACTGGAAGCGCAGGTTGAACAGCTCTTCCTTCGCCTTCTTCAGCTCGTCGACCAGCTTCGCGTCGTCGAACTCACGCAGCTCGTCGGCGCTCAGGCCCTTGGTCCCGATGGCCAACTCACTCACCACCTTCGCGGCGCACGATCTTGCACTTGACGGGCAGCTTGTGGATGGCGCGGGTCAGCGCCTCCGCAGCGACCTTCTCGTTGGGGAACGACAGCTCGAACATGACGCGTCCGGGCTTGACGTTCGCGATCCACCACTCCGGCGACCCCTTACCGGACCCCATGCGGGTCTCGGCGGGCTTCTTCGTCAGCGGCCGGTCCGGGTAGATGTTGATCCAGACCTTGCCGCCACGACGGATGTGGCGGGTGATGGCGATACGGGCCGACTCGATCTGCCGGTTCGTGACGTACCCGCCCTCGACGGCCTGGATCCCGTACTCACCGAACGTGACCCGGGTGCCGCCGGACGCCGCACCACGCCGCGTGGGGTGGTGCTGCTTGCGGTGCTTGACTCGCCGTGGGATGAGCACGACTCAGGCCTCCGTTCCGGTGCTGGCCGGCGCCGCAGCGGGGGCAGCCTCGGCTGCCGGCTGCTGCTCGGCGGTGGGACGGCGACGCCCGCGGCCCTCGCCGCGGTCACCGCGCTCACCACGACGCGGCGCGCGCGGGGCGGCGGCCTGCGACTGGGCGAGCTCACGGCTGGTGACGTCACCGTGGTAGATCCAGACCTTCACGCCGATGCGGCCGAAGGTGGTGCGGGCCTCGTAGAACCCGTAGTCGATGTTCGCGCGCAGCGTGTGCAGCGGGACGCGACCCTCGCGGTAGAACTCCGAGCGGCTCATCTCGGCGCCGCCCAGACGGCCGGCGCACTGCACGCGGATGCCCTTGGCGCCCGAGCGGAGCGAGGTCTGCATCCCCTTGCGCATGGCGCGACGGAACGAGACGCGGCTCGCGAGCTGCTCGGCGATGCCCTGGGCGACCAGCTGGGCGTCGGTCTCGGGGTTCTTGACCTCGAGGATGTTCAGCTGGACCTGCTTGCCCGTGAGCTTCTCCAGCTCACCGCGGATGCGGTCGGCCTCCGCGCCGCGACGGCCGATGACGATGCCCGGCCGGGCGGTGTGGATGTCGACGCGCACGCGGTCGCGGGTGCGCTCGATCTCGACCTTGGAGATGCCGGCGCGCTCCATGCCCTTGGACATGAGGCGGCGGATCGCGACGTCCTCCTTGACGTAGTCGGCGTAGCGCTGACCGGTCTTGGTGGAGTCGGCGAACCAGCGGCTCTTGTGGTCCGTGGTGATGCCCAGTCGGAACCCGTGCGGGTTGACCTTCTGTCCCATCAGCGGGTCCTCCTCGTCTTCTTGGCGCCGGCGACGGCGGGGGCCACGACCACGGTGATGTGGCTCGTGCGCTTCAGGATGCGTCCGGCGCGGCCCTGGGCCCGCGGACGGAAGCGCTTCATGGTCGGACCCTCGTCCACGTGGATCGCCTTCACGACGTACTCGTTCGGGTCGAACGCCTCGGAGTGCTTGTCCGCGAGGAACTTCGCATTCGCGATGGCGCTCTCGACGAGCTTGCGCACGGGCTCGGCCGCCGCCTGCGGGGCGAACGAGAGCACGGCGACGGCTTCGGTGGCCTGCTTGCCCCGGACGAGGTCGACGACTCGGCGCGCCTTCTGGGGCGTGACGCGGAGGTGCCGCGTCTGCGCCTTGGCTTCCATCCCTGTCCTGCTTCCTGGTTTCGGTCTCGAAAGGTTGTGTCGCGTGAGCCGGTGGCTCAGCGGCGACGACCCTTGCGGTCGTCCTTCTCGTGGCCCTTGAACGTCCGCGTGGCTGCGAACTCGCCGAGCTTGTGCCCCACCATCGACTCGGTGACGAAGACGGGGACGTGCTTGCGGCCGTCGTGCACCGCGAACGTGTGACCCAGGAAGTCCGGCGTGATGACCGAACGGCGGGACCAGGTCTTGATGACGTTGTGCGTACCGGCCTCGTTCTGCGCGTCCACCTTCTTCTGGAGGTGGTCGTCGATGAACGGGCCCTTCTTCAAGCTGCGAGGCATGGCTCTAGCTCCCTATCAGCGCTTCTTGCCGGTGCGGCGGCGACGGACGATGAGCTTGTCGCTCTCCTTGCCCGGACGCCGCGTACGGCCTTCAGGCTTGCCCCAGGGGCTGACGGGGTGACGCCCACCGGACGTCTTCCCCTCACCACCACCGTGCGGGTGGTCGATCGGGTTCATGGCCACACCGCGCACGGTCGGGCGCTTGCCCTTCCAGCGCATGCGGCCGGCCTTGCCCCAGTTGATGTTGGACTGCTCGGCGTTGCCGACCTCGCCGATGGTGGCGCGGCAGCGGACGTCGACGTTGCGGATCTCGCCCGACGGCATGCGCAGCTGCGCGTACCGGCCCTCGCGGGCGACGAGCTGGACGCTGGACCCCGCGGAACGGGCGATCTTCGCGCCGCCACCGGGACGGATCTCGATGGCGTGGATGACCGTGCCGACGGGGATGTTGCGCAGCGGCAGGTTGTTGCCCGGCTTGATGTCGGCCTCGGGGCCGTTCTCGATCCGGTCACCCTGCTTCAGCTTCGCCGGGGCGATGATGTAGCGCTTCTCGCCGTCCACGTAGTGCAGCAGCGCGATGCGGGCGGTGCGGTTGGGGTCGTACTCGATGTGCGCGACCTTGGCGACGACGCCGTCCTTGTCGTGACGACGGAAGTCGATGACGCGGTACGCGCGCTTGTGGCCACCACCGATGTGACGGGTGGTGATGCGCCCGGACGAGTTGCGGCCACCGGTCTTGGACAGCGGGCGGACGAGCGACTTCTCCGGCTCGCTCCGCGTGATCTCGACGAAGTCGGCGACGGACGAGCCACGGCGGCCCGGCGTCGTCGGCTTGTACTTGCGGATTCCCATTGCAGCGTTTCCTCGGGTTCGAAGGTGTCTACGGCAGTCGTGCGAGCCCCTGGCGGGCTCAGGCGACCGAGCCGCCGAAGATGTCGATCGTGCCCTCGCGCAACGTCACGATGGCCCGCTTGGTGTCCTTGCGCTTGCCCGTACCGAACCGGGTGCGACGGCTCTTGCCCTGACGGTTCGCGGTGTTGACCGCGGAGACCTTGACGCCGAAGACCTTCTCGACCGCGATCTTGATCTCGGTCTTGTTGGCCCGCGGGTCCACCAGGAAGGTGTACTTGCCCTCGTCGATGAGCCCGTAGCTCTTCTCCGAGACGACCGGCGCGAGCAGGATGTCGCGCGGGTCCTTCTGGGTTCCGCCGAGCGCGCTCACAGGGTGCTCCCTTCGGACTCCGCCGCCACCGCGGTCGCGGTGCGACCCTTGCGCGGGCCGGCGACGAAGGCGTCGAGGGCCGCGCGGGTGAAGACGACGTCGTCGCTCTTCAGGACGTCGTAGGTGTTGAGCTGGTCCGCCGGCAGGACGTGCACGTTGTCGAGGTTGCGCAGCGACTTCTGCGAGACCTCGTCGTCGCGGGTCAGGACGACCAGCACGTTCTTGCGGCCGGACAGCGTGGCGATGAGCGTGCGCGCCGTCTTGGTCGAGGGGACCTCGCCGGAGGCCAGGCCCTCGACGACGTGCAGACGCTCGTGACGCACCCGGTCGGACAGGGCACCGCGCAGGGCGGCGGCCTTCATCTTCTTGGGCGTGCGCTGGGCGTAGTCGCGCGGCTGGGGGCCGTGCACGGTGCCACCACCGGTGAACTGCGGCGCGCGCAGCGAACCCTGGCGGGCACGACCGGTGCCCTTCTGCTTGTACGGCTTCTTGCCGCCACCGCGGACCTCGCCCCGCGTCTTCGTCGCGTGCGTGCCCTGGCGGGCGGCGGCGAGCTGGGCGGTCACGACCTGGTGGATCAGGGCGACGTTCGCCTGGCGGGCGAAGTCCTTCGCCGGCAGCTCGACGGTGCCGTTGGTGCCACCGTCAGCCGTCCGCAGGGGGACGGTGACGTTCTCGGTGGCGTGAGTTTCGGTCGACATCTGGCTCAGGCCTCCTTCACGCGCGCCTTGGACGCGCTCTTGACGAGCACGAGCCCGCCGCGGGGACCGGGGATCGCGCCCGTGATGAGCAGCAGGCCCTTCTCCGCGTCGATGGCCTGCACGGTCAGGTTCTGGGTCGTCTGGCGGGCAGCACCCATGCGCCCGGCCATCCGCATGCCCTTGAACACGCGACCCGGGGTGGCGCAGCCGCCGATCGACCCGGGCTTGCGGTGGTTGCGGTGCGCACCGTGGGAGGCGCCCACACCGGCGAAGCCGTGACGCTTCATGACACCGGCGAAGCCCTTGCCCTTGGTGGTCCCGACCACGTCGACGGTCGTGCCGGTCGCGAAGACCTCGGCGGTGACCTCCTGACCGAGCTGGTACTCACCGGCGTCGGTCGTGCGCAGCTCCACCAGGTGACGGCGAGGCGCGACGTCCGCCTTCGCGAAGTGGCCGGCAGCGGGCTTGTTCGCCTTGCGCTGCGCGATCGCCGTGGTGGCCAGCTGGACGGCTTCGTAGCCGTCGGTGGTAGTGGTGCGGATCTGGGTCACGACGTTCGGCTCGACCTTGACGACCGTCACCGGGACGACGCGGTTGTCCGCGTCCCACAGCTGGGTCATGCCGAGCTTGGTGCCGAGCACCCCTCGCACTTGCCTGTCGCTCATCGTGTGCAGTCCCTCAGAGCTTGATCTCGATGTCGACCCCGGCCGGGAGGTCGAGCCGCATGAGCGAGTCGACGGTCTTCGGCGTCGGGTCGATGATGTCGATGAGACGCTTGTGCGTGCGCATCTCGAAGTGCTCGCGGCTGTCCTTGTACTTGTGCGGCGAGCGGATGACGCAGTAGACGTTCTTCTCCGTCGGCAGCGGCACGGGCCCTGCGACCGAGGCACCAGTGCGGGTCACCGTGTCGACGATCTTGCGCGCCGAGCTGTCGATGACCTCGTGGTCGTAGGCCTTGAGCCTGATGCGGATCTTCTGTCCCGCCATGGCGTCGTCTGACTCTCTCTCTTCGTACCGCTACTGACTCGCGCGCGGCGCGGCGCCCCGTGGGGTGGGGCTCCGACCCCCGAGGTCGGGCGTGTCGTGCTGTCGCACGATCTGCACCCTCGCCCGGTTGCCCGGTGTGGTCCTGTCGTCCTGTTCAGGTTGCCCTGGAGGTCCAGGTGAACCGTTCGCCGCCCGTCCGAGACGTTCGACGTTCGCGGTTGCCGGCCGGTGGTCTGGCCCGGTCCCCGGATCGGGTGGAATCGTGATCCAGGCGCGGTCCAGCGGCGCAGCAACCCCGACAGTCTGCCAGACGGAGGCGGCCCTTGGCGAATCGAGCAGCGGCGGACCGGTGCTGGGCTGCTCCCCCACGACGAAGGGGCGGGTCCCGGTGGACCCGCCCCTTCGCGTGCGGCGAGCGGTCCGCCGCGGGATCAGCGCCCCGCGGCGGCGTGACTCACTTGATGATCTTCGTGACCCGACCGGCGCCGACGGTGCGGCCACCCTCACGGATCGCGAACTTCAGGCCCTCTTCCATCGCGATGGGCTGGATGAGGTCGACCTTCATCTCGGTGTTGTCACCGGGCATGACCATCTCGGTGCCCTCGGGCAGCGAGACGACGCCCGTGACGTCGGTCGTCCGGAAGTAGAACTGCGGACGGTAGTTGTTGTAGAAGGGCGTGTGACGGCCACCCTCGTCCTTGGACAGGATGTAGGCCTGACCCTCGAACTCGGTGTGCGGGGTGATCGAGTTCGGCTTGGTCACGACCTGGCCGCGCTCGACGTCGTCACGCTTGAGACCACGCAGCAGCAGGGCGGCGTTGTCGCCGGCCTGGCCCGAGTCCAGCATCTTGTTGAACATCTCGATGCTGGTGACGGTGGTCTTCGAGGAGGTCGGCTTGATGCCGACGATCTCGACTTCCTGGTTGACGTTCAGGACACCGCGCTCGATGCGGCCGGTCACGACGGTGCCGCGGCCGGTGATCGTGAAGACGTCCTCGATCGGCATGAGGAAGGGCTGGTCGACGGCGCGCTCGGGCTCGGGGATCGCGGTGTCGACCGCGGTCATGAGCTCCATGAGCTTGTCGCCCCACTCGGCGTCGCCCTCGAGGGCCTTCAGCGCCGAGACGCGGACCACGGGGACGTCGTCGCCCGGGAACTCGTAGGACGAGAGGAGCTCACGCACCTCCATCTCGACGAGCTCGAGGAGCTCCTCGTCCTCGACCATGTCGGCCTTGTTCAGCGCCACGACGATGTAGGGGACGCCGACCTGGCGGGCCAGGATGACGTGCTCCTTCGTCTGCGGCATCGGGCCGTCGGTGGCCGCGACCACGAGGATGGCGCCGTCCATCTGCGCCGCACCCGTGATCATGTTCTTGATGTAGTCCGCGTGACCCGGGCAGTCGACGTGGGCGTAGTGACGCGCCTCGGTCTGGTACTCGACGTGAGCGATCGAGATCGTGATGCCGCGCTGACGCTCTTCAGGGGCCTTGTCGATCTGGTCGAACGCCGAAGCCTTGTTGAGCTCCGGGAACTTGTCGTGCAGCACGCGGGTGATCGCCGCGGTCAACGTCGTCTTCCCGTGGTCGATGTGACCGATCGTGCCGATGTTGACGTGCGGCTTGGTCCGCTCGAACTTCGCCTTCGCCACTGGGGGTCCTCCTCGGACTGTCGTTTCTTCCCGACCCGGTTCAACGGGTGGGTGGGTGACCTGGCTGGTCACTGGCCCACACGGCGGTGGTCCAGGGGTCGTACCGTGGGGAAGCGGTCTGCTGGCAACGGCTTCGCGGACCGCTCCCCCGGGTGTGTCAGGAGCGGGTCACTCCCCGCGGACCTTCTTGACGATCTCGTCCGCCACGTTCCGCGGAACCTCCGCGTAGCTGGAGAACTGCATCGAGTAAACCGCGCGGCCCTGGGTCTTGGACCGGAGGTCCCCGACGTAGCCGAACATCTCCGACAGCGGGACGGCGGCCTTGACGAGCTTGGCCCCGCTGACGTCCTCCATGGACTCGATCTGCCCACGGCGGGAGTTCAGGTCGCCGATGACTTCGCCCATGTAGTCGGCGGGCGTACGCACCTCGACGGCCATGACCGGCTCGAGCAGCACGGGCTGCGCCTTGCGGACAGCCTCGCGCAGGACCATCTTGCCGGCGATCTTGAAGGCCATCTCGGACGAGTCGACGTCGTGCGCCGCCCCGTCGACGAGGGAGGCCTTGATGCCCACCAGCGGGTAGCCGGCGACGACGCCTTCCTGCATCGCCTCCTGGATCCCGTTGTCCACCGAGGGGATGTACTCGCGCGGCACGCGACCACCGGTGACGGCGTTGACGAACTCGTAGAACGTCCCGTCGGTGGTGTCCATGGGCTCGATCGAGACCTGGACCTTCGCGTACTGACCGGACCCACCCGTCTGCTTCTTGTGGGTGTAGTCCTCCTTGAGCACCGCCCGGCGGATGGTCTCGCGGTAGGCGACCTGCGGCTTGCCGACGTTGGCCTCGACCTTGAACTCGCGCTTCATGCGGTCCACGAGGATGTCGAGGTGGAGCTCGCCCATCCCCTTGATGATGGTCTGGCCGGTCTCCTGGTCGAGCTCGACCTGGAAGGTCGGGTCCTCCTCGGCCAGGCGCTGGATCGCGGTGCCGAGCTTCTCCTGGTCGCCCTTCGTCTTGGGCTCGATGGCGACCGAGATGACGGGCTCGGGGAAGGTCATCGACTCGAGGACGACCTGCTGAGCCGGGTCGGACAGGGTGTCCCCCGTCGTCGTCTCCTTCAGGCCGATCATCGCGTAGATGTGACCCGCACGGGCCTCGTCGACCGGGTTCTCCTTGTTGGAGTGCATCTGGAAGAGCTTCCCGATGCGCTCCTTCTTGCCCTTGGTCGAGTTCACGACCTGCGAGCCGGCGGAGACGACCCCGGAGTAGACGCGGACGTACGTCAGCTTCCCGAAGAACGGGTGCGCGGCGACCTTGAAGGCCAGCGCGGAGAAGGGCTCGGTCGAGTCCGGCTTGCGCAGGATCTCCACCGACTCGTCGCCGACCTTGTGGCCGATCATCGGCTTCACGTCCAGCGGCGAGGGCAGGTAGTCCAGCACCGCGTCGAGCATGGGCTGCACGCCCTTGTTCTTGAACGCGGAGCCGCAGAAGATCGGGTAGACCTCGCTGCCGATCGTCAGCTTGCGGACGGCCGCCTTGATCTCTTCGGGGGAGATCTCCTCGCCGCCGAGGTACTTCTCGAGCAGGGCCTCGTCGGTCTCGGCCACGCGCTCCAGGAGCTTGGTCCGGTACTCCTCGGCCTTCTCCTGCAGCTCGGCCGGGATGTCCTCCTTGGTGTACGCCTCGCCCTTGGCGGTGTCGCCGCGCCAGGTCAGCGCGCGCATGTACACCAGGTCGATGACACCGAGGAAGTCGTTCTCGGCCCCGATCGGGATCTGCATGACCAGCGGCTCGGCGCCGAGGCGCTCGACGATGGTCTTCACCGTGAAGTAGAAGTCCGCACCCAGCTTGTCCATCTTGTTGACGAAGCAGATGCGCGGGACGTCGTACTTGTCCGCCTGGCGCCACACGGTCTCGGACTGGGGCTCGACACCCTCCTTGCCGTCGAAGACGGCGACAGCACCGTCGAGGACGCGCAGGGACCGCTCGACCTCGACCGTGAAGTCGACGTGGCCGGGCGTGTCGATGATGTTGATCTGGGTGCCTTCCCAGAAGCAGGTGGTGGCGGCGGAGGTGATGGTGATCCCCCGCTCCTGCTCCTGCTCCATCCAGTCCATCGTGGCCGCGCCGTCGTGGACCTCGCCGATCTTGTAGTTGATCCCCGTGTAGAAGAGGATCCGCTCCGTCGTCGTGGTCTTGCCGGCGTCGATGTGCGCCATGATGCCGATGTTGCGGACCTTGGTCAGGTCCGTCAGCACGTCCTGTGCCACGGTTTACTGCCTCTTCCCTGGGATCGAGGGTGTGGAACGGCGAGCGCAGCCCGCCGCTGGGGTCACCAGCGGTAGTGCGCGAAGGCCCGGTTCGACTCGGCCATCTTGTGCGTGTCCTCGCGGCGCTTCACCGCGGCACCGAGGCCGTTCGAGGCGTCGAGGATCTCGTTGAGCAGACGCTCGGTCATCGTCTTCTCGCGGCGCTGCCGGGCGTAACCGACGAGCCAGCGCAGGGCCAGCGTCGTGGAACGGCTCGGGCGCACCTCGATCGGCACCTGGTAGGTCGAGCCACCGACGCGGCGGGACTTGACCTCGATCGCGGGCTTGACGTTGTCGAGCGCACGCTTCAGCACGACGACGGGGTCGCCGCCGGTCTTGTCGCGGGCGCCCTCCAGGGCGCCGTACACGATGGACTCGGCGACGGACTTCTTGCCGTCGAGGAGGATCTTGTTGACGAGCTGCGTCACCAGCGGGGACTGGTAGACCGGGTCCACCACGAGGGGACGCTTGGGTGCGGGGCCCTTGCGCGGCATGTCAGCTCTTCTCCTTCTTCGCGCCGTAGCGGCTGCGCGCCTGCTTGCGGTTCTTCACACCCTGCGTGTCGAGCGACCCGCGGACGATCTTGTAGCGGACACCCGGCAGGTCCTTCACGCGGCCACCGCGGACCAGGACCATCGAGTGCTCCTGCAGGTTGTGGCCGACGCCGGGGATGTAGGCCGTGACCTCGATGCCGCTGGTCAGCTTCACGCGAGCGACCTTGCGCAGCGCCGAGTTCGGCTTCTTCGGCGTCGTGGTGTACACGCGCGTGCACACGCCACGGCGCTGCGGGCTGCCCTTGAGGGCGGGCGTCTTGGTCTTGACGACCTTGTCCTCCCGGCCCTTGCGGACCAGCTGCTGGATGGTGGGCACCCTGTCTCCGTCTGTCTCGATCTGGTGGTTCGGCTGTCCTGGGAACGCGCCGCCCGTCATGGGCCGGCGCTCGACCCCCGCCGACCCACGAGGTCGGGCGTGTCGTTCGGTCGAGGTCCCGCAGGAGTGACGTCCTGTCACCTGGTCGCGGGCGCGCTCGTGTCAAGCGGACACGAGACTACCCGCGCTGTTGCTGAGTGGTCAAAACGGGCGCACGCCACCGGCGACGGCCCGTGACGGGCCGCCCCCTCCCCCGTCGCCGGGGGAGGGAACGGCCCGGAGGGGCGTCAGCGGTAGTCGCTGCTGCCGTAGTCGAACTCCTCGAGCGGGACGGCCTGGCCGGAGCCCACCCCGAACTGGGCGTAGTCGACGTCGTCGTAGCCGGGCACCGAGTACATCTGCGCCTTGGCCTCCTCGGTCGGCTCGACCCGGATGTTGCGGTAGCGGGGCAGCCCCGTACCGGCCGGGATGAGCTTGCCGATGATGACGTTCTCCTTGAGCCCAAGCAGCGGGTCGCTCTTGCCCTCCATGGCCGCGTTCGTCAGGACGCGGGTCGTCTCCTGGAAGGAGGCGGCGGACAGCCACGAGTCGGTCGCGAGCGACGCCTTCGTGATCCCCATGAGCTCCGGGCGACCGGAGGACGGCTGACCGCCCTCGGCCATGACCCGGCGGTTCTCCTCCTCGAAGCGCGCGCGCTCGACGAGTTCCCCGGGCAGCAGCTCGGAGCCGTTCTGCTCGATGATCGTCACCCGCTTGAGCATCTGGCGGACGATGACCTCGATGTGCTTGTCGTGGATCGACACGCCCTGGGAGCGGTAGACCTCCTGCACCTCGTCGACCAGGTGCATCTGCACCCGGCGCGGGCCGAGGATGCGCAGCACCTGCTTGGGGTCGACCGCACCCTGGACGAGCTTCTGCCCGACCTCGACGTGCGTGCCGTCCTCGACCAGGAGCCGCTGACGACGCGTGACGGGGTACTCGACCTCGTCGGCGCCGTCGTCGGGGGTCACGACGATCTTGCGGCCCTTGTCGGTCTCCTCGATCCGGGCACGGCCCGCGACCTCGGAGATCGGCGCGTTCCCCTTGGGGGTGCGGGCCTCGAACAGCTCGACCACGCGCGGCAGACCGTGCGTGATGTCACCGGACTCCGACGCGGCACCACCGGTGTGGAAGGTGCGCATCGTCAGCTGGGTGCCGGGCTCACCGATCGACTGGGCCGCGACGATGCCGACGGCCTCGCCGATGTCGACGAGCTTGCCCGAGGCCAGCGAGCGGCCGTAGCAGTGGGCGCAGGTCCCCACGCGCGACTCGCACGTCAGCACCGAGCGCACCTTGACCGACTCCACGCCCTGGGCGACGAGGGCGTCGATGACGACGTCCCCGAGGTCGGCCCCGGCCGCGAGCACGACCTCCCCGCCGGCGAGCACGTCGGTCGCCAGGGTCCGGGCGTAGACGCTCGTCTCGACGTCGTCGTGGCGGCGCAGGGTGCCGTCGGCACCCTTCTCCGCGATCGGCATCGACAGGCCGCGGCTGGTGCCGCAGTCCTCCTCGCGCACGATGACGTCCTGGGAGACGTCCACGAGACGACGGGTGAGGTACCCGGAGTCGGCGGTCCGCAGCGCGGTGTCCGCCAGCCCCTTGCGGGCGCCGTGCGTGGTGATGAAGAACTCACCCACGGTCAGGCCCTCGCGGAAGGAGGCCTTGACCGGACGCGGGATGATCTCGCCCTTCGGGTTGGCCATGAGGCCACGCATCCCGGCGAGCTGACGCATCTGCATCCAGTTGCCTCGTGCACCCGAGCTCACCATGCGGTGGATGGTGTTGTGCTGCGGCATGGCCTGCTCGAGGTCCTTGGCGACCTCGTTCGTGGCCTGCGTCCAGATCTCGATGAGCTCCTGACGGCGCTCGTCGTCGGTGATCAGACCGCGCTCGTACTGCTGCTGGACCTTCTCGGCCTTGGCCTCGTAGGTCTCCAGGATCGTCAGCTTGTTCGGCGGCGCCACGACGTCGGCGATGGACACGGTGGTCCCCGAGCGGGTGGCCCAGCGGAAGCCGGCCTCCTTCAGGGCGTCGAGGGCGGCCGCGACCTGAACCTTGGGGTACTTCTCGGCCAGCTCGTTGACGATCGCGGACAGGTGCTTCTTGTCCACGGCCGTGTTCACGTACCGGAAGTCGACCGGGAGCGTCTCGTTGAAGAGCGCGCGACCCAGCGTCGTGTCGACCGTGAGGTCGTCCCCGGCGGTCCAGTCCTCGGGCAGCGTCCAGCCCTCGGCCGGCACGACGCCCTGCAGGCGGATGCGCACCTTCGCGTTCAGGTGCAGCTGCCGCGCGTCGAACGCCATGATCGCCTCGGCGAGCGAGGAGAACACGCGCCCGACGCCCTCGACGTCGTCCCGGTCGGCGGTCAGGTGGTACAGCCCGATGATCATGTCCTGGGTGGGCATGGTCACCGGACGGCCGTCCGCCGGCTTGAGGATGTTGTTCGAGGACAGCATGAGGATGCGGGCCTCGGCCTGCGCCTCCGCGCTCAGCGGCACGTGCACGGCCATCTGGTCACCGTCGAAGTCCGCGTTGAAGGCGGTGCAGACGAGCGGGTGGATCTGGATGGCCTTGCCCTCGACCAGCTGGGGCTCGAAGGCCTGGATGCCCAGGCGGTGCAGCGTGGGCGCGCGGTTGAGCAGCACGGGGTGCTCGGTGATGACCTCGGACAGGACGTCCCAGACCACCGGGCGGGCGCGCTCGACCATGCGCTTGGCCGACTTGATGTTCTGCGCGTGCGACAGGTCCACGAGCCGCTTCATGACGAAGGGCTTGAACAGCTCCAGGGCCATCTGCTTGGGCAGACCACACTGGTGCAGCTTCAGCTGCGGGCCGACGACGATGACCGAACGGCCCGAGTAGTCGACGCGCTTGCCGAGCAGGTTCTGGCGGAACCGGCCCTGCTTGCCCTTGAGCATGTCGGACAGCGACTTCAGCGGGCGGTTGCCCGGACCCGTCACCGGCCGGCCGCGGCGGCCGTTGTCGAACAGCGCGTCGACGGCCTCCTGCAGCATGCGCTTCTCGTTGTTCACGATGATCTCGGGAGCCCCGAGGTCCAGCAGTCGCTTCAACCGGTTGTTGCGGTTGATGACGCGGCGGTACAGGTCGTTGAGGTCGGAGGTCGCGAAGCGGCCACCGTCGAGCTGCACCATCGGGCGCAGGTCCGGCGGGATGACCGGGACGCAGTCCAGGACCATGCCGTCGGGCGAGTTGCGCGTGGTGAGGAACGCCGAGACCACCTTGAGGCGCTTCAGGGCCCGCGTCTTGCGCTGGCCCTTGCCCGTGGCGATGGTCTCGCGCAGGGACTCGGCCTCGGCCTCCAGGTCGAAGCTCTGCAGGCGCTTCTGCAGCGCCGCCGCCCCCATGCCGCCCTCGAAGTACATGCCGAAGCGCTCGCGCATGGCGCGGTAGAGCACCTCGTCGCCCTCGAGGTCCTGGACCTTCAGGGTGCGGAAGCGGTCCCAGATCGTCGTCAGGCGGTCGATCTCGGTGTCGGCGCGACGACGGATCTGCGCCATCTCCCGCTCGGCGGACTCGCGCACCTTGCGGCGCACGTCCGACTTCGCCCCCTCGGCCTCCAGCTCGGCCAGGTCGGCCTCGAGCGTCTTGGCGCGGGCGTCGACGTCGGAGTCGCGGCGGTTCTCGACCTCGCGCTTCTCGACCTCGATCTGGGCCTCCAGGGAGGAGAAGTCGCGCTGGCGACCCTCCTCGTCCACCGAGGTGATCATGTAGGCCGCGAAGTAGATGACCTTCTCGAGGTCCTTCGGAGCCAGGTCGAGCAGGTAGCCCAGCCGGCTCGGGACGCCCTTGAAGTACCAGATGTGCGTGACGGGGGCGGCGAGCTCGATGTGCCCCATGCGCTCACGACGGACCTTGGCCCGCGTGACCTCGACACCGCAGCGCTCGCAGATGATGCCCTTGAAGCGGACGCGCTTGTACTTGCCGCAGTAGCACTCCCAGTCCCGGGTGGGGCCGAAGATCTTCTCGCAGAAGAGCCCGTCCTTCTCCGGCTTCAGGGTGCGGTAGTTGATGGTCTCCGGCTTCTTGACCTCACCGTGCGACCACGTGCGGATGTCGTCCGCGGTGGCCAGCCCGATGCGCAGCTCGTCGAAGAAGTTGACGTCGAGCAACGTGATCTTCTTTCTCTAGGTTCTTCCGAGGTCTGACTTGTCCGAGGAACCCCGGTGCGGGGCTCCGTTGTCCGGCCGGAGGCGGGTGGGGGCGCTCCCCCACCCGCTCCTCCGTCAGACCTCTTCGACGCTGCTCGGCTCGCGCCGCGCCAGGTCGATGCCCAGCTCCTCGGCCGCCCGGAAGACGTCCTCGTCGCTGTCGCGCATCTCGATCGCCATGCCGTCGGAGGAGAGGACCTCCACGTTCAGGCACAGCGACTGCATCTCCTTGATGAGCACCTTGAAGGACTCGGGGATGCCCGGCTCGGGGATGTTCTCGCCCTTGACGATGGCCTCGTAGACCTTCACGCGGCCCAGGACGTCGTCGGACTTGATCGTGAGCAGCTCCTGCAGGGCGTAGGCGGCGCCGTAGGCCTCCAGGGCCCAGACCTCCATCTCGCCGAAGCGCTGACCACCGAACTGCGCCTTACCACCGAGCGGCTGCTGGGTGATCATCGAGTACGGGCCGGTCGAGCGGGCGTGGATCTTGTCGTCGACCAGGTGGTGCAGCTTCAGGATGTACATGTAGCCGACCGAGACCGGGTCCGGGAACGGCTCACCGGAGCGGCCGTCGAACAGCCGTGCCTTGCCGTCGCCCTGGACGAGGCGGTCGCCGTCGCGCGTCTTGAGCGTGGAGCTCAGCAGCCCGGTGATCTCCTCCTCGCGGGCACCGTCGAAGACGGGCGTCGCGATGCGGGAACCGGCCGGGGCCGAACGGATCTCCTCGGGGATGAGCTCGGCCCAGTCCGGCTGGCCCTCGATCTCCCAGCCGCGGCTGGCGATCCAGCCCAGGTGCAGCTCCAGGACCTGACCGACGTTCATCCGGCTCGGCACGCCGAGCGGGTTGAGGATGACGTCGACCGGGGTCCCGTCCTCGAGGAACGGCATGTCCTCCACGGGCAGGATCTTGGAGATGACGCCCTTGTTGCCGTGACGGCCGGCGAGCTTGTCACCGTCGGTGATCTTGCGCTTGTTGGCCACGTAGACGCGCACCAGCTGGTTCACGCCCGGGGGCAGCTCGTCGCCCTCGTCCCGGTCGAAGACCTTGACGCCGATGACGGTGCCGGTCTCGCCGTGGGGGACCTTCAGCGACGTGTCGCGGACCTCGCGGGCCTTCTCGCCGAAGATGGCGCGCAGCAGGCGCTCCTCGGGGGTCAGCTCGGTCTCGCCCTTGGGCGTGACCTTGCCGACGAGCAGGTCGCCGTCGCGGACCTCGGCACCGATGCGAATGATCCCGCGCTCGTCGAGGTCGGCCAGGACGTCCTCGGCCACGTTCGGGATGTCCCGCGTGATCTCCTCGGGCCCCAGCTTGGTGTCGCGGGCGTCGACCTCGTGCTCCTCGATGTGGATCGAGGACAGGACGTCGTCCTGCACGAGGCGCTGCGACAGGATGATCGCGTCCTCGTAGTTGTGGCCCTCCCACGGCATGAACGCGACCATGAGGTTGCGGCCCAGGGCCATCTCGCCGCCGTCGGTGGACGGGCCGTCGGCGAGGACGGTGCCGACCTCGACGCGCGCGCCCTCCTCGACGACGACCTGCTGGTTGTAGGCGGTGCCGTGGTTGGAGCGGCGGAACTTCGCGACCTTGTAGCTGGTCGTGGAACCGTCGTCGTTGGACACGGTGATGAGGTCGGCCGAGACCTCGGTGGCGACACCGGCCTTCGTCGCGACGACGACGTCACCGGCGTCGACGGCGGCGCGGAACTCCATGCCGGTGCCGACGAGCGGGGCCTCGGTCTTGACCAGCGGCACGGCCTGACGCTGCATGTTCGCGCCCATGAGCGCGCGGTTGGCGTCGTCGTGCTCCAGGAACGGGATCATCGCGGTCGCGACGGAGACCATCTGGCGGGCGGCGACGTCCATGTAGTCGACGTCGGAGTTCGGGACGAACTCCGTCTCACCACCCTTGGCGCGCACCAGGACACGGGCCTCGGCGAAGGAGCCGTCCGGGTTCAGCGGCGCGTTGGCCTGGGCGATGACGAAGGAGTCCTCCTCGTCGGCCGTCAGGTAGTCGACGTCGTCGGAGACCTTGCCGTCGACGATCTTGCGGTACGGCGTCTCGATGAAGCCGAACGGGTTGATGCGCCCGTAGGAGGACAGCGAGCCGATGAGGCCGATGTTCGGGCCCTCGGGGGTCTCGATCGGGCACATGCGGCCGTAGTGCGACGGGTGGACGTCGCGGACCTCCATGCCGGCGCGCTCACGGGACAGACCGCCCGGACCCAGCGCGGACAGGCGGCGCTTGTGGGTCAGACCCGCGAGCGGGTTGGTCTGGTCCATGAACTGCGAGAGCTGGCTCGTCCCGAAGAACTCCTTGATGGAGGCCACGACGGGACGGATGTTGATGAGCGTCTGCGGCGTGATGGCCTCGACGTCCTGCGTCGTCATGCGCTCGCGCACGACGCGCTCCATCCGGGACAGGCCGGTGCGGACCTGGTTCTGGATGAGCTCGCCGACGCTGCGCAGGCGGCGGTTGCCGAAGTGGTCGATGTCGTCGACCTCGACGCGGACGTCGACGGGCTGGCCGTTCCGCACGCCCGGCATCGAGACCTCGCCGGCGTGCAGCTTCACGAGGAACTTGATGGTGCGCACGATGTCGTCGACCGAGAGCACGCTGGAGCTCAGTGGCTCCTCCATGCCCAGCTTCTTGTTCACCTTGTAGCGGCCGACCTTGGCGAGGTCGTAGCGCTTGGGGTTGAAGTAGAGGTTGTCGAGCAGGTTGCGCGCGGCCTCCTGCGTCGGCGGCTCGCCCGGGCGCAGCTTGCGGTAGATGTCCAGCAGCGCGTCCTCGACGCCGGAGGTGTGGTCCTTCTCCAGCGTGGAGATCATCGACTCGTAGTCGGCGAACTCCTCGCGGATCTGGGACTCGCTCCAGCCGAGGGCCTTCATGAGGACCGTGACGGACTGCTTGCGCTTGCGGTCGACGCGGACACCGACGGTGTCGCGCTTGTCGATCTCGAACTCCAGCCACGCACCGCGGGACGGGATGATCTTCGCCGTCCAGGTGTCGCGGTCGGACGTCTTGTCCGGGACGCGCTCGAAGTAGATGCCGGGCGAGCGGACGAGCTGGGAGACGACGACGCGCTCGGTGCCGTTGATGACGAAGGTGCCCCGGTCGGTCATGAGCGGGAAGTCGCCCATGAAGACCGTCTGGGACTTGATCTCGCCGGTGTTGCCGTTGATGAACTCCGCGGTGACGAACAGCGGAGCGGCGTAGGTGAGGTCGCGCTCCTTGCAGTCGTCCAGGGAGTACTTCGACGGCTCGAACCGGTGGTCGCGGAACGACAGCGACATGGAGCCGGAGAAGTCCTCGATCGGCGAGATCTCCTCGAAGATCTCCTCCAGACCGGAGGTCGTCGGGACGGCGAGGCCACCGTTGGTGGACGCCTCCACCCGGTCCTGCCAGCGCTTGTTGCCGAGCAGCCAGTCGAAGCTGTCGGTCTGCAGCGCGAGCAGGTCGGGGACCTCAAGCGGTTCGTGGATCTTGCCGAAGGAGTACCGTCCGGAGACGGTGCGCGGCGACTGGTTGCCGACGACGGTGGTGCCGGTGCTGTTCGGTGCGGACGCTGGACGCGAGGCAGCCAAGAGGGGTCCTTCCACGGGCCTGCGAACGTTGCGCGCTCCCCGCCCCACTCGGTCGTTCTCACGGCGACGACCGGCCATATGACTTTGGGCAGCGCAAAACAGCAGCATAGCGCGCACAGGCGTGCAAGTCCAACCCCGGCCCACGGCGGACCCGGGCCGGACCCCCGGGGCACCCACGACGTCGGTGTCGTTGCGGTACCCGGGTCAGGGACGACCGGTGATGAGGATGCTCCGCCGGGACTGCCGCGTCAAGGCGACTCCCCGGACTGTGGACGACGCGTCACCCGGACGCCCCTCCCCCGGCACCCCCGGCACCCCCGGCGGGCCCCGGACGCGGACAGGGGCGGCCGGACGGGTGTCCGGCCGCCCCTGCGGCGTGGTGCGCCCCGGTCAGGCCGGGGCGGGCATCACTTGAGCTCGACGGTGGCGCCGGCGCCCTCGAGCTGCGCCTTCGCCTTCTCGGCGGTCTCCTTGTTGACCTTCTCGAGGATGGGCTTGGGGGCGCCGTCCACGAGGTCCTTGGCCTCCTTGAGGCCCAGGGAGGTCAGCGCGCGGACCTCCTTGATGACGCCGATCTTCTTGTCACCGGCGGCGGCGAGGATGACGTCGAACTCGTCCTTCTCGTCCTCGGCCTCGGCGGCGGGGCCGCCAGCGGCACCACCGGCGGCGGCGACGGCCACGGGGGCGGCCGCGGTGACGTCGAAGGTCTCCTCGAACTGCTTCACGAACTCGGAGAGCTCGATGAGGGTGAGCTCCTTGAACGCGTCGATGAGCTCTTCGGTGCTGAGCTTCGCCATGGTGGCGGTCCTTCCTGTGCTGGGGTGATCCGCAGGTGTGCGCCTGCGGGCGGGTGGTGTGGTCGAGCTCGTCGGTCCGCCGGGTCAGGCGGCTTCGGAACCGACCTGCTTCTCCCGCAACGCTTCCACGGTGCGGACGGTCTTCGACAGCGGCGCCTGGAACAGCGACGCGGCCTTGGACTGGGACGCCTTGAGGACACCGGCGACCTTGGCCAGGAGGACCTCGCGGCTCTCCAGGTCGGCCAGGGCCGTGACCTCAGCGGCACTGATGGCGCGACCGTCGAGCATGCCGCTCTTGACGATCAGCTGGGGGTTGGCCTTCGCGAAGTCACGCAGACCCTTGGCCGCCTCCACCGGGTCACCGGTGATGAAGGCGATCGCGGAAGGGCCGGACAGCTGCCCCTCGAAAGCCGTGACGCCGGCTTCCTTCGCAGCGATGCTGGTCAGCGTGTTCTTGAGGACCGCGTAGGTCGTGTCAGGACCCAGCGCCCGGCGCAGGTTGGTGATCTGCGCGACGGACAACCCCCGGTACTCGGTGAGCACGGCGGCGTTGGACGCCTCGAACAGAGCCGTGAGCTGCTTCACGGCCGCGATGTTCCTGGGCTTCGGCACGGGTGCCCTCCTTCCTTCGTCTCGGGGGGGCCGGTCGGGCCCTGGACGCACGAAACGCCCCGGCGCAGGCGCGGCACGGGGCGTCGACAGTCGAGACTTCGAAGCTGATGCTCACCTGCGCAGGTCGCCCGTGTGCACGGGGCCTTCGGCCGCTCCCCGGAGGAGGCGGCGACCGGCGGTCTTCGGTACTCCTCCAGCGTACACGCCGCCCCGGGGTGCTGCCGACCACGGGAACGCCGCAGGGACGGGACCCCTCGGTGGGATCCCGCCCCTGCGGACGGTGCTGCCGGCCGCTCTCAGGCGGTGGTGGCCTCGCCCGTGAGGTTGCGGGTCAGGGCCGGGTCCACGGGGATGCCGGGGCCCATCGTCGTGGTGATCGTCGCCTTGCGCAGGTAGCGGCCCTTGGAGGAGGACGGCTTCAGGCGCAGCACCTCGTCGAGGGCGGCCCCGTAGTTCTCGACGAGCTGGGTGTCGTCGAAGGACGCCTTGCCGATGATGAAGTGCAGGTTGGCGTGCTTGTCGGTGCGGAACTCGATCTTCCCGCCCTTGATCTCCGTGACGGCCTTGGCCACGTCCATGGTCACGGTGCCCGTCTTCGGGTTCGGCATGAGGCCGCGGGGGCCCAGCACCTTGCCCAGACGGCCGACCTTGCCCATGAGGTCCGGCGTCGCGACGGCGGCGTCGAAGTCGAGGCGGCCCTTGGCCACCTCGTCGATGAGCTCGTCGCCACCGACGATGTCGGCGCCGGCGGCCTCGGCCTGCGCGGCGCGGTCACCGACGGCGAAGACCAGCACGCGGGCGGTCTTGCCGGTGCCGTGGGGCAGGTTGACGGTGCCGCGGACCATCTGGTCGGCCTTGCGCGGGTCCACCCCGAGGCGGAACGCGACCTCGACGGTCGCGTCGTACTTCACGGTGGAGGTCTCGCGCGCCAGCTTCACGGCGTCGAGGGGGGCGTAGAGCTCGTCGCCGTCGATCTTCTCGACGGCGGCGCGGTAGGCCTTGCTGCGCTTCACTGCTGCTCCTTCGTTGCGGGAGGTCGTGGTCGGACGGGCCGCGCGCGGCCCTGCCACTGGGGGACCGGCCGAGCGGGTGCTCAGTCGGAGACGGTGATGCCCATGGAGCGGGCGGTGCCGGCGATGATGCGGGCGGCCATGTCCACGTCCTTGGCGTTGAGGTCCTGGAGCTTCTGCTCGGCGATCTCGCGCACCTGGGCCTGGGTGAGGTTGGCGACCTTCTTCACGTGCGGCTCGCCCGACCCCTTGTCGACGCCGGCGGCCTTCTTGATGAGCTCGGCGGCCGGCGGGGTCTTGGTGATGAAGGTGAACGAGCGGTCCTCGTACACCGTGATCTCGACCGGGATGACGTTGCCGCGCTGGGCCTCGGTCTGGGCGTTGTACGCCTTGCAGAACTCCATGATGTTCACGCCGTGCTGACCGAGCGCGGGGCCGATCGGCGGGGCCGGGGTCGCCTGGCCGGCCTTGATCTGGAGCTTGATGAGCCCGGCGACCTTCTTCTTGGGGGGCATGAGCGATCCCTTCCTCGGGTGCGTGAACGGCCCTTCGGTGCCCGCGGATCGGGCGACGAGTGGTTGGAGGCCGTCGTCCAGTCTACGACGCCGGCGGCACCGGTACCGCCACCGAACGCGGCGAACCCCCTGACCCGGTGCGGGGCAGGGGGTTCGCTCGCGCGGGGCGCCTCAGATCTTGGCGACCTGGTTGAAGTTGAGCTCGACGGGGGTCTCGCGGCCGAAGATCGACACCAGGACGGTGAGCTTCTGGCGGTCCGCGGAGATCTCCGAGATCGTCGCCGGGAGCGTCTCGAAGGGGCCCTCCATGACGGTGACCGACTCGCCGACCTCGAAGTCGACGACCTTCGTCGGCGCCGCGGTGGCGGTGCCGCCGCCACCGGTGGAGGCCTTCTCCCCCGCCTGCGGCGTAGGGGTCAGCGCCGGGGCGAGCATCGAGAAGATCTCGTCCTGGGACAGCGGGACGGGCTGGTGGGTGTTGCCCACGAAACCGGTGACGCCGGGGGTGTGCCGCACGGCGCCCCACGACTCGTCCGTCAGGTCCATGCGGACGAGGACGTACCCGGGGATGCGGACGCGGCGCACGTTCTTGCGCTGGCCGTTCTTGACCTCGACGACCTCCTCCATGGGCACCTCGACCTGGAAGATGTAGTCCTCCATGTTGAGGGACGTCATGCGCGTCTCGAGGTTGGTCTTCACGCGGTTCTCGTACCCGGCGTAGGAGTGGATGACGAACCACTCACCGGGCATGCGCCGCAGCTTCTTGCGGAACTCCTCGGCCTCGTCGACGTCGCCCTCGCCGGGGTCCAGTGCCTCGCCCGGCGCCTCCTCGGCGGCCGCGTCCTGCGCCGGCACGTCGTCCGTCGGCGCGTCGTCCGTCAGCACGTCGTCGGCCTCGGCGGTCAGGTCGCCGGTCTGCGCGCCGGCCGTCTGCGCCTCGGGCGCACCGAGGGCGTCGCCCACGGGGGCGTCGGGGGTGTCAGCGGACTGCTCGTCGTCGGCTTCGACGTCCGCCGCGGCGTCGTCGCGGACGTCCTCGGCGTCGTAGGACTGGGTCGCGTCGAACGGCTCGTCCGACCGGTCGTCGTCCGAGGGACGACCCCACTGCTCCGACACGTGCTGACCTGCTTCCTTGGGTTCGGGACTGACGCGCCCCCAGGTGGGGCCGCGACGACGCTCGTCAGGACCCGAACACCAGCAGGATGAGCTTGCCGATGCCGTAGTCCAGCAAGGAGACGAAGAGCATCATCGCCACGACGAAGACGAGGACGACGCCGGTGTAGCTCAGCAGGTCCCGGCGGCTCGGCCAGACGACCTTGCGCAACTCCTCGACGACCTGCCGCAGGAACAGGACGAGACCGGTGCGCCGCTTGGACTCGCCGGGATCGACCACGGCCTTCGTCGTCTGGCTCACGTCGGCCGCCCCGCTCCTGTGCTCGCCTCCTGGGAACGCGGACCGGGAGGCCGGCCCGCGGGTGGTGCTCGCAGGGCAGGAGGGACTCGAACCCACAACCGCCGGTTTTGGAGACCGGTGCGCTACCAATTGCGCCACTGCCCTTCGCGGATCACCCGCCGTGAGGCGCGTTCCACCGCAGCGGTACGGGGACCGCCGGGACCACCATAGGTGACGGCGGCCCCGTGAGTCGAACCGTCCCCCCGGGGAGGGTGGGAGGATGACCCGCGTGACCGCGCAGACGAGTCCCCAGCCCACCGCCCCCGAGCAGGCCCGGTCGCGGGTCTCGGCCCGCGTCGGCGGCATCGCCGAGTCCGCGACCCTCGCGGTGGACGCGAAGGCGAAGGCGCTGAAGGCGGCGGGCCGGCCTGTCATCGGCTTCGGCGCGGGCGAGCCGGACTTCCCCACCCCCCAGGCCGTCGTGGACGCGGCCGTCGCGGCCTGCCAGGACCCCGCCAACCACCGCTACACCCCGGCCGGGGGGCTGCCCGCCCTCAAGGAGGCGATCGCGGCCAAGACGCTGCGCGACTCCGGGTACGAGGTCTCCCCCGGGCAGGTCCTCGTGACCAACGGCGGCAAGCAGGCCGTCTACGAGGCGTTCGCGGCGATCCTGGACCCGGGCGACGAGCTGCTGCTGCCGGCGCCGTACTGGACCACCTACCCCGAGGCGGCCCGGCTGGCCGGCGGGGTGGCGGTGGAGGTGTTCGCCGGGCTCGAGGCCGGCTACAAGGTGACCGTCGACCAGCTCGAGGCGGCGCGCACCCCCCGCACCAAGGCGCTGCTGTTCTGCTCCCCCTCCAACCCCACGGGCGCCGTCTACGCGCCCGAGGAGGTCCGGGCCATCGGGCACTGGGCCCTGGAGCACGGCGTCTGGGTCGTCACCGACGAGATCTACGAGCACCTCGTCTACGACGGCGTGCGCGCGGCCTCGATGCCCGTGGAGGTCCCCGAGCTCGCCGACACCACGATCGTCCTCAACGGCGTGGCCAAGACGTACGCCATGACGGGCTGGCGGGTGGGCTGGATGATCGCCCCCGCCGACGTCGTCGGGGCCGCGGGCAACCTGCAGTCCCACCTGTCCTCCAACGTCGCCAACGTCTCCCAGCGCGCGGCCGTGCAGGCCCTCACCGGCGACCTGACGGCGGTGGCGCAGATGCGCGAGGCCTTCGACCGGCGCCGCCGCACGATGGTCTCGATGCTCGACGCGATCGAGGGCGTGGACTGCCCGCTGCCGCAGGGCGCCTTCTACGCCTACCCCAGCGTCGAGGGCCTCATCGGCAGGACGTTGCGGGGGCACGAGATCACCTCCTCGGCGCGCCTGGCCGAGCTGATCCTCACCGAGGCCGAGGTCGCGGTCGTGCCGGGTGAGGCGTTCGGGCCCAGCGGGTTCCTGCGCCTGTCCTACGCCCTGTCCGACGCCGACCTCGTCACCGGCGTCGAGCGGGTCCAGCGGCTGCTGGCCGAGGTGCGCTGAGGCGACGTCCCCCCGGGTCCCCCGGTGACGGGCGCGCGGGCGGCACCATGAGGACCGTGCCGACACCCCGGGAGCGCTGGTCGGCCACGGGCCCGCAGAGCGCGGGGTCGTGGTGGGTGCGCAGCGTGCCCGGGTGGCACGGGGCCTTCGGCCTGTTCGTCGTCATCGCCGGGGTCGTCCTGCTCACCTCCCCCGACCCCGACGCCGGCCTCGCCGCGCTGGCCGTCGGGGTCGTCGCGCTCGCCTACGGCCTCCTCGCCGTGCCCGGGGCCCGTCGGCGCGACTGGCGGGCCCGGGCGTACCTGGCGGTCGCCGTCGTCGGGCTGTGCGGGGCCTACGCCGCCGACCCGCAGCTGAGCTTCCTGCTGTTCATCGCCTTCCCGCAGACGTGGTTCCTCACCGACACCCGCCGCGAGGGCGTGCTGTGGACGGTCGCGACCGCGCTGGCCGGGCTCGTCGGGATGGCCGCCGGGTACGGGCCCACGGTCGCCACGGTGGACATCGCCGTGTCCATGCTCGTGTCCGTGGGGTTCACCTGCGTGCTCGGGGTGTGGATCTCCTTCGTCGTCGAGCAGAGCGCGGACCGGGCCCAGCTCATCGCCGAGCTGGAGGCGACCCGGGCCGAACTGGCTGCGGCGCACCACGACGCGGGGGTCGCGGCCGAACGCGCGCGGATGGCCGCCGACATCCACGACACCCTCGCCCAGGGGTTCACCGGCATCGTCCTGCTCGCCGCGTCCGCGGCCACCCTCGCGCGGGAGGAACCCACCCGGCGGGCCCTGGGCCTCATCGAGGACGCCGCCCGGTCCGGGCTGGCCGAGGCCCGCACGCTCGTGGCCGCCATGAGCCCCGTCGGCCTGGAGGACGCGGACACGCTCGCCGAGGCCCTGCGCCGGCTCGCCGACCGGGTCTCGCGCGAGAGCGGCGTCCGGGTGGACGTCGTGGTGACCGGTCAGGACCCGGTGACGCTCCCGCAGGCCCAGCAGGTGGTGCTGCTGCGCGCGGCGCAGGAGGCCCTGGCCAACGTGCGCAAGCACGCCGGGGCCCGCCGGGCGCAGGTGCTGCTCTCCAGCGCGGACGGCAGCGCGTCCCTGGAGGTGCGCGACGACGGCGTGGGGGTCGAGGCGGCCGACCTGACCGGCGGGCACGGCTTCGGCCTGGCCGGGATGCGCCGGCGCGTGCAGGAGGCCGGCGGAGCGGTCGAGGTGGCCGGGCAGCGCGGGCAAGGGACCCGCGTGCGGATCGCCGTGCCGACCACACCCGGCGGGGACACCACCGGGGACACCACCGGGAGCGCGCGGTGACCCGGGTGCTGGTGGTGGACGACCACCCGGTCGTCCGCGGCGGCATCGAGGCGCTGCTGGCCACCACCGACGACCTGGAGGTCGTGGGCAGCGCCGAGGACGGGCTGCAGGCCCTGCGGCTCGTCGCCGCGCTGGCCCCGGACGTGGTCCTCATGGACCTGCGGATGCCCGGACTCGACGGCGCCGGCGCGACCGGGCGGATCCGGCGGGAGCACCCGTCGGTGCGCGTGCTCGTGCTGACCACGTACGAGACGGACACCGACATCGTGCGGGCCGTGGAGGCGGGTGCCACGGGGTACCTGCTCAAGGACACCCCGCTCGCCGACCTCGTGGCCGCGGTGCGCGCGGCCGCGCGGGGCGAGACGGTCCTGGCGCCACCGGTGGCCGCCCGGCTCGCGGCGCGGTTGCGGGCCCCGGCCCAGGAGACGCTCACCCCGCGCGAGCTGGACGTGCTGGGCGCCGTCGCCCGCGGGGCGACGAACGCCGAGATCGGGCGCGAGCTGTTCATCGGTGAGGCGACGGTCAAGACGCACCTGCTGCGCGTCTTCGCCAAGCTCGGGGTGGACGACCGGACGCACGCGGTGACCGTGGCGCTGCGGCGGGGGCTGCTCTCGCCCCCCGCGTGATGCGCGCAGGGGCGCGAGGTCGACCTCGTTGGCCCCACGCGGCCGATCATCGACCTCACGGGGCCACCGAGGCGTTCCACCAGGGCCCCTCCGACCCCGCGCGGAGCCGGCTGTGCTGGCAGACTCACGGAGCGTGATGCGCGCGGTCGAGACCCTCCCCAAGGCCCACCTGCACCTGCACTTCACCGGGTCGATGCGGACCTCGACGCTGCTCGAGCTCGCGCAGCGGCACGGCATCCGGCTGCCCGCGACGCTGAGCTCCCAGACCATGATCACGCTGTCCCCCGACGCCCGCGGATGGTTCCGCTTCCAGCGGCTCTACGACGCCGCGCGCGCCTGCGTGCGGACCGCGGACGACATGCGGCGCATCGTCCTGGAGGCGGCCGCCGACGACGCCGCGGAGGGCTCGCGGTGGCTGGAGCTGCAGGTCGACCCGACGTCCTACGCCGTGCACGTCGGCGGCATCACCCCAGCCCTGGAGATCGTCCTGCAGGCCGCGCGCGACGCCACGGCCCTCACCGGCACGCAGGTCGCGGTCGTCGTGGCCGCCAGCCGCGTCCGGCACCCGCTGGACGCCCGGACCCTGGCCCGGCTGGCGGCCCGGCACGCCGGGGACGGGGCGGGCACGGTCGTGGGGTTCGGGCTGTCCAACGACGAGCGGCGCGGGGACACGGCCGAGTTCGCCGGGGCCTTCGACATCGCCCGGGCCGCGGGGCTGGCGTGCGTGCCGCACTCCGGTGAGCTGCTGGGCCCGCGGCACGTCGAGACGACGCTGGGGGCGTTGCGCCCGGACCGGCTCGGGCACGGGGTGCGCAGCGGTGAGGACCCGGCGGTGCTGGAGCGGCTGGTCCACGCCGGCATCGCCCTGGAGGTGTGCCCGACGAGCAACGTCTCCCTCGGCGTCTACCCCGACCTGCCGCGGGTCCCGTTGCGGCAGCTGGTGTCCGCGGGCGCAACGGTCGCCCTGGGGGCGGACGACCCGCTGCTGTTCGGGCCGCGGCTGGCCGCGCAGTACCGCAGCGCCCGCGAGGACCACGGCTTCGACGACGAGGGGCTGGCCGGGCTGGCGAAGGCGTCGATCAGCGCCTCGCGAGCACCGGGCGCGACGAAGGCGGAGCTGCACGCGGCCGTGGACGACTGGCTGGCGCAGCCCGCCGGGTCAGCGGAACGGGCGACGCGGGACGTCCCGGTGTGATTGACTCAATGAGTTGATTCATTGAGTCCTGGAGGTCGCCGTGTTCGGACCGCTCGTCCTCGCCCTCCCCCTGACGATCCTGCTCCTCGGCGGACTCGTCGTGGGGTGCGTGCTGCTCGTCCGACACGTGCCGTCGAGGGACCTCACCGCCCCGGTGGCCCGGGCCCGGCGCCGGGGCACGGTCGTCGCCGGGACGGCGCTCGCCCTCGCGGTCGCGCTGCTCGTCGCCGGTCTCGCCCTGCCCCCGACCTCCCTGCCCCGCACGCAGCTCGTGGCCGTCGCACCGCTGGCCGCGGCCGCCCTGCACGCCGGGGTCCTCCTGGCCGGCGAGCTCACCTGGCCGCGGCCGGCGCAGCGGCTGCGGTCCGCGCGACTGGTCGTGCGGACCGTCCGGCAGGACGCCCCGCGCGGGCTGGTCGTGCTGTTCGCCGTGGCCGGCGGGCTGCTCTGGGCCGTCTGCGTCGCCGGCACGGCGCTCGCCGACGACTCCGGCCGGGCGATCTCCGTGCACGACGCCGTGAGCTCGGCCAGCGCCAGCCCCTTCCCCGGCGCCCACTACGCGGCCCCGATCGCCCTCGCGTCCGCCCTGGCCGTCGTCCTCACCGTGGCCGTCCTCCTCCAGGTCCCCCGGCGACCGGCCGTCCCCGCCGCCGACGCGGCGACGGACGGGACGCTGCGCCGGGCCGCCGCCCACCGCGCCCTGCGGGTCACGACGGCGGCGCTGCTGGCGACCACCGCGGCCCTGGTCGTCGTGGGCGGGACCGCCGCGCACCGGGTGGGCGGGTCCTGGAGCGTCGAGGTGAGCGGTCGCGTGGTGGAGGGGGGCACGGGCCTGTCGCCCGTCCTCGACGCCGTCTCGGCGGGCGTCGCGCTGGCGGGCGTCCCGCTGCTGCTCCTGGCCCTGGCGGTCCTGCTCGTCCCGGCGCGCGGACTGCCGCGGGCGGCCCCGGCGACGGTGCCGGCGTGAGCGAGCTGCGCGTCCTCGTCGACACGGCCTCGGCCGTCCCGGCCTACGAGCAGCTGCGCGAGCAGGTCACGACCCTCGTGACGACCGGTGCGCTGCGCGAGGGCGACCGGCTCCCCGCGGCGCGGGCGCTCGCGGCGGACCTCGGCCTGGCCGTGGGGACGGTGCAGCGGGCCTACCGGGAGCTCGAACTCGTCGGCACGGTCGTCTCCCGGCGGCGGACGGGGACCGTCGTCGCGGCCGGGGTGAGCGTGGAGGAGGACGTGCGGTGGGCCGCGGAGGGGTTCGTGGAGCGGGCCCTCAGCTCGGGGCTGACCCCCGACCAGGCGCTGGACGTCGTGCGCGCGGCCCTGGACTCGGTGGGCCGGTCCCGGCGCACCGTCGGCTGAACCCCGTCGGCTGAGCCCCGTCAGTCCAGCGAGGCCCCCACCAGCACGGGCTCGTTGACGAGCCGCACGCCGAACGCCTGCTCGACACCGTCGGCCACCGTCCGGGCCAGGTCCAGGAGGTCGGTGGCGGTCGCGGACCCGCGGTTGGTCAGGGCCAGGGTGTGCTTGGTCGACAGGGTCGCCGGGCCGGGGGCGCCGAAACCCTTGCCGAACCCGGCGCGGTCGATGAGCCAGGCCGCGGACGTCTTGACCAGGCCGCCGTCGGCCGGGAACCGCGGGGCGTCGGCGGGCAGGGCGTCGGCCTGGTCCGGGGCCAGCACGGGGTTGGTGAAGAACGACCCCGCGCTCCAGGTGTCGTGGTCGCTGCGGTCGTCCGGGTCCCAGACCATCCCCTTGCCCGCCCGCAGCTCCAGCACCGCGCGGCGGACGTCGCGGGCCGGGGCCAGGTCGCCCACCTGCACGCCGAGGCGACGGGCCAGTTCGGGGTAGCGCACCGGCGAGCCGTGCGCGCGCAGCGGGAACTGGAAGGTGACGGCCAGGACGACGTAGCGGCTCTCGGGGTGCGCACCGTGCAGGGCCACGCGCGAGCGCTTCAGCAGCGACGTGCGGTAGCCGAACTCCAGCTCGGCCGCGACGAAGGTGCGCTGCCGGCGCTCGACCCGGTCCCAGGTGCGGACGGTCTCGACCGTCTGGGCGATGTCCTGGCCGTAGGCGCCGACGTTCTGCACGGGGGTCGCCCCGACGCTGCCGGGGATGCCGGACAGGGCCTCGACCCCGGCCCAGCCGCGCTCGACGGCCGTGGCGACGAAGTCGTCGAACGTGTGACCGGCGGCGACGGTGACGATCCCGCCCCCGCAGGCGTCCTCCGAGGCCACCTGCAGACCCTCGGTGGCGACGTGGACGACGGTGCCGTCGAAGCCGGTGTCCGCGACGAGGAGGTTGGACCCCCCGGCCAGCAGGAGCAGCGGCTCCCCGGCGTCGTCGGCCTCCCGGACGGCCGTCACCAGCTCCGCCTCGGTGCGGGCCCGGACGAGGCGGCGGGCCGGTCCCCCGACGCGCAGGGTGGTGAGGTCGGCGAGCGTGGTGGTCACGAGGACAGCTTGCCCTCCGGGCGGCGGCGGGCCGAGCCGAGGGCGGTGCCCTCGGCGTGCGGGGCGGCGGCCGAGGCGACGAACAGCCCCACGACGGCGGCGACGGCCGCGGCGGTCACCGCGGTCGTGACCCCGACGTGGTCGGCCAGCAGCCCCAGCAGCGGCGGACCGGCGAGGAAGGCGGCGTAGCCCACGGAGGAGACCACGCTGACCCGGACGGCGGCGTTGACCTCCTGGTCCCCGGCCGCGCTCATGCCCGTGGGGAAGCCCAGGGCCGTGCCCAGCCCCCACAGCAGGGCCCCGGCCATCGCCACGCCCACGGTCGGGGACAGCACGAAGGTGGCGATGCCGACGGCCGCGACCGCGGCGCTGGTGCGCAGGGTCCGGACCCGTCCGAACGTCTCCAGCAGCCAGGGGCCGCTGAGCCGGCCCACGGTCATGGCGACGACGAAGACGGTGAAGCCCGCCACGCCCACCGAGTGGGCGGCGTCGTGGCCGTCGACGATGCCCAGGGCCAGCCAGTCGTTGGCGGTCCCCTCGACGAAGGCCGTGCACAGCACCAGGACGCCGATGACGAGGGTGCGCGGCTCCCGCCAGGCCTGGCGCAGGGTGATGCTGCCCGCGGGCCGTTCCCGCCCCTCCCCCGGCACGGCCGCACCCGCGAGGTAGGAGCGGGTGGTGACCGCCGTCCCCGCGACCGCCAGGACGGCGACCCCCGCCAGGTGGGCCCAGGTCGGGACGCCGAACCGCAGCAGCAGGACCCCGAGACCGGCGGAGACCACCGTCCCCAGGCTCCACGCGGCGTGGAAGCGGGACATGATCGAGCGGTCCAGCCGCCGCTCGACGGCCGAGCCCTCGACGTTCATCGCGACGTCCCAGCTCGCCGTGCCGGCGCCGGCGACGAACAACCCCAGGGCGGCCGGGGCGAGGAGCCCGGCGCCGTCGACCGAGGCGGCCACGACCGCCAGCCCCGCCGCGACGGCCACCGCCCCCAGGAACACCGTGCGGGCCGGCCCGACGCGGAGCACGACGGCCCCGGCCAGCGGCATCGCGACGACCGAGCCGAGGGAGAACGCCAGCAGCAGGAGGCTCATGCCGCCGTTGGACAGCCCGAGGGTGTCGCGGACCGAGGGGATGCGGGACACCCACGCCGACATGAAGACGCCGTTGAGGACGAACGTCGCGTGCACGGCCGTCCGCGCCCGCAGGGCCGCGGTGGCGGGGGCGAGCGGGGTGGCCGGGGCGGTCACCGGAGCGCGACGACGGCGCGCGCCCGGGTGAGGACCTTCTCGTCCCCGCTGGTGACGACCAGGTCGACCTCGGCGGTGCCGGCGGCCGCGTCGAGCCCGACGACGGTGCCGGCGACCTCGACCACGGCCGGGGCCCCGGCCGGCACGACGACCGGGGCGGTGAACTTCGTGCCGTAGGACAGGACCCGGGCGGGGTCGCCGACCCAGTCGGCCACGACGGTGCCCGCCAGGCCCATCGTCAGCATCCCGTGGGCGATGACGTCGGGCAGCCCGACCGACCGGGCCGTCGCCTCGTCGAGGTGGATGGGGTTGCGGTCCCCGGAGGCCTCGGCGTAGGCGCGCAGGTCCTCGCGGGACAGCTCGTAGCGGGCGGTCGGCAGCTCGGTGCCGACCTCGACGCGCTCGTCGGTGCTCACGCGGGGACCTCCGCCTCGGGGGCCGCCTCGGGGGCGCGCACGACGAGCATCGAGACCACCGTGGTCAGCGGGGTGCCGTCGGCGAGGGTGAGCTCGGTGCGGGTGGTGACCATCGCGTTGCCGCGCACGACGCGGACGCGGTCGACGTGCAGCTCGGCGGCCACCTCGTCGCCGGCCACGATCGGGCGGTGGTGGGTGAAGCGCTCCTCGCCGTGCACGACGCGGGAGAAGTCGATGCCCGCGGCCGGGTCGGCGACGAACTGCTGCTCGGCGGCCTGGGCGAGGGTGACGGCGAACGTCGGGGGGGCGACCACGTCGGCGTGTCCGACCGCCCGCGCCGCGCCGGCGTCGTGGTGGCTGGGGTGGGCCGCCCGCACGGCCCGGGCGAAGGCCCGGACCGCGTCGGCGGTCACCAGGGTCGTTCCGGTGGACGGGTAGACGCGCCCCGCGAAGGACTCGTCGACGGTGACGGTCACGGCGGTGCGGCTCCCCTCCCGGGACGAGAGGGTCAGCGGGTCTCGCGGTGCGTGGTCTTGCGGCCGCAGCGCGGGCAGAACTTCGCCAGGTCCAGGCGGTCGGGGTCGTTCCGCCGGTTCTTCTTCGTGATGTAGTTCCGCTCCTTGCACTCGGTGCAAGCCATGGTGATCTTCGGGCGGACGTCGGTGGTCTTGGCCACGGCGGGTGCCTCTTCCTCGGTCTCTGCGACTGCGTGTCGTCAACTGCGGGCGGTGTCCAGGACTGCTCCGCCGAACTGCCTACCAGGGTACGCGATGCGCGCACGCCGCCCGGACGCGCGACGAGCGGCCACCGGATCGGTGACCGCTCGGAGCGCGTCGTGGGCTGTAGCGAGGGCCGGACTTGAACCGGCGACACAGCGATTATGAGCCGCTTGCTCTACCAACTGAGCTACCCCGCCGTGCGTCCGGCGGAGGCCGCCGGCTGCGAGCCCCGATCGAGGATTGAACTCGAGACCTCTTCCTTACCAAGGAAGTGCTCTACCACTGAGCTATCGGGGCAGTGCTGCGATGTTGCTGGTCGTGCTGCCGCGTGCGCGGCCGGTGACGACCTTACACGCCACGACCCGGTGCTCCGCGCGGAGCACCGGGTCGCGACTCGCGACGTGGCGGGTGATGGATTCGAACCAACGTAGGCTACGCCGGCGGATTTACAATCCGCTCCCTTTGGCCGCTCGGGCAACCCGCCAGTGCCACCAGCGAGCTGGTGACGGGTGAGACGATAGCAAGCCCGAGGCACTGCTCGGTAACCGAGATCCCGATCCACACCAGGAGGACCCCCCTCGTGCCCAGCGACTCGTCGTTCGACGTCGTCAGCAAGGTCGACCGTCAGGAGGTCGACAACGCCCTGAACCAGGCCGCCAAGGAGATCTCCCAGCGCTACGACTTCAAGGGCGTCGGGGCCGACGTCCGGTGGAGCGGGGAGTCGATCCTCATGGTCGCCAGCTCCGAGGACCGCGTGAACGCCGTCCTGGACGTGCTGCAGACCAAGCTCATCAAGCGCGGGGTGTCGCTGAAGGCCCTCGACACCTCCGAGCCGCTGCCCTCGGGCAAGGAGTACCGCATCACCGCCACCCTCAAGGAGGGCCTGGAGCAGGACGTGGCCAAGAAGATCGGCAAGATCATCCGCGACGAGGGCCCCAAGGGTGTCAAGACGCAGGTCACCGGCGAGGAGATGCGCGTCAGCTCCAAGAGCCGCGACGACCTGCAGGAGGTCATCAGCCTGCTCAAGGGGGCCGACCTCGACGTCGCACTGCAGTTCGTGAACTACCGCTGAGGTGACCGCGAACGCCCGCCGGGCCGCGGGACCGGACCGGCGCACCCTGCTCGGTCTGGCCCTGGCCGGCGGCGTCCTGGCCGGCTGCTCGGGCGGGGACGACCCCGCCCCGGCCGCCCCCGGCCCCGCGACACCCACGGGGACACCCACTGCAGCACCCACCGCGACGGGCACCCCCGACGCCGGGACCGACCCCTCGTTCGTCCCGGACGGGCTGAGCCCGACCCAGCGGACCGTCTACCGCTACGGCGAGCACCACCGGCAGGTCAGCGACCTGTGGCTGCCCACCGGCGAGCGCCGGGACGTCCTGCTCGTCGTCGTGCACGGGGGCGGCTGGCAGGCCGGGTTCGACCGGCGGGACGTCAACGCCCTCGTCGGCGACCTGGTCGGGCGGGGCTACCCCGTCCTCAACGTCGACTACCGCGGCCACGGGGACGGCGGCGGCTGGCCCTCGACGTTCACCGACGCCGCCACGGCCGTCGACCTCGCGACCGTGGCGGCCTCGCAGTTCTCCCTGCCGGTCGACCGGGTCTGCTGCGTGGGGCACTCCGCCGGGGGGCACCTGGCGATGTGGGCGGCGGCCCGGCGCGGGCTGCCGGCGGGCGCCCCGGGGGCGGACCCGCGGCTGACCCCGGCCCTGGCGGCCTCGCTGTCGGGGGTGCTGAACCCGACGGCGGCCGCCGGGTCGGACCCGAACGTGGTGGGGGTGTTCGGCGGCTCCCCCGCCGAGGTCGACGACCGGTTCGCCCTCGGGGACCCCGCGCGCCTGGCCCCCTACGGGATGCCGCTGTGGGCCGGGGCGGGCACCGCCGACGAGATCGTCCCGCCCGCCCAGACCGAGGTCTTCTGCGACGCCGTGCGGGCCGCCGGGGACACCGTGGAGGAACAGCTCGTCCCCGGCGCCGACCACGGGGCGGGCAAGGACCCGGGCGGCCCGCTCGTGGCCTCGTTCCGGGCGTGGCTGGAGTCGCGGCTGGGCTGAGCGCTCAGCGGCGGTAGCCGGCCAGCGCCTCCAGGCGCGCGATGCGCTCGGCCATGGGCGGGTGGGTGGCGAACAGCTTGGCCACCCCCTGCCCGCGGAACGGGTTGGCGATCATCATGTGGCTGGAGTTCACCAGCTCGCGCTCGGGCGGCAGCGGGAGCTGGCGGGTGCCCATCTCCAGCTTGCGCAGGGCCGAGGCCAGCGCCAGCGGGTCCCCCGTCAGCTTGGCGCCGTCCTCGTCCGCGTCGTACTCGCGGGTGCGGGAGATGGCGAGCTGGATGACGGTGGCGGCCAGCGGGGCCACGAGCGAGAGCAGCAGCATCGCGAGCGGGTTGGGCCGGTCCTCGTCCCGGCCGCCGCCGAGCATCGAGCCGAAGAACAGCCCGAACTGGGCGATGGAGGTGATGATCCCGGCGAGCGCCCCCGCGACCGAGCTCGTGAGGATGTCGCGGTTGTAGACGTGCATGAGCTCGTGCCCCAGGACCCCCCGCAGCTCGCGCTCGTCGAGCACCTGCAGGATGCCCTCGGTGCAGCACACGGCGGCGTTCTCGGGGTTGCGGCCCGTCGCGAAGGCGTTGGGCGCCATCGTCGGGGACACGTACAGCCGGGGCATGGGCTGCTGCGCCCTCGTCGACAGCTCCCGCACGATCCGGTACATCGCGGGCTGCTCGGCCTCCGAGACCGGGCGGGCCCGCATGGCGCGCAGCGCGAGCGTGGCGGAGTTCCAGTAGCCGTAGGCCGACGTGCCCACGCCCAGGAGCACGAAGACCAGCAGGATCACGGGCGCCCGGAACGAGGACGCCAGCAGACCCCCGATGAGCAGCAGCACGGCCCAGATCGCGCCGAACAGCACGGCGGTCTTGACGCCGTTGTGGTGCCGGTGCATTCCGTCCCTTCCCCGCGAGAACCCGTCCTCGGGGATGAACGTGGCAGACCCCCCGGGCGTTCCGCGCGGCCGGCACCGCCCGCGGCGGGCTCAGGGCCGTCGGAACCCGGCCCCGGTGTGGGTGGCGGCCAGCCGCGGGCCGTCCCCGGTGCCGAGGCGTTCGCGCAGGGTCGTCCCGGGGGCCGGGGGCGGGGCCGTGCGGCCGCGGCGGGCCAGCTCGGGCACGAGGTGGTCCACGACGTCGGTGAAGGTCCCGGGCATCGTGGCGTACATGAGGTTGAAGCCGTCGACGTCGGCCTCCTGCGCGAACGCCTCCAGCTCGTTGGCGACGGTCTGCGGGGAACCGGCCAGGACCGGGCCGCGCCCGCCGACGGCGACGAAGCGGGCGAGGTCCTCGACCGTCCACTCCCGGTCGGGGTCGTCGGTGAAGTTGCGCAGCGCCGAGCGGTTGGCGTCGGTCGTGACGTGCTGCAGCACCTGCCCGGGGGCCGCCCCCGCGAGGTCGACCCCGGTCCAGCCGCCGAACAGGGCGAGCGCCCCCTCCCGGCTGGCGTGCTCGCGGTAGTCGGCCAGCAGGGCGCGGGCCTCGGCGTCGGAACTGCGCACCACCGCGGTCAGCCCCGCGTACACCTGGACCGACCGCGGGTCGCGCCCGGCCTCGGCGACCTCGCGCCGCAACGAGTCCACCGAGCGGCGGGCGATGGCCGCGGTGGGGGCGATGACGAAGACGCACTCGGCGTGCCGGGCCGCGAACCGCTGCCCGCGCGGGGAGGACCCGGCCTGGAACACGACGGGGGTGCGCTGCGGGGACGGCTCGCACAGGAACGCCCCGGGCACGTCGAAGTACCGGCCGTGGTGGGCGATGTCGTGGACCTTGGCCGGGTCGGCGTACACCCCGCGGGCCGCGTCGCGGACGACGGCGCCGTCCTCCCAGGAGCCCTCCCACAGCTTGTAGCAGACCTCCAGGTACTCCTCGGCGACGTCGTAGCGCTCGTCGTGGGCGACCTGGGCGGTGAACCCGAGGTTGCGCGCGGCGGAGTCCAGGTAGCCCGTGACGACGTTCCAGGCGACCCGGCCCTGCGTGAGGTGGTCCAGCGTCGTGAGCCGGCGGGCCAGGGAGTACGGCTGCTCGTACGTCGTGGTGACGGTGAGGCCGAACCCGAGGTTCTCCGTGACCGCCGCCATCGCCGAGACCGCACCGAGCGGGTCGTTGACGGGGACCTGCGCGGCGGCGCGGACGGCGGCGTCGCGCGAGCCGCCGTGGACGTCGTAGGTGCCGAGGACGTCGGCGAGGAACAGGGCGTCGAACCCGCCGCGCTCGAGCAGCCGCGCGAGGTCGGTCCAGTGCCGCAGGGTGCGGTAGTCGGCGCTGCGGTCCTCGGCCCGCGTCCACAGGCCGGCGGCCTGGTGCCCGACGCAGGCCATGGCGAAGGCGTTCAGGCGCAGGGGTTTCACGGGGTCGGACCCTCCAGGGGCTCGTGCGCGGTCTCGCGCGTGCAGGCGGCGGCGACGGTGGTGAGCACCGCCAGGAACGACAGGTAGCCGGCGACCAGCCAGGGCGATCCCCCGCCGGCGGCCAGCAGCGAGGCCGCGATCAGCGGCGTCAGGCCGCCGCCGAGGACGGCCCCGATCGAGTAGCCCAGGGAGGCGCCGCTGTAGCGCGTGCGGTCGTCGAACTGCTCGGCGAAGAACGCGCCCTGCGCGCCGTACTGGCTGTCGTGGCCCAGGTTCACCGCGACGACGACGGCCCCCACGACCAGGGCCGTGGACCCGGTGTCGAAGAGCCAGAACGCCGGGACGGCGAACAGGGCGGTGAGCACGGACCCGGCCAGGTAGACCGGGCGGCGGCCGACGCGGTCGGACAGCCAGCCCCAGAACGGGGTCGTGGCCAGGCTCAGCACCGAGGCGACGAGCACGGCCAGCAACCCGACGTCGGCCCCGTCCGCGCGGACCTCGCTGCCGAGGTAGCTCAGCGCGAACACGGTGTACAGGACGTAGGACCCGTTCTGCCCCAACCGCATCCCCGTCGTCACGAGGACACCGCGGCGGTTGGTCCGCAGCACCTCGGCCACGGGCCGGCGGGCCGTGGCCTCGGCGGCGCGGACCGCGGCGAACGCGGGCGACTCGGTGACCTTCAGCCGGATCAGCAGACCGACCACGACGAGGACCGCGCTGGCCAGGAACGGCACCCGCCAGCCCCAGGACAGGAACGCGTCGTCCTCGGTGAGGGAGCGGGTCAGCCAGAACCCCCCGCTGGCCAGGACCATGCCCGCGGCCGACCCCGTCTGCGGGATCGCCCCGAACAGGCCGCGGCGTCCGGTGGGGGCGTGCTCGACGGCCAGCAGGACGGCCCCGCCCCACTCCCCGCCCGCGGAGAACCCTTGCAGCAGACGGCAGAGCACGAGCAGGACCGGCGCCCAGGCCCCGATCTGCGCGTGCGTGGGCAGCAGCCCGACGGCGGCGGTGGACACGCCCATGACGAGCAGGGAGGCGACGAGGACGGCCTTGCGGCCCACCCGGTCGCCGAGGTGGCCGGCCACGGCGCCCCCCAGGGGGCGGGCCAGGAACCCGACGGCGTAGGTGGCGAAGGCCGCGACGACGCCGACGGCCCCGCCGACGTCGGGGAAGAACAGCGGGCCCAGGACGATCGCCGCGGCCGTGCCGTAGAGGTAGTAGTCGTACCACTCGATCGTGGTGCCGACGAAGCTGCCGAGGGCCGCGCGACGGCGGGCCGTGCGGGCCGCGGGGCGCGCGGCGACGTCAGAGGACTGCAGGGTGCTCACGGAGTTCTCCCATCGGTCCTGGCGGAAGCACCTGCCCCTCCCTCACGTCGAGGGGGGTGGTTGCTGCGACGTCGACGAGCCAGGTCTCTCGGTCGCTCTGGATGGCTGTCCCGAACCTAGCGCACCTCCGACCGGGTGCCGCAACCCCTGGCCGGGCGGGCGCGGCGGGGTCCGCGGTGGCGGGCGGGCCGCGCCGGGCCGACCATCGACGGTGGCCGGGACGTCCCCCGCCGCACGGGTCGAGCACGGGTGGTGGTGTCACGGTGCGGAGCGTGAGACCCGTGCGCGCCGGGGCCGTCGTGCTGCTCCTGCTGGGCAGCGTGGCCGCCTCCCTGCCCGAGCAGACCGCCGCGGCCCCCGGCCGCACCCACGACGCCACCCACGGCGGGGCCGGGTGGCCGACGCGCGTCATCGCCCTCGGTGACTCCGTGGCCACGGGTGCCGGGTGCGCGTGCTCCCCCTTCCCCGTCCTCGTGGCCGCCGACCTCGCCGCGCCCGGCCGGCGCGTGGGCCTCGACCGGCTCGCGCAGGACGGCGCCACGTCCGACGACGTCGCCGCCGCGGCCGCCGAGCACCTCGGGGAGGTCTCCCCCACCGACGTGGTGCTCCTGCAGGCCGGGGCCAACGACCTGGCCGGCCTCGTCACCGACGACCCGCTGCCCGACCCGGCCCAGGTGGACGCGGCCGCGGCGCGGGCCGTCGCCACCGTCGCGGCCACCGTCGACCGGCTCGTGCCCACCGGCGCCCGGATCGTCGTCCTGGACTACTGGGCCGTCGGGCTGGACGGCGACCTCGCCGCCGCGCGGTACACCCCCGCGCAGCGCGGCGTCCACGAGGAGCTGACGGACGCCTTCGACGACCGGCTGCCGGCGGCCCTCGCCGCCGACGGCGGGCAGGTCTCGGTCGTGGGGCTGCGCCCGGTCTTCCACGGCGACCGCGGCGACGTGGACCCCACGTCGCTGCTGGCCGACGACGGGGACCACCCGGACGCGCGGGGCCAGCGGGCCATCGCCGACGCCGTGCTCGCGGCGCTCACCTCCGAACACGCCCCACGTTCGCCGGGCATCGGCTGAGAACGACCCCACCGCCGGTCCCCGTCGGCCACGATCGTCCGGGACGCCCGCCGGCGTCCGTCGGTGCGGGGGGAGTTCCACGGTGGGTCTGTCGAGCCCGGTCACCCAGGGGGTGGCCATCGCGGTGGCGTGCGCGGCGCTGGTCGCGGTCGTCGCCGGCTGGCGAGTGCTGGCGCGACGGGGGGTGGCGGCGCTGCTGGGCCGGGCGGTCTCGCTCGTCGCGGTCAACCTGACCGTCCTGGTGGCGGTGTTCCTCGTCGTGAACTCGCGGTTCGGCCTGTACTCCGACTGGGACGACCTCCTCGGCACCCGGTCCGCGCAGACCACCACGACGACCACGACGACCACCACCACCACGACCACGACCGCGACGGGCACCGCCGCGGCCCCGGCGGCGGAACGGCTCGACGGGTACGACGGGCGGGTGTTCCGCGCCCAGGTACCCGGCCCGGCGTCGGGGGTCACCGGCACGGTGCTCGTCCTGCTGCCCGCCGGGTACGGCACGCAGCCCGCACCCGCCGGCGGGTACCCCGTCGTCGAGGCGTTCCACGGCTACCCGGGGACCCCGCAGCAGTGGCTGGAGGCGATGGACGTCGTGCCGTCGGTCGACGGGGCCGTCGCCCACCGGCAGATCGCCGCCCCCATCGTGGTGTTCCCCGACGTGGAGGTCCCCGCGGGCCGCGACACCGAGTGCGTCGACGGCGGACCCGGTGCGCCGCAGCTGGAGACGTGGCTGGCGACGGACGTCCCGGACTGGGTGCAGAGCCACTACACCGCCGCCCGCGCGGCCTCCTCGTGGGCGACCGCGGGCCTGTCGATGGGCGGGTGGTGCGCCGGCGAGCTGACGATGCTGCACCCGGACCGGTTCGGAGCGGCGATGACCTTCGGCGGCTACTTCACGCCCGACTTCGGCGACTGGAAACCGTTCACCACCGGCAGCGCCGCCGGCCGCCGGCTGGACCTCGTCGCGCTGGCGCGGACCGCCCCGCCGGCGGTGCGGGTGTGGGCCCTGGCCTCCAGGAGCGACGCGCTGTCCTGGCCCACGACCTCGGCGCTGGCCGCGGCCGCGCACGGACCGCTGCAGGTGACGCTCGTGACCCAGCAGCAGGGCGGGCACCGCACGAGCATCTGGGCCGGGTTCGTCCCGCAGGCCCTGGCCTGGCTGGGGCAGAACCTCGACGGGTTCGCCCCCCGGCCCGGCTGACGGGTCAGCCGCGGCGGCGGCGCAGTTCGGCGGTCAGGGCGGGCAGGACCTCGGTGAGGTCGCCCACGATGCCGTAGTCGGCGAACTCGAAGACCGGGGCGTCAGGGTCGTTGTTCACCGCGACGACCGTGGCCGAGGCCGCCATGCCGCCCTTGTGGTGCACCGCGCCGGAGACGCCCACGCCGATGTACAGCCGCGGGGAGATCGTCACCCCGGTCTGCCCGACCTGGGCCTCGTGCCCGATCCAGCCCTCGTCGGTGGCCACGCGCGTCGCCCCGACGGCGCCGCCGAGGACGTCGGCCAGCTCCTCGACGCCGGAGAAGTCGCCCTCGACGCCACGGCCGCCGACCACGACCACCTCGGCCTCGGCCAGCGGGGGACGCTCGCTCGTGGGGCGGCGGGTGCGGGAGACGACGGTGACGGCCCGGGCCGCGGCCGAGGCCTGGGCGGTGTGCCGCACGAGGGACGGTGCCGCCGCCTCCTGGGCCACCGCCTGCACGGCGTGCGAGGCGAGCGCGACGACCGCCAGCGGCCCGGTGAGGGCGCAGGCGGTGTCCCAGCCGCCGGCCAGGACGGTCTTGCGCGCGGTCCAGCGGCCGTCCTCGACGGCCACGCCCGAGGCGCCGGTGACGACCCCGGCGCCGGTGCGGACGGCGAGGCGGGCGGCGACCTCACGGCCCTCGAAGGTGGAGGGCACGAGCAGCAGCCCGACGTCCCCGACCGCGGTGAGCACGGCCTGGAGGGCGTCGACGACCGAGGCGGTCAGCCGGGCGTCGGCGCCGGCGACCTCGACCTCGTGGACGACGTGGGCGCCGTGGGCGGCCAGCTCGGCCGCCGGGGCCTCCGCACCACCCTCGGAGCCCACCCACACGGCGTGGACCTGCCGGTCCAGCCCGCGGGCCAGGGTCAGCAGCTCCAGCGCGGTCGGGCGCACGGCCCCGTCGAGGTGGTCGACGAGGACGGCCACCGCTGCGCCGGGACGTCCGCTGTTCTGCTGCTCGCTCACGCGAAACCCTTCTGCGACAGGTAGTCCACCAGGGCCGGCACCGTCTCGGCGTCCCCGGTGACGAGGACCCGGTCGGGCCGGTCGGGACGTTCGGCGGCGTGCACGACGCGCGTCGTGGAGGCCTGCAGGCCGACCGTGCCCGGGTCCAGGCCGAGGTCGGCCAGCGACCACGTGGTGACGGGGTGCTTGCGCGCGGCCATGATCCCCTTGAAGCCGGGGAAGCGGGCGCGGAAGGCCTGGTCGGTCACCGAGACCACGGCCGGGGCCGCGGCGGTGAGCTCCTCGACGTCGGTGGACGTCTCGCGCCGGACCGACACCACGCCGTCGGCGACGGTGATCCGGTCGGCCAGGGTGAGCTGGGGCCAGTCCAGCAGCTCCGCGAGCGCCGCCGGGACCAGGGAGGTCAGGCCGTCGAGGGCGGCCATCCCGGCCACGAGGACGTCGACGGGCGCCTCGGCGTGCAGCTTGGCCACGGCGGCGGCCAGGACCCGCGCGGTGGTCAGCGCGTCGGAGCCGGCCACGGCGTCGTCGCGCACGTGCACCGCGCCGGAGGCCCCCATGGCGACCCCGCGGCGGACGGCCTCGACGGCGGCGGCCGGCCCGACGGTCAGGACGGTGACGTCGTGCCCCTCGCCGGGGAACCCGGCCGCCTCGGCCGTGCGCAGACCCGCCTCCAGGGCGTCCTCGTCGAGCTCGTTGAGGGTGTCGTCGTCCCCGCCCCGGGCGAGCAGGCCGTCGGCCCGCAGCGACCGGGGCTGCTGGATGTCCGGGACGTGCTTGACGCAGACGACGACGCGCACCTCAGGCCTCCCCGGCGCCCGCGCGGCGCGAGGCGGCGATCATGTCCTCGCGGGAGACGACCTTGACGCGCTCGCGGCCGCGGGGTTCGCCCAGGGACCGCTCGTAGGCGTCGAGGGTCTCCCAGTCCGTCCAGGTCAGGACCTCCACGCCCTTGCCGCGCAGGAAGTCCAGCACGGCCTGCGGGTCCGGCTCGCTCGCCCGGGACAGCCCGGCGGCGTCGGAGACGAGGTGGCGCACCGTCTCGGAGGCGTCGGACTTCGTGTGGCCGATGAGGCCGACGGGACCGCGCTTGATCCAGCCCGTGCAGTAGACGCCGGGCAGGGACCCGCCCTCGGGGTCGGTGACGCGGCCCTCGTGGTTGGCGATGACGCCGGCCAGCGCGTCGAACGGCACGCCCGGCAGCGGCGAGCCGACGTACCCCACCGCGCGGTAGACGGCCTGGACGTCCCAGTCGTGGAAGTCCCCGGTCCCCTCGACCGTGCCGTCACCGACCAGGCGGGTGCGCTCGGTCCGCAGACCGCTGACCCGGCCGTCGTCGCCGGTGAGGATCTCGGCCGGGGCGTGCAGGAAGTGCAGGTGGATGCGCCGCGAGGCCGTCGACTCCCCCTCCTTGAGGGTCCAGTCGGTCAGCGTCTTGACGACCTGGCGGGTCTGGTTGGACGAGGCGATGGCCTGCTCGGAGCCCTCGTCGAAGTCGAAGTCCTCCGGGTCGACGAGGACGTCGACGTCCGGGACGTGACCGAGCTCACGCAGCTCCAGCGGGGAGAACTTCACCTGCGCCGGGCCGCGGCGGGCGAAGACGTGCACGTCGGTGACCGGGGAGGCCTTCAGCGCCTCGTAGACGGTGTCCGGGATCTCCGTCGGCAGCAGGTCGTCGGCGTGCTTGGCGAGGATGCGGGCCACGTCGAGGGCCACGTTCCCGGCCCCCAGGACCGCGACGCGCTCGGCCTCCAGGGGCCAGGTGCGCGGGTAGTCGGGGTGGCCGTCGTACCAGGAGACGAAGTCGGCCGCGCCGTGGCTGCCGGGGGCCTCGACGCCGGGGATCTCCAGGCGGGCGTCCTCGATGGAGCCGGTGGAGAAGATCACGGCGTCGTAGAACCGCTGCAGGTCCTCCAGCGACGCGTCGGTGCCGAAGTCGACGTTCGTCAGGAGCCGGATGTCCCCGCGGGAGAGCACCTTCTCCAGGGCGACGACGATCTGCTTGATGCGCGGGTGGTCGGGGGCGACGCCGTAGCGGACGAGGCCGAAGGGCGCGGGCAGCCGCTCGAAGAGGTCGATGCCGACGCCGTCGAACCCGGTGCCCGACAGGTCGGCCTTGGAGAGGATGTCCGAGGCGTAGATCCCGGCCGGCCCGGCTCCCACGACGGCGACGCGCAGCGGACGGTTCGAATCGGTCACGGGTCTCGGTGTCCCTCTCGGTCGGTGCAGCTGGTGGTGGAGCGAACGTGCGTAGGTGAGCCTAACGCCGCGCGCCGACACGGCCGTCGTCACGATGGCCCCGTGGACCACCTGGACGAGGACAGGGGCGGAACCCGCCCGGCGCACACACGGATCGTTCACCGCCCACCGGCGCCCCGCAACGGGACGCCCGGCACCCCGGCCGGTACGACGGGGGTCGCCGCGGGCCTGGCCTGCTACGCGCTGTGGGGGCTGTTCCCGTTCTACTTCCACGCGCTGCGCTCGGCGGGCGCGGTGGAGCTGCTGGCCTGGCGGATCGTCTTCTCCCTCGTCCTGTCCGTGCTCCTCGTCACGGTGCTGCGCCGCTGGGCGCGGGTGCTGGCCGTCCTGCGCGACCCCGCCCAGCGGGGGCTGCTGGCCCTGGCGGCGCTGGTCATCGCCGTGAACTGGGGCGTGTACGGCCTGGCCGTCGTCACCGGGCACGTGCTGGAGGCCTCGCTGGGCTACTTCGTCAACCCGCTGCTGACGGTGCTGCTGGGGGTGCTCGTGCTGCGCGAGCGGCTGCGGCCGGGGCAGTGGGCGGCCATCGGGGTGGGCCTGGTGGCGGTCCTGGTCATCACCGCCGACCTGGGGCGGCTGCCGTGGATGGCCCTGACCCTGGCGGTGTCCTTCGGCAGCTACGGCCTGCTGAAGAACCAGCTGGCCCGCCGGGGCGCGGGGGTGGACCCGCTGACGGGGCTGACGGTGGAGACCGGGGTCCTGCTCGTGCCCGCCGTGGTGGCCCTGGCCGTCCTGGGCGACCGGCTGACCTTCGCCGCCGAGGGGCCGCTGCACACGACGCTGCTCGTCCTGGCCGGGCCCACGACGCTGGTGCCGCTCGTGCTGTTCGCCACCGCCGCGGCCCGGGTGCCGCTGACGGTCATCGGGATGCTGCAGTACGTCACCCCCGTGCTGCAGTTCGTGGCGGCGCTGCTGCTGGGGGAGACGATGCCCACGTCGCGGTGGATCGGCTTCGGCCTGGTGTGGGGGGCGCTGGTCCTGCTGACGGTGGACGTGCTGCGGCACCAGCGGCGGGTCCGGGTCCTGGAACCGACCGGCTGACCCGGGGATCGGCTGTGCCGCTGCGGTGAGCGCCGGTGGACCAGCAGACTGCTGTTCGTGCTCCCCCCGCTCCTGGCCGGCCGTGCCCGCCGCGCCCGCACCCGCCGCCTCGGCGCCGGGGCCGTGGCCGTGCTGGCGGTCCTCGGCCTCCTGTCCGCGGTCACCGCCCCCGCCCGCGAGCGCTTCGGCCCCCTGCTGGAGGTCCTGCCGCTGGGCGTGCCGCTGCTGGGCAAGACCGTCCTGGTGCCGGTCTCGCTGGCCCTGCTCCTGCTGGCCGGCGGTCTGCGGCGCGGTCAGCGGCTCGCGTGGGGCACCGCGGTCGGGCTGCTGGCGGTCTCCGTCGTCCTGCACCTGGTCAAGGGCATCGACGTGGAGGAGGCCGTCCTCGACGTCGCGGCCCTCGTCTGGCTGCTGGCCAACGCCCGCGCGTTCCCGGTGCTGCCCAGCCCCGCCCGCGCCCGGCGCGCCGTCCGCGTCCTCGTCGGCGGGACGGTGCTGACGCTGGCGGTCTCCGCCGCGCTGGTCGTGGCCGTCGGGCAGGAGCGGCACCCGCGGGAGACGACGGCCGCCGTCGTGGAACGGCTCGTCGGGGACGACAGCCGCCCGCTGCCCCGCCTGGGCGACGAGGACCACGTGGTGCTGCCGCTGCTGACCCCCTCGCTGCTGGCCCTGGGCCTGACGCTGCTGGTCGTCCTGGCGTGGCTGCTGTTCAGCCCGCACCGGCCCCCGGTGCTGACCGCCGGGCAGCGCCTGGCCCAGCGCGAACGGGCCCGGGCCGTCGTGACCGCGCACGGCGGGGACACCCTGGACTTCTTCGCCCTGCGCGACGACAAGGACTTCTTCTTCGCCACCTACCCCGAGGGCGAGGGGGTCGTGGCCCACAGCGTCCGCAACGGCGTGTGCCTGGTCTCCCCCGACCCCATCGGCCCGGCCGAGCGCCGGGGAGCGCTGCTGGTGGACTTCCTGGAGCACGTCGAGCGCTCGGGGTGGTCGGTGGCCGTCGTCGGCGCCTCGGCGGAGTGGCTGCCCTCCTACGAGGCCGTCGGCCTGCGGCCGGTCTACCTCGGCGACGAGGCCGTGCTGGACTGCTCGACGTTCTCCCTCAAGGGCTCGGGCATGAAGAGCCTGCGCGGGTCAGTCAACCGCGTGGCCAGGGCCGGGATCACCGTGGAGTTCCACGACGGCCCGACGATGCCGGAGGCGGTGCGGGCGGAGCTGCTGGCGATCGCCGGGCAGTCGCGCCACGGCGAGGCCGAGCGCGGGTACTCGATGACGCTGTCGCGGTTGTTCGACCCCGCCGACACCGGCGTGCTCGTCAGCCTCGCCCGCTTCGCCGACGGCCGCCCGGCCGGGTTCGTCCAGTGGGCCCCGGCCCCGAAGGTGCAGGGGTACTCCCTGGACGTCATGCGCCGCTCCACCGCGCAGGACGTGCCCAACGGCCTCACCGACGCGCTCATCGTCGCCACCGCCGCGCACCTGGCCGAGCACGGGATGCGGGGGCTGGGCCTGAACTTCGCGGTGCTGCGCGAGGTCGTCGCCGGGGAGCGCGAGGGCGTCCTGGCCGGGCTCGGCCGCCGGGCCCTGCACGCGCTGTCGCGCAGCGCCCAGATCGAGTCGCTGTGGAGGTTCAACGCCAAGTACGACCCGCAGTGGCGACCGCGCTACGTCGTGCTGGACTCGGTGGAGTTCGCCGCGGCGCAGGGCTTCACCATCGCCGACGCCGAGGGGGTCGCCGAACTGCCCGTCATCGGCCGCTTCCTGGGCCGCCGGCCCGCCACCGCGCCGTCCACGGCGTCCTGAGCGGGGCGGCGACGTGGAACTGGCACTGGCCGCGGCCGTCCTGGGCGCCCTGGGGTACGCGGCCGGCTCGATCCTGCAGGCCGTGGGGGTGCGCGGCGGGTCCGGGGCCGCCGCGCTGACCCGCTCACCCCTCTACCTCACCGGCCTCGGGGTCGACGGCCTGGCGTGGCTGCTGTCGCTGGTGGCGCTGCGGCGGCTGCCGACGTTCGCGGTGCAGTCGCTGCTGGCCGGGTCCCTCGCCCTGACGGTCGTGCTGGCGCGGGTGTTCCTCGGCTCCCGGCTGCGCCGGCGCGACACCGCCGCCGTGCTGGCGCTCGTCGCGGCCCTCGGCGTCGTCGGCGGGGCCGGGACCGAGCAGCCCTCCCCCACCGTCGGGCCGGGTGGGCAGGTCGCGCTGTGCGTGGCCGCGGGACTGCTGCTGCTCGCCGTGCTCGTGCTGCGGCGCAGCGGGTCGGCGACGTTCGCGGTGCTCGCCGGGCTCGGCTACTCCGTCGCGGCGCTGGGGGCGCGGGCGCTGACGCTGCCCGGGGCGTGGTCGCAGGCGTGGCGGGTCGCCGGTGAACCCCTCGCGTGGGCGCTCGCCGTGGCCGGGGTCGCCGGCACGCTGGCGTACGCCGCCGCGCTGGAGAAGGGTCCCGTCGGGCCGGCGACGGCGCTGCTGTGGTCGGTGGAGGTCGTCGTGCCGGCCGTCGCCGGGTTCGGGCTGCTCGGGGACGTCGTGCGGCCCGGCTGGTGGGCGCCGACCGCGGTGGCCCTGGTCGTCGTCGTGGGCTGCTCGGTCGTGCTCGCCGGGTCCCCGGCGGTCCCCGAGGAGACGTGAACGGCCGCTACCCCGACGCGGGCCGCCGCCAGCTCAGCGCCTCCAGCACCAGCCACGCCGAGACGGCCAGCACCTGCCAGCGCTGGGAGTCCCCCCCGCCGCCGTTGCCGCCCTGCAGGAACGTCACGACCTCGTAGAGCCCGCAGCCGGCCGAGACCAGCGCCACGAGGACCGCGAGCACCTTCAGCACCCCCCGCGCGCGCCAGGCGAGCTCGAGGCCCCCCAGCACCGCGCCCGTGGTGGCCAGGACCGAGACGCCGTCGTGGACGAGTTCGGCGGTCTGCGACGAGGCCGGGCACGGGCCGAGCGAGGGCGCGCACGTGATGGGCACCACGGCCGAGACGAAGGTCCCCACCCCGAACGCCAGCAGGCACGCCGAGCGGAACCTCCCGTGCCGGGAACCGCTGCGCCACAGCACGATCCCGAGCACCGCGGCGAGGACGCCGGCGGTGCCGTCACCGAGGCGGAACCACACCGACCCCGGTTCGGAGGGCACCGACAGCTCGCTGACGACACCGGTCGCGAGGTCGATGCGGGCCCCGACGAAGGGGGCCAGGAGGAAGTTCGCGTTCGCGACCGCCGCCACGACCGCCGCCACGACCGCGGCCACGACGGGGGCGGTGAGGGCGGGACCGGCGGCGGGTCCGCGCTCCCTCACCGGCCCAGCGCGGCCACGGCGTCGGCGACCGCGTCCGGGCCGCCGACGTTGCCGGGCACGACGACCTGCAGGACGTCGCGCCGCCCGTCCGGGGCGCGCATCCGCCACACCGAGATCCCGGCGGCCACCTGGCCCTCGACGTGCGCGGTGTCGGCGCCGATCCCCGTGCGCGCGACCTCGGCCGCGGTGATCCCGCCCTTGCTGACGACGGCGTCGGCGTCGGGGACCAGCAGGCGCACCGCCGTGACCAGGGCCGTCATGACCCGCTCGCCGTGGTCGAGGGTGCCGTGCTCGCCGGAGCGGACCCGTTCGGTGGCGACGACGGCCAGCCCGCCGGACAGGTCGGCGCGGGCGCGGCGGGCCAGGTCCTGCCCCGCCGCGACGGGGTCGGCGAGGGCGTCGGCCGTGGACAGGACGTGCGCCGGGCCGTGCCGGTCGGCGAGCGCCTCGAGCTGGGCGCGGGCACCGTCGGTGTGCGACCCGCAGGCCACGAGCACGCGGGGCGTGCCCGGCAGCAGGGGCCGCGGCAGGAACCCCCGGCTGCTCACCCCGGCCAGCGCCGCCGCCAGCGGGGCGGCGCAGCGCACGACGACGTCGCGCCCCGGCGGCGGGGTCCAGGCGCGCACCACGTCGGCCAGGGCCCGCACGTCGGCGTCGTCGCGCACGTCGGGCAGCAGGACGGCCCCCGCGGGGGCCTCGTCCAGGGCCCGGGCCAGGGCGGCGGCGTCGGCCAGCGGCACCGGCGTGCGGTCGGACTTCTCCCGCACGTAGTCGCTCAGCCGGGAACTGCTGAACCCGAAGACCGGGTCGGCCGCGTACTCCGTCCGTCCCGCCGGCACGTCCCCCTCGGCGGTCCGGACCAGGTGCACGCCCTCGACCGTGGTGCGACCGCCGGCGGGGAAGGCCGGGACGAACAGGACGACGTCGTCGGGGCCGGTGAACACGTCCGTCTCGGCCACGACGTGCCCGCGCAGGGTGGAGTCGCCGCGCAGCACGCACCGCACGTCGGCGCCCAGGCGCCGTCCCGCCTCGCGCGCGGCGTCGCGGATGCCGGTGACGAGCGCGACGGCCGCGGACTCCTCCAGCGCCCGGGAGTTGGTCTGGACGTAGACGCCGTCGGCCTCGCGCAGGGCGTCGGTGAGGAGGTCGGCCAGGGGCGGGTGCGGGGCGTCCCAGCGCAGCAGCACCCCCACCCCCGTCGCCGACTGCGTCCCGGTCGGGTCGTCGTCCAGGACGACGGTCTTGTGGCTCACGCCCCGCAGTAGACCAGACCCCCGGTGCGACCTCTCGTGCCGCCGCGCCCGGTGCGGCAGGGTGGAGGTCGTGGACCTGCCGGTGAACCCACCCGTCTCCCCGATGCTGGCCCGGGCGGGCACCGCCGTCCCCGCCCAGCCCGACGACGGCCCGGCGTGGCTGTACGAGCCGAAGTGGGACGGCTTCCGCTGCCTCGTGTTCCGCGACGGCGAGGAGGTCGTGCTCGGCTCGCGCACCGGCCGGGACCTCACCCGGTACTTCCCGGAGGTGGAGGCCGCGGTGCGGGCCGAGCTGCCCGGGCGCTGCGTGGTGGACGGGGAGGTGTTCGTGCCCCGGCCCGACGGGGGCCGGCTGGACTGGGACCTGCTCTCGCAGCGCGTCCACCCGGCCGCCAGCCGCGTGGAGAAGCTGGCGCGGGAGACGCCCGCGCAGTTCGTCGCCTTCGACCTGCTCGCCCTCGGCACCGAGGACCTCACGGGCCTGAGCACGGCCGAGCGGCGCGCGCGGCTCGTGGCGGCGCTCGCCGGGTGCGGTCCGGTCACCCACGTCACGACGGCCACGCGGGACGCGGCCGTGGCGGCGCGGTGGTTCACGACGTTCGAGGGCGCCGGGCTCGACGGGGTCGTCGCCAAACCCCTGGCCGCCCCCTACGAGCAGGGGCAGCGGGTCATGACGAAGGTCAAGCACCGGCGGACCGCCGACTGCGTCGTCGTCGGGTACCGCCTGCACAAGAACCTGCCGGGGATCGGGTCGATGCTGCTGGGCCTGCACACCGACGGCGAGGAGGGCGTGGCGTTCGTGGGCGGGGCGACGGCGTTCACGGCGAAGCGGCGGGCCGAGCTGCTCGAGCTGCTCGCGCCGCTGCGCACCGGGGACGAACCGGCGCCGGGCGAGAAGAACCGGTGGAACGCACGGCGGGACGACTCCTGGGTCCCGGTGCGTCAGGAGCTGGTGTGCGAGGTCGAGTACGACCAGCTGGAGGACCGGCGGTTCCGGCACAACCCGCGGTTCCTGCGGTGGCGGCCGGACAAGACGCCGCGGGAGTGCCGGCTGGACCAGCTCGACGTCCCCGTCGGCTACGACCTCGCCGACGTCCTGTCCGGGGCGTCGCGGTGAGCCCGAAGGCCCCCGCCGAGGAGATCGACGTCGACGGCACGCCCGTGCGGCTGACGTCGCCGGACAAGGCGTACTACCCGGAGCTGGGCGCGGCCGGGACGAAGCGGCACGTCGTGGAGTTCTACCGGCTCCTGGCCCCGGGGCTGCTGACCGCCCTGCGGGACCGGCCCACCCACCTGCAGCGGTTCCCCGACGGGATCGAGGGCGAGGAGGTCTACCAGAAGCGCGTCCCGCGGTCGGCCCCGGAGCACGTCGAGACCGTGCGGGTGACGTTCCCCTCGGGGCGCTCGGCGGACGTGGTGCGGCCCACGGGCGCGGCCACCCTGGTCTGGGCCGCGCAGCAGTCGACGATCACCTTCCACCCCTGGCCGTGCACCGCCCCCGACGTCGACCACCCCGACGAGCTGCGCGTCGACCTCGACCCCCAGCCGGGCACGGGGTTCGCGCAGGCGCGGACGGTGGCCCGCGACGTGCTGCACCCGTTGCTGACCGAGCTGGGCTGGGAGGGGTTCGTCAAGACCTCCGGCGGGCGGGGCCTGCACGTGGTCGTGCCGATCGAGCCGCGGTGGACCTTCACCGAGGTGCGCCGGGCCGGGATCGCGCTGGCCCGGGAGGTGGAACGGCGCGCCGGCGGCCTGGTCACCACGGCGTGGTGGAAGGAGGAGCGCGGTGAGGCGGTGTTCGTGGACTACAACCAGAACGCCCGGGACCGGACGATCGCCAGCGCCTACTCGCTGCGCCGCACCGCGCGGGCGACGGTGTCGGCGCCGCTGCGCTGGGCGGAGCTGACCGACGACCTGGACCCGGACGACTTCACGCTGACGAGCTTCCCGGCCCGGTACGCCGAGGTGGGTGACCTGTGGGCGCGGCGGGGTGAGCGGGCGCACTCGCTGGACCCGCTGCTGGCGCTGGCCGAGGCCGACGCCGAGGCGGGTCTGGGGGACCTGCCCTACCCGCCGACCTACCCCAAGGTGCCCGGGGAGCCCAAGCGCGTGCAGCCGTCGCGGGCGCGGAACCCCTGACCCCGGGGCGGGCCGTTGCGGAACCCGTGGACGCGGAGTGGAACCGTTCAAGCGGGACCGGGTACCGACCGACAGGGAAGGGGAGCCGGGACGTCCCGGCGGTACCCCCCGGGAGCCCAGATGTCCAGCACCGCCGCTCGCACGCCCCGTCCCACCCGGTCCCTGTTCACCGACCGCAGCGTCCGCACGAAGGTCCTCAGCGCCCTCGGCGCCCTCGGCCTGGTGACCGTCGCCGTCAGCGCCGGCGCGCTCACCGCCCTGCACGAGGGCACGACGCGCTCCGAGGAGCTCTACCAGGACAGCGTCGTGGGCCTGACCGCCCTCGGTCGCGTGCACCAGGAGGAGCTGAAGACCCGGATGCTCGTCGCCCAGCACGCGGCGACCCCGGACGCGGCCGGCAAGGCCGAGGTGGCGCAGGAGATCCGGGACAGCGACGCCGAGCTGGACGAGTGGGCCGCGCGGTACGCCGCGACCCCGCTGGCCGACCCGGCGAACTGGGAGGTCTTCACCGACACCTGGGCGCAGTGGCGCCAGGTCCGGGACGGCCGGCTCCTGCCGGCCTCGGACACCGGTGACCTCGCCGCCTGGGCCGCCGCCGAGTCCTCCCTCGCCCAGCCCGTCGTGAGCGGGGCCGCCGACGCCCTCGACGCCATCGAGGCCGCCGAGGACGCCGCGGCACGGGCCGGCGCGCAGGACGCCGCGGACGCGGCCGCGCGCTCGCGCACCCTCGTCGTCGTCGGCCTCGCCCTCGGGCTGGGCCTGTCCACCGCCATCGGCCTGGCCGTCGTGCGCTCGATCACCCGCCCGCTGCGGGAGGTGTCGCGGTCGCTGGAGGCCATGGCCGGCGGGGACCTCACGGTGGCCGCGCACGTCGACAGCCACGACGAGGTCGGGCAGATGGCCGCCTCCCTGGAACGGGCCCGCGACAGCGTGCGCAGCACCGTGTCCGCCATCGCGTCCTCCTCGGCGTCCCTGTCGGCCGCCTCGACCCGGCTGGCCGCCGACAGCGAGCGCATCGGCTCCACCGCCGGGCAGACCGCCGCGGTCGCCGCCGAGGCCGCCGAGACCGCCGCCACCGTGGCGGCCAGCGTCGCGACCGTCGCCGCCGGGGCCGGCGAGATGCAGGCCGCCATCCGCGACATCGCCTCCGGCGCCTCCGAGGCCACCGCGGTCGCCGCCCGCGCCGACGACCTCGCCGGCCGGGCCGGGGAGACCGTGGCCCGCCTCGGGGTCAGCTCCACCCAGATCGGCGACGTCGTCAAGGCCATCACCGCCATCGCCGAGCAGACCAACCTGCTCGCCCTCAACGCCACCATCGAGGCCGCCCGGGCCGGGGAGGCCGGCAAGGGCTTCGCCGTCGTCGCCGGGGAGGTCAAAGAGCTGTCCGCCCAGACGGCCCGCGCGACCGAGGACATCGCCGCCCGCGTGGGGTCCATCCAGGCCGACACCGCCGAGGCCGTGCGGGCCATCGAGAGCATCGCCGAGGTCGTCGGGGAGATCAGCGACCACCAGGTGACCATCGCCTCGGCCGTGGAGGAGCAGTCCGCCACGACGGCCGAGATGAGCCGCAGCGTCGGGGAGGCCGCGGCCGGTTCGGAGTCGATCTCCGAGGGCATCCGCGGGATCAGCGGCTCGGCGCGCACGACCGCCGGGGTCGTCACCGGCACCCGCGCCGCGACCGACGACCTGCACCGGATGGCGGGCGAGCTCAACGCCCTCGTCGGCCGCTTCCGCGTCTGACCCGTCCCGGCTGACCCCGTCCCCGCGGGCCGCGGGCCGGGCGTGGGGTCCCCCGGGGGTGCGCGCCGGCGGCTCAGGCCACCCGGTCGGCGACGGTCGCGGCGTACGCCTCGAGCGCCTCGCGCGCGGGCGAGGGCGGCAGGTCGGCGAGGTGGGTGGCCGCGCGGTGCGCCCACTCGCGGGCCGTGGCGCGGGCGTCCCCGGTGACCCGGTGGGCGCGCAGGGCAGCGACGGCCTCGGCCAACACGTCGTCGTCGGCGAGGCGGCCGGAGTCGACGAGGTCGACCACGGCGCGCGCGTCGGCGTCGCCCTCGGTGGCGGCGCGGCGGGCGAGCAGCACCGGCAGCGTGGGGACGCCCTCGCGCAGGTCGGTGCCGGGGCGCTTGCCGGACTCGTCGGGGTCGCCGGCCAGGTCCAGGACGTCGTCGGCGAGCTGGAAGGCGACGCCGACGTCCTCGCCGTAGCGGACCATCGCCCGCACGACGTCCTCGGAGCCGCCGGCGAACATCGCCCCGAAGCGGCCGGCGGTGGCGATGAGGGAGGCCGTCTTGTCGCTCAGCACGTCCAGGTAGTGCCGCACGGGGTCCTCCTCGGGCCGGGGCCCGACGGTCTCGTGCAACTGCCCCAGGCAGAGCCGCTCGAAGGTCTCGGCCTGCAGCAGGACGGCCTCGGGCCCGAGGGCGGCGACGACGTTGGAGGCGCGGGCGAAGAGCAGGTCACCGATGAGGATGGCGGTGTTGTTGCCGTAGAGCTGTTGCGCCGCAGGGGCTCCGCGGCGCGTGGGCGCGGAGTCCATGACGTCGTCGTGGTACAGCGAGGCGAGGTGGGTCAGCTCGCAGACGACGGCCGCCTCCAGGACCTGCGCGGGCACGGTGGCGCCGCCCGGGGCGGCCAGGTGGGCGCCCAGGAGGGTCAGCATGGGCCGCACCCGCTTGCCGCCGGCCTCCACGAGGTGCCGGGCGGGGGCGTCGGCGATGGGGTCGGTCGTGCTCACGGCGCGCCGCAGCCGCACCTCGACCGCGTCGAGGTCGTCCCGCAGCGCGTCCTCGAGCGCGGGGTCGGTGGTCGGCAGCGCGCCTTGCGCCTGGCCGGAGGCGTTCCGGGCGGTGTTCGCGGACGGGTTCACGAGGCAGGGGCCAATCGCTTCAGCGCCACGACCACCCGGTCGGTGGCGTCCTTCGACGTCGGGTCGGCCAGGTTGGCCAGGAGCTTCACGACGAGCTTCATCAGGCCGGGGCGCGGCAGCCCGAACCGGGTCGCGACGCGCATGACCTCGGGGTGGCCGATGAGGGAGACGAACACACGACCCAGCGTGTAGTACCCACCCAGGTCCGCGCGAACCGCGGCGGGGTAGGACTGCAGCGCCCGTTCGCGGGCGCGCTCGTCACCGGCGGCGAGGGCGTCGTCGACGGCACGGGCCGCGAGCCGCCCGGACTGCATGGCGTAGGCGATGCCCTCGCCGTTGAACGGGTTGACCATGCCGCCGCAGTCGCCGACGAGGACGAGCCCGCGGGTGTAGTGCGGGGTCCGGTTGAAGGCCATCGGCAGGGCCGCGCCGCGGATCGGGCCGACCTGGTCCTCCTCGCGGAAGCGCCACTCCGGCGGCATCCCGGACATCCAGCGCCGCAGCAGGTCCCGGTAGTCGATGTCCCCGGAGCCGGGGTCGAGGACGCCGAGGCCGACGTTGGAGGTGCCGTCGCCGACGCCGAAGACCCAGCCGTAGCCGGGCAGCAGCGGGCCGGTGGAGCTGTCGCCCTCGCGCAGCTCCATCCACGCCTCCATCCAGTCGTCGTCGTGACGGGGGCTGGTGAAGTACGTGCGGACCGCGATGCCCAGCGGGCGGTCGTCGCGCTTGGCCAGGCCCATCGACAGCGCCAGGCGGCCACCGACGCCGTCGGCCGCGACGACGACGGGCGCGCGGTAGGTGCGCTCCTCCCCCGCCCTGCGGCCCTTCTCGTCGACCGGGCGCGCGGTGACGCCGACGACGTGGCCGGTGCGCTCGTCCAGGACCGGGCCGGTGACGCTCGTGCGCTCGGCGACGGTCGCTCCCCCGGCGCGGGCGTGCTCGACCAGGGCCTGGTCGAAGCTCGAGCGCGTCGCGACGAGGCCGTGGTCGGGGAAGTCGGTGATCTCCGGCCACGGGACCTGCATCCGCACCCCGCCGCCGAGCAGGCGCAGCCCCTTGTTGCGGATCCAGCCCTCGGAGGTGCCGGTGCGCAGGCCGAGCTGGTCCAGCTCGTGGACGGCGCGCGGCGTCAGCCCGTCACCGCAGACCTTCTCGCGGGGGAAGGAGGACTTCTCCAGCACCAGGACGCGCCGGCCGGCGTCGGCGAGGTGCCGCGCCAGCGTCGAGCCGGCCGGCCCGGCCCCGACGACGAGCACGTCCGCGTCCTGCGTCTGCATGGCCCCTCCGCTCGTGAAAGTTTTCACGGAGACTAGTCGTCCCCCTCAGGCCGCGGCGCGCACGGCCCGGTGCATCGCGACGACCCCCAGGGACAGGTTGCGCCAGGCGACCCGTTCCCACCCGGCCGCACCGATGCGCCGGGCCAGCTCGGCCTGGTCCGGCCAGGCGTCGATGGAGTCCACCAGGTAGCTGTAGGCCTGCCCGTGCGAGCTCACCAGCCGCGCCACCCGCGGCAGCCCGTGGTGCAGGTAGGCCGTGTACGCCTTGCGCAGCAACGGGTTCGGGATCGTGGAGAACTCGCAGACGACGAGGCGGCCACCGGGGCGCACCACCCGCGCCATCTCCCGCAGCCCCGCGTCGGGGTCGACGACGTTGCGCAGGCCGAAGGAGATCGTCGCCGCGTCGAAGACCCCGTCGGCGAACGGCAGCCGGGTCGCGTCGCCCACGACGAACCCCAGGTCCGGACGGCGGCGCTTGCCCGCGCGGACCATGCCGGCGGAGAAGTCGCACGGCACCGTCAGGACGCCGCGGTCGGCGAAGGGTTCGCTGGAGCGGCCGGTGCCGGCGGCCAGGTCCAGGACCCTCTCCCCCGGCCGGGCGTCCACGGCGCGCAGCACGGCCCGGCGCCACAGCCGGTCCTGCCCGGCGGACAGGACGTCGTTGGTGCGGTCGTACTTCTCCGCGACGTCGTCGAACATGCCCGCGACCTGGGCCGGTCGCTTGCTGAGGTCGGCCAGTTCGCGCCGGGTCGAGACGTCGGGGGTACCCACCCCCCCAGTCTCGCAGCCGCGGACGATCCCGCCGTCCGGGTCACCCGCCCGGGGGCGGTGATCCCCGACACCCCGCCCGGTGGGCCGTCGCACGCTCCCGCGCGGCGGGCGGCCCGCTGACCCCCTTCCGGGGGTGGAAGTGCTCGATCGAGGCCGGTCCGGGGGTCGCCGATGGGATGATCGTCGTGCGTCGGCCCTCGTGCGGTCCGCCTCCCCGGCCGTGCCGTCCCGGGGGTCCGCACCGGCCGTCCACGGCACGGCGCAGCACCGCCCACGTCACCACCCCGGCCGGGGTCCCGCGGCCGGCGAGAGCCTCGGAGCGTCCGGCATGTGCCTTGCCCGTCCCGACCACGCCGTTCGCCGGGCCGGGCTCCGCGGGCCGCAGCGACGACACCCGGCAGCACGACCGCCGCTCCGGAGCCGCCGTCTGCCCCTGCTGGTGCCCGGCGCGTTCGTCGTCGCCTGCGCGTGGAGCCTGATCGCCGGGCGCACGCACGCCTTCGACGCCAGCGTCCTCGCGCTGGAGGTGGCCGCGACGACCGCCGCGGCGGGGTGCGCGCTCCTGACCGGTACCGCCCACGCCCGCCGGGCCCTGCTCCTCCTGTCCGCCTACTTCGGCCTGACGCTGCTCGGTGACGGCTACTGGCTGCTGAGCGTGGACCCCGGCGGTCTGGACTACGCCGCGGGTGAGTTCGAACCGGGCTTCACCGTCGCCGCCGAGATCGTGCGCTACCTGGCGCTGGTGCTCCTGCTGCACCTCGCCGTCCCTCCCGGCCTCGGCGGTCCGGCGGTGCGCCCCCCGGCGCAGGTGGAGGACGCGGCACCGGCACCGGCACCCCGGGCCGCACGGCGGGGCAGGACCGGACGCGGGGGGCTGGACCGCAGCTCGGCCCTGGTGCTGCTGCAGGCCAGCGCCTGCACCGCCGCCGTCGTCCTGCTGCTCACCCCCGTGGGAGCGGTCGTGACGGAGGGCAAGAGCTACTCCGTCTACTCCTTCTTCGACGTCGTCGTCACGGCCGTCGCAGCCGCCGTGGTGGGTCGTGCGCTCACGTCCCGGGCCCGGCCTCCCCGCCGTCAGCTGCGCCAGCTGGTCGCCACCGCGACCGGTGTCGTCGGGCTCGTGCTCGGGGACGCGCTCACCGCAGTGGGCCTGGCCCGCGCCTCCTCCCCCGGCTGGACGGTCGGGGTGGTCGTCACGGTGACCGGGGCGGTGGTCGTCCTGGTCACGTGGCTGCACCCCGCGCCGCGCCCCACCGGCCCGGAGTCCGCCCTGCCGCCGCCCCCGGCCCGCCCCCACCCCCGGCTGAGCGTCACCGCCGCCGTCGTCGTGCAGCTCGTCCTGCCGGTGGTCATCGCCGTCCTCGCCACGGCGCACGTGGTGGCCCCCCAGCACGGTGGCGGGGACGAGGTGCAGGCGGCGACCGTCGGGACGGCCGCCGCGGCGGTGGCGCTGTCCCTGCTGCACGCCGGGCTCCGGCTGGTGCGCGCCCACCGCGACGAGCAGCACGCCGCCGCCGCGGGCCGCGACGAGCTCACCGGCGCCTACACCCGCCGCGGGTTCACGGCCTTCGCCCGCCGCCACCTGCAGCACCACCACCCCGACCAGCACCACCCCGACCAGCACCGTCCCGCGGGCCACCACCCGGCGCCCGGGCCCCACCGCCGGGCCGGGCTCGTCCCGGCGCAGCCCGGCCCGGCACCGGCGGACCCCACCGGCGGGACCGGCTGGAGCGTCGCGCTGCTGGACCTCGACGGCTTCAAGGCCGTCAACGACACCTTCGGCCACGACGCCGGCGACCAGGTGCTCCGCGTCGTGACCCGGCGCGCCGCGGACGTCATCGACGGGCACGGCGTCCTCGCCCGGTTCGGGGGCGACGAGTTCGTGGCCCTCCTCGACACCGGCCCCCCGGCGACGACGGCCACCCGGCACCTGCTGCAGCGGCTGCGGGAGGCCGTCACCGAGCCGATCACGCTGCCGGGCCACGCCGTGCAGATCACGGTCGGCGTCTCCCTCGGGGTCGCCGCCGTGCCCGCCCCGGGGAGCGGGGACGACGTGAGCACCGCCCTGACGCGGGCGGACGCGGGCATGTACGCGCACAAGCGCCGCCACCACGCCTGACGCCGCGGGGCCCCGGGGCCGGGCGGCCCCGCGTCCCTCAGGCGTCCAGGACCGCGGCCCGCACGGCGGCGGTGAGGCGTTCCAGCCGCGGGCGCACGGCGGCCCGGTCGGTGACCAGCTCCACCACGCGCAGACCCGCGGGCGGGGCGGCCAGGGCGGCCGCGGCCTGCGCGCGCGTGGCCGGTCGCACGTGGGGGACGCCGAAGGCGGCGCACAGGGCGGCGACGTCGACGCCGTGGGGGGTGGCCACGACCCGCTCGAACGTCGACCGGGCCACCACCGCGGCGTGCTCCAGCGTCTCGAAGATCCCCCCGCCGTCGTCGTTGACGAGGACGACGGTCAGGTCCGGGCGCCGCTCCCCCGGCACCGGCAGCAGCGCGTTCGCGTCGTGCAGGAAGGCCAGGTCACCCACGAGCAGCCGGGTCGGCCCCAGCGCCGTGGCGACCCCCTCGGCCGTGGCCAGGGTGCCGTCGATGCCGGCCAGGCCCCGGTTGGAGACCGTCCGCACGCCCGCGGGGGGCCCGGCGAGGTCGACGTCGCGCACGGCGTTGCTGGCGGCCACCACGAGCACCGAGCGGTCGGCGGCGCAGGCGCGGACGACCTCGCGGGCCGCCCACGGGCCCGTCAGCGCGCTCTCGGCGTCCACGACCGCGTCCACGGCGTCGGCGGCCAGCTTCGCGGCGCGGTCCCAGCGGGCGGCGAACTCCTGCTCCCCGTCCCCGGCGGGCCCGGCCACGGTCGCGGCCGCCAGGACGCGGGAGGCGCGGAACCCGGCGTCGGGCCAGGTGCCGTCGGGGCTGACGACGACGAGCTCGACGTCGCCGCGCGCCAGCAGCCGGGTCACCGGCCGCGACAGCGTGGGGTGGCCGAACAGGACGACCCGCTCGACGTCGCCGAGGCGGCCCTGGCCGTCCTCGGCGTCCAGGAGGAGGCGGTAGGCCCCCACGGCGCGCGGGCCGCCGCGGGCCCCCGAGCTCGGTTCGGCCAGCAGCGGCCAGCCGCCCTGCTCGGCCAGCTCGCGGGCCGCGCGCCCGGTCGCCGGGTCGGGCGCGTCCCCGGCCAGCACCAGCGTGCGCGGTCCCCGGTCCAGCACGACCGGCTGCGGCGCACCGGGTCCGGCCACGAGCGTGAGTCCGGTGGCCGAGGGCGGCAGGGTGTCCGGGGAGGGCGTCAGCGGGTCGGCGAAGCCCACGTCGAGGTGCACCGGCCCCGGCCCGTCGCCGCGCAGCCCCCGGGCGGCGGCCACCGCCCGCGAGACCACCGAGCGCCAGGCGGGGGCCTGGGCGGCGGGGTCGACGGGGGCGGGCAGGTCGGCGCTGTGGCGCACCGAGGGCAGGAACGTCCGCGCCTGGGCGTCGGCGGTCTGGCTGGCCCCGGACCCGCGCAGCTCGTGCGGGCGGTCCGCGGTGAGCACGACGAGGGGCACCCCGGCGTGGTGGGCCTCCAGGACGGCCGGGTGCAGGTTGGCCACCGCCGTCCCGCTCGTGGTGACGACCGCGACCAGCTCGCCCGCGCGGGCCAGGCCCAGGGCCAGGAACCCGGCGCTGCGCTCGTCGATGCGCACGTGCAGCCGCAGCCGGCCCTCGTCGGCGGCGCGGGCGGCCGCGTAGGCCAGCGGCGCGCTGCGCGAGCCGGGGCTGAGGACGAGGTGTCGCAGGCCGAGCCGGACCAGGGCGTCGACGAGGACCGTCGCGAGGGCGGTCGAGGGGTTCACCCCTCCATGGTGCGCCCGGCGGCGTGTGGCAGCCTGCCGCGGTGACCGCATCGCCACCGTCCATGGACGAGATCCTCGCCACCTTCGCCGCGGACACGCTGGTGGACCGCCTGGGGATCCGCTTCCTGGAGATGAGCCCGCAGCGCCTGGTGGCGACGATGCCCGTCGAGGGCAACACCCAGGTCGCGGGGTTCCTGCACGGCGGGGCGAGCTGCGCGCTGGCCGAGACGCTGGGCTCGGTCGGGGCCTACCTGCACGTGTGGCCCGGCGGCCTCGCGCTGGGCACGGACATCAACGCCACCCACCACCGCTCGGCCCGCTCGGGGACCGTCACGGGGGTCGCCACCGCGATCTCGCTGGGCCGCACGCTCACCAGCCACGAGGTCGTCATCTCCGACGAGGAGGGCCGGCGGCTGTGCACGGCGCGCATCACGAACTACGTGCGGGCCGCCGAGGGGTCCTGAGGGGTCAGGACCCCAGGACGGTCCCGGCGACCCCCAGCCCCAGGCCCGCCAGCACCAGGAGCAGCAGGACCGCGGTGAGCACCCGCCCGGCGGGGTGACCGACGTTGAGCGTCCAGCCGACCCCGACGCGCTTGGGGACCAGCAGGGCCGGGTCCTCGCGGTTGACGTAGAGCAGGCCGCCGCGCCAGTGCCGGTCGTCGTCGGGCGCGTCCGGGGCACCCGGCGCCGGCGCGGGACCGCCCACCCGGCTGCGGACGACGGTCACCACCACGGCCACGACGAGCCCGGCCCCGAAGACCCCGAGGGTGGACGCCGTCCAGCGCAACCGGTCCGGGTGCAGCCACCCGTCGACGACGATCGCGCACACCAGCCCCGCTCCCAGCAGGGCGCTGACCCCCAGCAGCGACTGCCCGGCGCGTTCGGTCGCCAGCGGCCGGGCGAGGGGGTCGGCGTCGCCGGCGCGCGGGCGCAGCGGGGCGAGCCGCACCAGCCGGGCGAGCACGAGCAGGAAGGCCGTGAGCCCGAGGGCGACCAGCAGCGGGCCGAAGGCGGTCCAGAACGACCGGGCCGCGTAGGCGTCGGGCAGGCCGCCGTCGCCCCAGTGCGTCGGGTACGGGTCCGGCAGCGCGTCGTAGCGGGTCCAGCCGAACGCCGCCGTCGCCAGCACCAGGGCGAGCGCGAGCACGTACCAGTGCACCGGCACCGGCGGGCGGGGGACGTCGCCGAGGGGTGCGGTGAGCCGCACGGGGACGCCCCGGAACCAGCCCTCGGCCGTCTTCGTCGTCTGGATCGGCCTGCGGCACACCACGAACGCCGCGAACCCGAGGACGAGCAGGCCGTAGGTGGACGGCAGCAGCCCCGCCGGGGACGGCACGAGGCCGGCGACGACGGCGGCCAGGGCGGTCAGCGCCACGACCACCACCCGGTAGCGGCGCACGGCGTGCCGCACGACGGGGGCGTCGGCGCGCTCGCGCGGGACGGCGACGCCGAGCGGCAGGGTGCGGGCCGACAGCGACGGGACGAGCAGCAGCGTCAGCCCGACGAGCAGGCAGGCGCCGACGCCGATCGCGGCGGTGGTGCTGGCGTGGTTCACGACGCCTCCTCGCGGGTGGGGGGTGCGAGGTCGCCCAAGACCTCGCGGCAGACGGCGACGACGTCGGGCACGCCGTGGGCGTGGCCCTCGGCGAGCAGGGTCCGCAGACGGGCCCGCCAGTCGTCCAGGACGTGCGGCGGGGACGGCGGGTCCCCCGGCCCGCGGGCCACGACGGACCCGGACTTGCTCGTGGTGCGCAGCAGGCCCTCGGCGCGCAGGCGGTCGTAGGCCTTGGCGACGGTGGCCGTGTTGATGCCGAACCCGGCCGCCAGCGACCGCACCGACGGCAGCGGGGCCCCGGCCGGCAGGGCGCCGGCGGCGACGGCCTCCACGACGCGGTCGCGGATCTGCTGGTAGATCGGGACCGGCGACGTCGGGTCCAGCTCGAGCAGCGGTGCACTCACCGACCCACCCCCCATCTGTCACACCAACACTAGTACAGGTGGGACAGATGGGCGAGGGTCAGGACCGGTGCGGACGTCCCGGCAGGAACTGCTCGACCCGCGCGACGGCCAGCCCGATCCGCGGCAGGTCGGCCGTGCGCTCGAAGCAGACGAAGCGCGGCACCCAGCACGGCTGGTACTTGGCGTTGCTGCGGTACAGCTGCTCCAGCTGCCAGGCCCGCGAGAACACGACGAGCACCCGGTACCACAGGCGCAGGACCGGACCCGCCCCCAGCCGCGACCCCCGGTCGAACACCGACCGGAACACCGCGAAGTTCAGCGAGATGCGCTCCAGGGCGCGCTCGCGAGCGAAGGCCACGACGTCGGTGACGACCAGTTCGACGGTGCCGTTCGGCGCCTCGGGCCGGCGGCGCATGAGGTCCAGCGACACCCCGTGCTCACCCCACGGGACGAACGTCAGCACCGCGAGCAGCTCCCCCCCGGCCCCCCGCGCCGTCGCCACCAGCAGGTCGGGGTCGGCCGCGTCCCCCAGCCGCCCCAGGGCCATCGAGAACCCCCGTTCCCGCCCCTCGCGCCACGCCGCCGCGCACGCGGCGAGCTCGGCCAGCTCCCCGGCCGCGACGTCGCGCTGACGGCGGACCTGCACCCGCGTCCCGCCGCGGCGCGCGCGGTTGACGGCCTGGCGCAACGAGCGGACGGCCCGCCCCTCCAGGCTGAACGCCGGCACGTCCAGCACGGCCTCGTCGCCCACCTCCAGGACCTGCAGCCCGGCGCGGTGGTAGACCGCGGCGCCCGCCTCGGAGGTGCCGACGACGGCCGGGGTCCAGGCGTGGGCCGCGAGCTGGTCCCGCCAGGCCTGCACCGCCGCGGGCCAGGACGTCTCGTTGCCGACGGGGTCGCCGCTGGCCACGCTCACCCCGCCCACGACGCGGTGCACCACGGCCGCCCGCCCGTTGGGGGCGAAGACGGCCGTCTTGTCCCGGCGCAGGCTGAAGTAGCCCAGCGCGTCCCCCTCGCCCTCGGTGGCCAGCAGGTGCCGCAACCGGTCCTCGTCGGCGCCGAGCGCGGCCGGGTCGGCGGCGGGCTGGAACAGGAGCCAGGTGACGAGCAGCACCAGCACGGTGCCGGCGGCGTTGAGCACGACGTCGACCCAGCTCGGGACGAGGACCCCGTCGGGGAAGACCACGAAGCTGTCGACCGAGAACAGCGTGCCGGCGGCGGCGTACCAGACCCGCTCGAACAGCGCGCCCGCGTGCTCCTGGGTGGCGAGGACGAGCCCCGTGCCGACGGCCAGCCACGCGGCGACGGCACCACCGCCGGTGCGCACGGCCCGACGCACCCCCAGCCGCGAGGGCAGCACCGGGAACCGCGGCCGGGCCAGGGCCAGCAGACCCAGCACCGACAGCTGCACGAGCAGCAGCCCCAGGGGCAGCGTCACCTCGTACACCGCGCTCCACAGGGCGTTGAACAGGGCGTTCAGGCCCGTCACGACCACGGCCGTCCACCACGCGGCGCGCTTGCGCTGGTGCAGCGAGCGGGCCAGCAGCAGCAGGACCGTCCCGTAGCCCAGGCTGGGCCAGCTCGTGGCGAAGACCAGGTCCACCACGACCGGCACGGCGCGCTGGGCCCCGTCCGACAGGGGGGCGTGGACGGCCATGGCCAGCGACAGCACCCCGGACAGGACGAACACCCACGTCACCGCCCGGGCCGCTTCCGACCGGGCCCGGTCCCCCCACCGGCCCGGTGCGGCGTCCCGGGCCCCCGCCCGGGCCGCCGCCCGTCCCCCCGTCCGCACCTCGCCGCGCACGTCCGTGCTCACGACCCCGCCCCCCTGCGTCCCGCCGGCCCCCCGGCCCGTCCCCCGCTGTCGAGGGTGCCCGGGGCGGTGGCGGCACCGCGTCCGTCCCGGGGACGGGATCACCACGACCGGCCCCCCTCCGACGGCGGGGGGCGCCTCCCCCCGGGGGACGACGCGGGGGACGACGCGGGGGACGACGCGGGGGCTGCGCGAGCGGGTGGCCGGGGTCAGCCGGCGGGCGGCACCTGCCGGGCCAGGAGGGCGGCCTGCATCCGGCTGCGGACGGCGAGCTTGCCGAGGATGGAGCTGACGTGGTCCTTGACCGTGCCCACCCCCAGGGCAAGCTCGGCGCCGATGGCGGCGTTGGACAGCCCCTGCGCCAGCAGCCCGAGCACGTCGCGCTCGCGCGCGGTCAGCGAGGCGAGCCGCCGCACCACCTCCGGCGGCGGGCCGACGGCCTCGGGGTGGTCGGTGAGCAGGGTCCGGGCCGCGCGCGGGGAGAGCACCACCCCGCCCGCGGCCAGCGTCCGCACCGCCTGCAGCAGCCCGGCGGGGTCGGTGTCCTTGAGCAGGAACCCGCAGGCCCCGGCGCGCAGGGCCTGCGCGACCTGCTGGTCGGTGTCGAAGGTCGTGAGCATCGCCACGGCCGGCGGGGACGGGGCGCGCAGGACCTCGGCCAGGACCGTCAGCCCGTCCACGACCGGCATCCGCACGTCCAGCAGGACGACGTCGGGCCGTTCCCGGGCGATGAGGGCGACGGCCTCGTGCCCCGCACAGGCACCCACGACCCGCACGTCGGCGCCGGAGTGCAGGATCATCGTCAGCCCCGACCGGACGAGGGCCTCGTCGTCGACGACGACGACCCGGACGACGCCGGCGCTCCCGGGGGCGGACCGGTCCACCTCAGCGCACCGGGGTCAGGGTGGCGTGCGCGGCGCGGAGCCGGTCGTGCCAGTGCTCCACCCGGTCCGGCGGTGCCGCGAAGCGCTGCAGCAGTTCGGGATCGGCCGCGACGGCTCCGACGGGCAGGCTCCCGCCCGCGGGCAGCAGCGGCGCCCCGGTGACGTCGGCCGCCAGCAGCGCCGCCGTCCCCAGCCCGCAGGCGAACGGCAGCTCGGGCAGGGCCGCGGCCAGCGCCGTGCCGGCGGCGATGCCCACGCTGGTGTCCAGCGCGGAGGACACGACGACGGGCAGCCCGCACGCCCGCGCCACCGCGAGCGCCGGCCGCACCCCGCGCAGGGGCGCGACCTTGACCACGACGACGTCGGCGGCCTCCAGGCCCGCGACCCGCAGGGGGTCCTCGGCCTTGCGGACGCTCTCGTCGGCCGCGAGGGGCACGACCGTGCCGGCGGCGGCGAGCCGGCGGCGCAGCAGGGCCATCTCCTCCAGCGTCGCGCAGGGCTGCTCGGCGTACTCCAGGCCGTGCGGGGCCAGGTCGCCCAGGACCCGCTCGGCCTCCTCCACGCTCCAGCCCGCGTTGGCGTCCACCCGGATCCGCCCCGCCGGGCCCAGCACCTCCCGCACGGCCGCGACGCGGGCGACGTCCTCGCGGCGGCGGGTGGCGGCGTCGGCGCCCGCCTCGGCGACCTTCACCTTCGCGGTGCGGCAGCCGGGGAAGGCCGCCAGCACCGCCGGGACGTCCTGCGCCGCGACGGCGGGGACGGTGGCGTTGACCTCGACCCGGTCGCGGCGCGGGGCGGGCCAGCCGTGCCAGGCGGCCTCGATCCCGGCCTCCAGCCAGCGGCCCGCCTCGGCCGGCCCGTACTCCAGGAAGGGGGCGAACTCCCCCCAGCCGGCCGGACCCTCCAGCAGCACGGCCTCGCGCTCGAGGATGCCGCGGAAGCGGCGGCGCAGCGGGAGCCGGACGACGTGGGCGCGGGCGAGCAGGTCCTCGACGGGCGGCGGGTCGAGGGGCGGGACCCCGGGGATCGTGGCGGGCACGGGCCCAGCATGGCGCGCGCGGACCGGGCGGGGTCGCGCCGGGCCCGGGCCCTAGGCTCGGGGTGTGTCGGCCCTTCCCGGTGTGAGCGAGACCTTCGACCCGACGGCGTGGGCGGAGGTGGCCGGGTTCGAGGACCTGCAGGACGTCACCTACCACCGCAGCGTCGTGGACGGCCCGGCCCGCGGGACGGTCCGGATCGCCTTCGACCGCCCGGAGGTCCGCAACGCCTTCCGGCCCGGCACGGTCGACGAGCTGGCCCGGACCCTGGACCACGCGCGCCGGACCCCGGACGTGGGGTGCGTGCTGCTGACCGGCAACGGGCCGAGCCCGAAGGACGGCGGCTGGGCGTTCTGCTCCGGCGGGGACCAGCGCATCCGGGGCCGGTCGGGGTACCAGTACGCCGGCGGTGAGACGTCGGACACCGTCGACGCGGCGCGCGCGAAGGCCGAGGGCGGCCGGTTGCACGTCCTGGAGGTGCAGCGGCTCATCCGGTTCATGCCCAAGGTCGTCATCGCCGTCGTGCCGGGGTGGGCCGCCGGGGGCGGGCACAGCCTGCACGTCGTGGCCGACCTCACGCTGGCCAGCGCCGAGCACGCCCGGTTCAAGCAGACCGACGCCGACGTGGGCTCGTTCGACGCCGGGTACGGGTCGGCGTACCTGGCCCGGCAGGTGGGGCAGAAGTTCGCCCGCGAGATCTTCTTCCTGGGCCGCCCGTACACGGCCCAGCAGGCGCACGAGATGGGCATGGTCAACGAGGTCGTCCCGCACGCCGAGCTGGAGGCGACGGCGTTGCGGTGGGCGGCGGAGATCAACGGCAAGTCGCCCACGGCGCAGCGGATGCTGAAGTTCGCGTTCAACGCCGTCGACGACGGGATGGTCGGCCAGCAGGTGTTCGCCGGGGAGGCGACGCGGCTGGCGTACATGACCGACGAGGCCGTGGAGGGCCGGGACGCGTTCCTCGGCAAGCGGGACCCGGACTGGTCGCCGTTCCCCTGGTACTTCTGACCGGTTCCCCGGGGTGGTCACCCACCCCGGGGAACGTCGGGCCGTCGGACCGTCGGGTCTCAGTCGACGGGGTGCTGCTCGGGGTAGACGGCGTCCACCTCGATCTCCACGAGCCAGCCCGGCACCGGCAGCGTGGCGATCTCCAGGGCGGCGCGCGAGGGCACGGCGGCGTTCTCCCGCAGCGGGGCGGCGGGGTCGCCGGTGCCCATCGGGACGAGCACCGGTTCGCGGGTCTCCAGGTCGACGTTGGCGAAGTACTGCCGGTAGGCGCGGTTCCAGCCCGCGAAGTCGGCGACCTCGGCCCCGGCCTCGTTGTCGAGGAACACCCGCATGGTGATGACGTCGTCGAAGTCCAGGCCCACCGAGGCCAGGTTCTCCCCGATCGCGGCGAGCGCGTTGAGGCCCTGCGCCTCGGTGAGGGTGACGCCCTCGGGCAGTTCCCCGCCGAAGGCGGCGTAGTCGACGTACCCCTCGGCCGACCCGGCGGGGGCGTCGGGGTTCATCAGCGTGGGCCCGGTGCCCGACGACTTGTAGATCGCGGTCCCGGCGCCGATCCCGACGCCGCGGGCGATGCTCGGGTTGGTGCTGCCGACGGGCAGGTTCACCGCGACGGTCCCGGGTGCGGGGGTCGAGAACCGCTCGGCGGCGACCCCGGCGCCGGCTCCGGCCCCCAGCAGCAGGGCGGCGCCGGCGGCGATCGCCAGGGGACGGCGGTGCTTCTTCACGACGGGCCTCCAGGAGTTCTCTCCGGTCGGGGACGGCGGGGTGGTCACGAGGTCATGACCCGTTCGTGCAGGGCGGTGACGGCGGCGCGGGCCGAGGTCATCGCGCCGTGCTGCCAGGCGATCGCGTGCGAGAGGTGGTCGCCGGCGAAGTAGACGTTGCCCTGGGGGGCGAGCAGCGTCCGGTAGTCCGGGCCCTCCTGGTCGGCCCAGCCGACCCAGCCACCCTCGGAGAACCTCGTCGCGCTCCAGGACACCGAGAACGAGGACGTGATGTCGCGGCCGTAGACGTCGCCGTGGATCTTCGCGCCGTTGACGACGGCGCGGCTGCGGCGGGCCGAGTGCGGCAGGGCGGCGTAGTCCAGGGCGTCCTGGCCGTAGTTGTAGTACCCGACGACGACGCCGGAGGACCCGTGGAAACCGGACGACGGGTACCAGATGTGCGACAGGTCCAGGTCGGTGTTGGTGATGCCGCCGTAGATGCGCCGGTCCTCCTCCCACCAGCGGCGGGAGTACTCCAGGCCGATCTTCCCGGTCGCGCCCGGCCGGGGGGCCTGCAACGCGGTCGTGACGGCGGGGCCGAGGTTGTGCGGGATGCGGGCGGCGAGGTGCGGGGGGATCGTGTTGACGACGAAGTCGGCGGTGGCGGTGTGCGGGACGCCCGCGGCGTCGGTGTAGTCGACGTCGGCGCCGGTGGGGGTGGTGCGGATCCCGGTGACCGTCGCGCCGTAGCGGATCTTCGCCGGGCCGACGGCGCGTTCGAGGGCGTAGGCGATGCGGTCCATCCCGCCGACGGGCTGCAACATCATGACGGCCTGGTCCCAGCCGAACTCGAAGGAGAACTCCCGGCCGATGCCGCTGGCGATGACGTCGCCGAGGGCGGGGGCGGGCGAGACGGTGCCGGACTGCAGACCGGCGCCGGGGGCGACGTCGTAGCCGCGCCGGCCCGAGCCGCCGAGGTAGAGGTTGGCGGCGGCGTCGTCGCCGGTGGAGTTCCCGAGGTCGCCGAAGTCGCGCAGGAACTCGATGAGCGATTCCCGGTCGTCGGCGGACAGTTCCCCGTCGAGGGCCCCGGCGTCGGTGGCCTTGGCGAGCAGTTCGGAGACGTACCCGTACACGTCGGCCTTGGCCGCGCGGTGGGTGACGGCCTGGTTGGAGACCGCGGTGTCGCCGGTGTAGTAGAGGAGCGCGTTGGCGTTCTGGTTGACGAAGGGTTCCAGCGGGACGCCGAGCTCGCGGCAGTAGTCCATCGTGACGTGGTGCTGGGGGATGCGGCCGGGGCCGGCGTTCATGTACTGCCCGTCGGCGAACCGGACCCGCTGGGTCTCGCCGTTCAGGTCGGTCTCGGTGTCCCCGCCGCGGACCGTCCAGTTCCGGCCGCCGGGGCGGCCACGGCCCTCCAGGAGGGTGACCCGGTACCCGGCCTTGCCGAGCTCGTACGCCGTCGTCAGCCCGGCGATGCCGGCGCCGAGGACGAGGACGGTGCGGGCCGAGCGGCCCGAGAGGGTGAAGTCGGAGGGGTTGGGCGGGGTGAAGGCGGTGGCGGGGGTGGCGACGGCGGCGGGCGCCAGGCCCAGCGCTCCCATCGCCCCGAACATGGCTCCGGCTCCTCCGGTGGCACCCACGCCACGGAGGAAGTTCCTGCGGGAAACGCGCACGGTTCTCCTCGAGCTCCTCGGCCGGTCCGGGGGTGGGCCGGTCGGGAACACCTTCGTGATCACGTGTTTCGTGTGCGTTTCCTGTGCGTTGTCTTCGCATGAAGTGTGTACACCCCCGCTGAACGGCGGCGGGAGGAACCCGGGCCGGCTCGTCGCCGCGGGCGAGCACGGCGCTCACCCCCGCCGCCCACGATCAGGCGGTGAGCCTGGGCGCCAGCGGCGCGGACAGCACGTCCTCGATCTCCTCGACGGACACCGGCCGGCAGTACAGGTGCCCCTGGGCGAGGTGGCACCCCATCTCGCGCAGGATCTCGGCCTGCTCGACGTGCTCGACGCCCTCGGCGACGATCGTCAGGCCCAGGGCCTGACCCATCTTCACCATCCCCTCGACGAGGGCGCGGGCCGTCGGCTCGGTGGCGATGTCGCGCACGAAGCTGCGGTCGATCTTGAACGAGGAGAACGGCCGGTGGCGCAGGTAGCCCAGGGAGGAGAACCCCGTCCCGAAGTCGTCGATGGTGAGCTGCGCACCGGTGTCGGCGAGGTCGCGCAGCCGGTCCACGACGTCGTCGTCGATCATGACGGACTCGGTCATCTCCAGGTGCAGCCGGCAGCCGCTGGCCCCGGCCTGACGCACGGCGGCCGCGACGCGCACGGTGAAGTCGGGGTGGCGCAGCTGCACCGGTGAGACGTTCACCATGAGGTCGAGCCGGCGGCCGGCGGACCCCTGGATGCGCTCGGCGTCGCGGGTGACCTGGCGCAGCACGGAGTCCCCGATGCCGACGACCGTGCCGGAGCGTTCGGCGAGCCCGATGAACTCCTCCGGTCCGACGAGGGGTTCGACGGCGCCACCGCGGTCGCGGCGCCAGCGGACGAGGGCCTCCAGCCCCACGACGGGCGCGCCGGTGACCCCGGCCCCGGCGCCGGCGTGCTGCAGGTCCACGATGGGCTGGTAGTGCACGACGAACGCCTCGGCGGGGGCCTGCTGCAGGTCCTCGATCACCTGCAGGCGGGCGATCTCCTCCTCCAGCAGTTCCGGGCGGAACTCCACCCAGCGGTTCTTGCCCGTCGCCTTGGCCCGGTACATGGCGGTGTCGGCGTTGCGCAGCAGGGTCCCGACGTCGTCGCCGGGGCGGGCGCGGGACAACCCGATGGACCCCTGGACGCGCAGCACGTGCCCGCGCATCCGGACCTCCACCCGCAGGGCGACGAGCACGCGCCGGCACAGACCCTCGACGTCGACGCAGTCGGGCAGCAGGACGGCGAACTCGTCGCCGCCGAGGCGGGCGACGGTGCTGCCCCCGCGCAGGGTGTCGCGCAGCCGCGACCCCACGAGCCGCAGGAGCTCGTCGCCGGCCTCGTGGCCGAAGCGGTCGTTGACGCCCTTGAACCCGTCGAGGTCGAGGTAGAGCACGACGAGGCGGTCCAGGCGGCCGGCCTCGCGGGCCCGGTCGAGCTCGGTGGCCAGCCGCTCGGAGAACTGCAGGCGGTTGGGCAGGCCGGTCACGACGTCGCGGCGGGCCAGGCCGTGCATCTCCTCGCTGGCGCTGACGCGGAAGAACGCGGCCTCCCCGACGGAGGCGAGCGCCTCCAGCGCCTTCTCGTCCGCGGCGCGCTGGTTGGGGTCCCGGCGCCGGGGCGCGGTGATGTGCAGGACGACGCCGTCGCCGGCGACGACGGGGACGCCGATCTCCTCCTCGCCGGGCCCGACGGAGCGGACCATCGCGGCGGGGGTCCCGGCGACCATGCGGGCGTGCTTCTGCAGGGCGCGCGCCAGGTCCGCGCGCCGGCCCTGGGTGTGCAGGGCGGTGGCGGCCTCGAACAGGGCCTCGGTGCGGCGGGCGACGTCGCGGGTCTGGCGCATGGCCCGGGTGGCGACCATGGTGACGATCATGGGGATGACCAGCAGCAGGGCCACCCAGTGCGGCAGCTGGAAGTACACGAGCCCACCGAGGTAGCCCAGCCCCCCGACGGCGACGATGGTGCCGCCGGCCAGCCAGGCGCCGGAGTGCAGCAGTTCCCGGCGCAGGCTCGTGCGCTCCTGCACGGCGACCGAGACGGCCGAGACGGCGACGTCGACGACGAACACGGCCAGGACGGCGACCAGGACCGCGACGAGCTCGGTCGGCGTGGCCCGCACGGCGATGGCGTGGACGGGGCCGGTGCCCTCGACCGGTCCGGCCACGTCGAAGGCGGCGAGCACGAGCAGGGCCACGGGCAGGAACAGCACGCCGATGCTGGCGTTGTAGACGCGGCTGACCCAGCTCTTGCGCTGCAGCAGGTTCGTCGGCACGACGCACAGGCACCAGGCCAGGGCCGCGCTCGTCGGCCGGGCGAAGCAGAGCAGGAACACCAGGACGCCGACGTCGAACTGCACCTCGATGCCGGCGTGCTTGGTGTTGATCTGGTAGGGGAACCGCGTCAGCAGCTGCATGAGCGGCAGCCCCAGGACGAGGCACCACGCCAGTTCGCTCCAGGCCGGGCCGCCGCGGGCGCCGAGGAAGAACGTCACGGCCGTGACGACGGCGGCGAGGGCCAGGAGGGTGACCGCGCCGTCGAACAGCACGCTGCCCACCGGCCGGCGTTCCCGCACACCTGCGCTCATCGACACCTCCTCCTGCCCCGAACGAGGCTCATCCTGACACTCCGGCACCATCCGGTCACGCTCGATCAGGGTTCGCGACCCGGTTGCACTCGATCGGACCAGCCCGCCACCCACCCTGACCTGCGACGTCCCACCCGGTGACGACCTCTCGCCACGCACGGCGGTGACCGGTGCGGCACGGTCCGGCCGTACCCTGCGCGCGTGCGACCGCTGCTCCCGCTCGCCGTCCCGGCCGGCGAGGCCGTCCTGGACCTGCTGCCCACGCTCGCCCGGGCCCTGGCCGGCGAGCTCGACCACGCCCTGCTCCCCCACGCCGCGGACGCCGCCCCGGACCCGGCGCTGGGCCCGGGGCGGGCGCTGGCCCCGGCCGAGGACGACCCGGCCGACCCCACCGCGGTCGTCGTGGCCACGTCCGGCTCGACCGGGACCCCCAAGGGCGCGCTGCTGCCCGCCGGCGCCCTGCGCGCCTCCGCGGCCGCGACCGACGCCCGGCTGGCCCCCGGCGCGGGCACCCGGCAGTGGGTGCTGGCCCTGCCCGCCCACCACGTCGCCGGTCTGCAGGTGCTGCTGCGGTCGGTGCGGGCCGGGACCGAACCCGTCGTCCTGCCCGCCGGTCCCTCCACCCCCGCGGCCTTCGTCGCGGCCACGGCCGCCGCGACGGGGACGCACCTGCTGACCTCCCTGGTGCCGACCCAGCTCGTCCGGCTGCTCGACGCCGGCGAGGAGGCCGAGGCCGCCCTGCGCCGCTACGCCGCCGTCCTCGTCGGCTCGGCCGCGACACCGGCCCCGCTGCTGGCCCGGGCCCGCGCGGCCGGGGTGCGCGTGGTCACCACCTACGGCTCCAGCGAGACGTGCGGGGGCTGCGTCTACGACGGCCGGCCCCTCGACGGCGTCCACGCGGACGTGCGCGAGGGCCGGCTGGTGCTGTCCGGGCCGGTCGTGGCGCGCGGCTACCGCGGGCTGCCCGGGCACCCCGCCTTCCCGGCGGGCCCGGGACCGCGCACGTTCCGCACCGACGACACCGGCGAGGTCGCGGGCGGGCGGGTGCGGGTCCTGGGGCGGGTGGACGACCTCATCACCACCGGCGGGCTGAAGCTGGCCCCCGGGCTCGTGGAGGAGGCGCTGAGCGGGACGCCCGGGATCGGGGAGGTCGTCGTCGTCGGCGTCCCCGACGCCGAGTGGGGCCAGCGCGTCGTGGCGTGCGTCGTGCCGGCCGGGACCGCCCCGACGCTGGCCGAGGTCCGCGACCGGGTCGCGGGCGTCCTGGACCGCTGGGCCGCGCCCCGGCAGGTGCTGGTCCTGCCCGAGCTGCCGCTGCGGGGCCCGGGCAAACCGGACCGGGCCCGGCTGCGGGCCCTGGCGGCCGGGGACCGCTGACCGTCCCCGCTGGGGCGAGCGCGCCGCGGGTGCGAAAATGGGGCATGACCCGCCTGGTGCCGCTCGTGCTCGTCCTGGCCCTCACCGTGTGGTGCCTGGTGAGCATCGCCCAGGCCCCCGAGGGCACGCTGCGGAACCTGCCGCGGTGGGCGTGGGTCCTGCTGGTCCTGCTCGTCCCCCTCGTCGGGGGCATCGCCTACGTCGTGGCCGGGCGCCCCACCGACCAGCCGCCCCGCCCCCACGGGTCGCGGCCGGCGCCGCGCGGCCCGGACGACGACGAGGAGTTCCTGCGTGGCCTGTGACACCCACCCCGTCGCCGGGGCCGCCGCGCGGGGTTGGCACGATGGACGCTCGTGTCCGACCCCGCGCCGCTCCCCCTGCCCTCCAGCCCGGTGACCCACCGGCGCGCCACCGCCCGGCAGTGGGCCGCCGCGGCCCGCCCGCGCACGCTGCCCGCGGCCATCACGCCGGTCCTCGTCGGGACCGGCGCCGCCGCCGCCGTCGACGGGGTCGCGTGGGTCCCGGCGGTCCTGGCCCTCGTGGTGGCGCTGGCCCTGCAGGTCGGCGTCAACTACGCCAACGACTATTCCGACGGCATCCGCGGCACCGACGACGACCGCGTCGGCCCGTTCCGGCTCGTGGGCTCCGGCGCGGCCGAGCCGCGCCACGTCCGGGACGCGGCCTTCGCCTGCTTCGCCGTCGCCGGCCTGGCCGGGCTGGTCGTGGTGGCCCTGTCCGGGGCGTGGTGGCTGCTGCTGGTCGGGGCCGCCAGCGTCGCCGCCGCCTGGTACTACACCGGCGGCAAGCGCCCCTACGGCTACGCCGGGCTCGGGGAGGTCTTCGTCTTCGTCTTCTTCGGCCTCGTCGCCGTCACGGGCACCACGTACGTCCAGGCCGGCCGCATCGACGGCACCGCCGTCGCCGGCGCCTTCTGCGTCGGGTTCCTGGCCTGCGCGATCCTCGTGGCCAACAACCTGCGCGACGTGCCCACCGACGCCCTGGCGGGCAAGCGCACCCTGGCCGTGCGCCTGGGCGAGCAGCGCACCCGCACCCTGTACGCCGCCCTCGTCGTCGGCGCGTTCGTCGCGGCCCTGACCACGGTGCCGTGGCACCCCTTCGCGGCCCTCGTGCTCCTGGCCGGGGTCCTGGCCCAGCGGCCGGTGCGCGCCGTCCTGGGCGGGGCCGGCGGCCGCGACCTCATCGCGGTCCTGAAGGACACCGGCCAGCTGGAACTGCTGGCCGGTGCGCTGCTCGCCCTCGGACTGGCGCTGTGACCGGCGGCGCGGGACAGTTCGGCCATGGGTGAGATCCGTGGCTGAGACGCAGGGCGACATCGACGTCTGGGCGGACGGGGAGCACCGCTACCGGGCGGTGCTGGAGACGTCGGCCGGCCGGCGCAGCGAGCACGTCGTGACGAGCGACGCCGACCTGCTCGAGCGGATCCACGCGACCGACGCCGAGGAACCCTTCCTGGTCCGGCGGGTCCTGGAGGTCCTCCTCGACGCCGCCGAGACGTCCGGCGGTGACGTGCCCGAGGTCGTCGACCTGCGCGAGCTGGACCGCGAGCGGCCCGAGCTGCTGCCGAGCGTGCCGCTGCGCTGAGGCGCGCCCGAACCCCGGGGTCCGCCGTCAGTCCTCGGCGGCGTTGTCCTCGTCCAGGCCGCGGTCGAAGCGCGACTTCTTCGCCGTGCCGTTCTGGCGGGCCTCGATGCGCCCGTCGATGCGCTGCTGCAGCGCCACGGCCATCTGCTCGCGCTGGCGGCGCAGCAGGACCAGGGAGAGCAGCACGGACACGACGGCGGCGATGAGGATCGCGAGCCAGCCGACGGCACCGGCCTCGCGGGCCACGACGAGGCACAGCACGAAGATGCCGAGCCGCAGGATGGTGTAGCGCAGCGTCACACCCATGGTTCAGACCCCCGCGTAGGAGTGCAGGCCGGGGAAGAAGATGTTCACGACCAGGTAATTGAAGAGCATGCAGGCGAAGCCGAGGACCGAGAGCCAGGCGGCGCGCTTGCCGTCCCAGCCGCGGGTCGCGCGGGCGTGCAGGTAGGCGGCGTAGACGACCCAGATGACGAACGTCCACACCTCCTTGGAGTCCCAGTTCCAGTAGCGGTTCCAGGCCACCTGCGCCCACACCGCACCGGCGATGAGGGTGAACGTCCACATGACGAACGCCACCGCGTTGAGGCGGAACGCGGTGCGCTCCAGCTCCACCGACCCCGGCAGGGCGTCCATGAAGACCCCACCCGGGCGCCCGCCGGCGGCGCGGGTCGCGTCGCGCTTCTGCTGCACGAGCTGCAGCACCGTGGCGGAGAACCCCAGCGTCGACAGCGCCGTGGCGAGGATCGCGACGAAGACGTGGATGATCAGCCAGTAGCTGTCCAGGGCGGGCACGAGCTGGGCCGCCTCGACGTAGAAGCTGCGCAGCGCGATGCCCAGCGTCGCCAGCACGGGGCCGGCGACGAAGGTGCCGAGGTAGCGGGCGTCGCGCCCGCCGCCGAGGCCCGCCCGGTGGGCCCGCAGGACCGCGACGAGGTAGCCGACGGCCACCACGCACGAGCCGGTGAGGGCGAACTCGAACATGTTGCCCCACGGCACCCGGTGCACCGACAGCCCGCGCGTGACGACGGCGCCGAGGTGCAGCAGGGTCGCCACGACGAACAGCGACGTCCCCACGGCGGCGGCGCGGCGCCGGCGCGCGGTGGCCGGGCGTTCCAGCGTCGTCGTGCCGCCCCCGGCGCTCGCGGCAGCGGTGCGGCGCGCCTCGCGGGACTTGATCTCCTTGGCGCCCTCGGCCAGGTCGCCCGCGTAGGCGATGAAGGAGAACAGGTACGCGGTCATCCCGCCGTAGAGCAGGACGTTGCTGACGTTCGCGATGTTCTCGTCGACGGTCACGGTCTCTCCTCGGGCACGTGCACTGACTGCTCATGGTCCCCCACCGCGGGGGGTGCTGGCGAACCACCGGGGTCCGGCGCGGGCTCCGGCTCGGGGTCCGGCTCACCCACGGCCTCGCGCAGCCGGCGCAGGACGCCCTCGACCTCCTCGGCCAGCCCCGCGTCGTTGCCGCGGGCGAGCCCGCCGACCTGCACGGTGGTCCCGGCGGCGCCGGCGCTCGCCGTGACCCACACGCGGCGGCGGGGCAGGAACAGCGAGAGCACCAGACCGGTCGTGGCGAGCAGGGAGAAGACGAGCGCCGCCGTCTGACCCGGGGTGTAGCGGACGTCGAAGCTGGCGAAGCGTTCCAGGCCGGCGAACTCCACCGTCCCCAGCCCGTCCGGCAGCGCGACGGTCTGCCCGGGGCTCATCGTCAGCGGGAAGGGCTGGCCGTCCGGCCCCAGCACCTCGCTCATGCCCGAGGTGTCCAGCGTGTAGACGTTCTGCGCCACCCCGTCGCCGAGGCCGAGGTCACCGGTCCACACGCGCGCGACGAGGACGGGGTTGGCGGCGTCGGGGAAGGCCGAGACCGGCTCCCCCGCCGCGTTGGTCGACGCGGTCGGCAGGAACACCCCCTGGATCCCCAGCTGCACCGGGCGGCCGTCGGCGCCGACGGCGTCGGGCACCTTGACGACACCGGTGGAGTCGTAGTTCCCCGTCTGCGGGAGGAAGGGCGTCGCGCCGTCCTGGACGACGTTCCCCTGCCCGTCGCGCACGACGAGGACCGGCGCGTACCCGTTGCCGGACAGGGAGACCTGGGTGTGCCCCACCTTGGCGGGGTGGTTGACCCGGATCGTCTCCTCCCGCGGCGCCGCGCCCGGCTCGTCGGCCAGGGTCACCGTGGCCGCGAACCGGCGGGGTTCCCCGATCTGGGAGGTCTGCTGCGCCTCGAAGGCGACGTCCATCGAGTCCAGCGTCAGCGCGAACGGCGGGACGTCGTCGATGGTGCTCCAGGTGCCGCCGGAGAAGCTGTCGAGCTGGGTGCCGACCATCGTGCCGCCGGTCGTGACGATCCGCTGCCCCGCGTAGGAGAACAGCGAGCTGGAGGCGATGGCGATGAGCAGACCGACCAGGGAGAGGTGGAACAGCAGGTTCCCGGTCTCGCGGTGGTGCCCCTTCTCGGCCGCGACCGACCCCTCGCGCCGCTCGACGCGGAAGCGCCGCCGGGCCAGCACCGAGCGGGCCGCGTCGAGCACCTCCTCCGGCGCCGTCGTGAGCGTCGCCGCGCGCTGCTCGGGCAGCCGGTCCAGCCGGGCCGGGGTGCGCGGGGGCCGGGAGCGCAGCGAGCGCCAGTGCACCGCCACCCGCGGCAGCACGCACCCGATGAGGGAGATGAACAGCAGCAGGTAGATCGCCGAGAACCAGACCGAGGAGTAGACGTGGAACCCCTGCAGCCGTTCCACCCACGGCCCCGCGGTGGGGTGGTCGCTCATCCACGTCGCCACGCCGGAGGGGTCGTTGTTCTCCTGCGGGAAGGTCGAGCCGGGGACGGCCGCGACCGCGAGCAGCATGAGCAGGAACAGCGCCGTGCGCATGCTCGTCAGCTGCCGCCAGCAGTAGCGGGCGAACTCCAGCGGCTTCAGCTCCGAGGCCAGTTCGCGCTTCGGCTTCGGGGCGCGCCCGGCCTCCTGCCCCGCGTCGCGGTAGGCGTCGCGGAGGTCGTCGAGGTGGGTCTCGTCCGTGCGGGCCATCAGATCACCGGTTCGAAGTTGTTCACGAGGTGGACCTGCAGCCAGCTCACGAGGGGCTGGAACTGCCCGGTCACGAGCAGCAGACCGATGGCGACGAGCAGCAGGGCGCCGAAGCGGTCGAGCGCGACGCGGTGCCGGCGCAGCACACCGATGACCTTCATGCCGCGGCCGTAGGCCAGGGCGACGAGGACGAACGGGATCCCCAGGCCGAGGCAGTAGACCAGCCCCAGGGCCGTGGCCCGGGACCCGTCGCCCGTCGTGAACGCCATCGCGGAGATGGCCGCGAAGATCGGGCCGATGCACGGGGTCCAGCCCAGGCCGAACAGGACCCCCAGGACGGGCGCTCCGAGGAGGCCGGCGCGGGGCCGCCAGCGCACCTTGACCTCGCGCTGGGCCCAGGCGGGCGAGAACAGCAGCAGCAGACCACCGCCGAGGACCACGACCCCCAGCACCCGTTGCAGCACCCGCTGGTGCTCCAGGAGCAGGTCCCCGGCGGCCCCCGCGGTGAAGCTCACCAGGACGAAGACGGCCGAGAACCCCAGCACGAACAGCGAGGCACCGAGGACCATCCGCCCGCGCCGCTGCTGCTCCAGCCCCCCGCCGGACAACCCCGTCACGTAGGCGAGGAACCCGGGGACGAGCGGCAGCACGCACGGGGACAGGAACGAGACGAGACCGGCGAGCGCCGCCAGCGGCACCGCGAGCAGCAGCGGTCCGCTCTGGACGTACTGCGGCAGCGTCGAGGCCGTGCTCAGCGCGGAGGTCATGCGGGCGCGCCCTCCGGGGCCGGGGCGGCACCGGCGTCGTCGAGCATCCCGGACAGGTCCAGGCGACGGACGATCCCGGAGGCGCGGGCGGCGACCCTGCCCTCGGCGTCCAGCACGAGGGTCGTGGGGGTGGCCTGCACCGAGTAGGTCCGCAGCGCCAGCATCGCGGTCCCGGAGTCGGCGTCGAGGATCGAGGGGTAGGTGATGCCGAAGCTCCGCTGGAACGAGTCGGCGATCGCGGCGGTGTCCCGGGTGTTGATCCCCAGGAACTGCACGTCGCGGCCGGAGTACTCCTGCCAGACGGCTTCGAGGTCCCGTGCTTCCGCACGGCACGGCGCGCACCCGGCGTACCAGGCGTTCAGCACGACGACCTCGCCGCGGTACTGCGACAGCTCGATCGTGGACCCGTCCACGGCGGTGCCGGTGAACTCCACCGGGTCGCGGCGCTCGTCCGGCCCCCACTGCACGATCGAGCCGTCACCGTCGATGTAGTTCTTGCCCTGCGGTTCGGGCAGCCCGTCGCCCCTGCCGCAGCCCGCGACGACGAGCGTCGACAGCGCGGCGACCCCGAACGCCCGGCGAGACGGCCCCATCAGGCCCCCGGGACCGGGTCGGCGCCGATCAGGAGGTCGGCGGCGGGTTCGGTGTAGGCGACCGAGACGAGGGTGCGGCCGGAGAACTCCAGCGACGTGACCGAGGCCAGGGCGCACTGGCGCCGCCGCGGGTCGTGGACCAGGGGCCGGCCCTCGGCGCGCAGCCGGGTCACCCAGACGGGCAGCTGGTGGCTGACGAGCACCGACTCCCGGCCCGGGAAGGCGTCCCGGGCGTCGCGGACGACGGCGGTCATGCGGGCGATCTGCTGCTCGTAGGGCTCGCCCCAGCTCGGCTGGAACGGGTTCCACAGCCGCGGCCACACGCGCGGGTCGCGGATGGAGCCGGCGCCGTCGGTGACGCGGTGGCCCTCGAAGCTGTTGCCGGCCTCGATGAGGCGGGCGTCGGTGCCCAGGGCGAGGTCGTGGGTGCGGGCCACGGGGGTCGCGGTCTCCTGGGCCCGCTGCAGCGGGGACGCGGTGACCGAGGCGACGTCGTGGTCGGCGAAGAACTCCCCCAGCCGGGTCGCCATCCGCTGCCCGCGCTCGGACAGCCGGTACCCCGGCAGCCGGCCGTAGAGGACCCGCTCGGGGTTGAAGACCTCGCCGTGGCGGACGAGGTGGACCGTCGTGCGGGTCACAGTGCCCCACCCCCCTGCGCCGCGGCGCGCGCCGCTCCCGGCAGCGCCTCCAGGACGCGGCCGATGGCGTCCTCGTCGTGGCTGGCGGACAGGAACCACGCCTCGAAGGCGCTGGGCGGCAGGTGCACCCCCGCGTCGAGCATGGCGTGGAAGAAGGCCCGGAAGGCGCCGAGGTCCTGCCGGCGGGCCTCGTCGTAGTTGCTCACCGCGTCCAGGCCGGTGAAGAAGACGCTGAACATCGAGCCCGCGGTGTTGACGACGTGCGGGACGCCCGCGGCGCTCAGGGCGGCGCTGGCCGCGTCGCGGACCGTGGCCGCGTTCGCCTCGACGGCGGCGTAGACCTCCGGGGTCGCCCCCCGCAGCGTGGCGAGCCCGGCGGCCGTGGCGATCGGGTTCCCCGACAGCGTGCCCGCCTGGTAGACGGGACCGGCCGGGGCCAGGTGGGCCATGACGTCGGCGCGGCCGCCGAAGGCCGCGGCCGGGAACCCGCCGCCCATGACCTTGCCGAAGGTCAGCAGGTCGGGGGCGTGCTCCAGGCCCAGGCCCTCGTACCCGTACCAGCCGGCGGCGCTGACGCGGAAGCCCGTCATCACCTCGTCGGAGACCAGGAGCGCGCCGTGCTCGCGGGTGAGCCGCCGCAGCAGGGCGGTGAAGCCCGGCGCCGGCCGCACCACGCCCATGTTGCCGGCGGCGGCCTCGGTGATGACGCAGGCGATGCGGTCACCGTGCTCGCGGAAGACCCCCTCGAGCGCCTCGGGGTCGTTGTAGGGGATGACGAGGGTGTCGGCCGCGGCCGGCCCCGTCACGCCCGGGGTGTCGGGCAGCGCGAAGGTCGCCAGCCCGGAGCCCGCCGAGGCCAGCAGCGCGTCGACGTGGCCGTGGTAGTGCCCGGCGAACTTCACGACGACCGGGCGGCCGGTGAACCCGCGGGCCAGCCGGATGGCGCTCATCGTCGCCTCGGTGCCGGAGCTGACCAGGCGCACCTGCTCGACCGGCTCGACGCGGGCGACGATCTCCTCGGCCAGCAGCACCTCCCGCTCGGTCGGGGTGCCGTAGGAGAAGCCGTCGAGCACGGCGGCCTGCACGGCGGCCAGGACGTCGGGGTGGGCGTGCCCGAGGATCATCGGGCCCCACGAGCACAGCAGGTCGACGTACTCCCGGCCGTCCACGTCGGTCAGCCACGGCCCGCGGGCCGAGGCCACGAACCGCGGGGTGCCCCCGACGGCGCGGAAGGCGCGCACGGGCGAGTTCACCCCGCCGGGGATGACCGCGGCCGCGCGCTCGAAGAGGGCGGCCGAGGCGGGAGCGGGGTCGGAGTCGGGGAGGGTCGTCGGGGCGGGCGTCGACGCGGTCACGAGGCCCAGTGTCGCAAGCTCCGGGGGGTGCGTCCGCCCCAGGGGCGTCTACGACCGCGTGTCGGAGGTCTGGCGTGACGGACCTCACGCCCCGCGGCCCGGGCACCCGCACAGCCGGCACCGGAGGCACCGTCAGGTCCACCACAGGTACCAGCCCCTCCGGCCCGTCCGGCGGCACGTGCGCGGGGCGATGACCTGCGGGCCGCCGCCCGCGTCCGCCAGGCCGAACGAGGCCTGCACCGACGACCAGAACGCCCGGCACTCGCACCCCGTCTGCGCGCACGGGGCGTCGTCGTCGACCAGGCGGAACTCCTCGAGCTCGGGGTGGTCGTAGACGACGATCCCCTCCGCGGCGATCCGCTCGTCCGGCCGGCACGGCGGGACGAGGTAGCCGTGGACCTCGACCTCGGCGGGGTGACCGACGGCCGCGACCAGGACCGCGCCGAGGCTGGGCGCGGAGTTCTGCTTGTCCCGCAGGTGCCCGGGCGGCACGCGTTGCAGCAGCGCCGCCGCGGCGGTCCAGGACAGGTCGCGGTAGCGGACGACGTCGCCGGGGTGGTCGGGGCGCCCCAGCACGTACGGCTCCAAGACGTCGAGCACGTCCAGCGTCCAGCTCGGCCCGCCGTCGGCCAGGCGGTGCCAGCACTGCTGGAGGGTCTCGCGCGAGCGTGCCGCCGGGGCCGGGGCCGGGGCCGGGGCCGGGGTGGGGTCGAGGTCCATGCGCCGACCCTGCGCCCGTGCTCGGTCCGCCCGTGGGCCGGCGGTGGGCGGGTGTGGACGACACGCCGCCGGGCCCGGCCTGGGGATCCTCCGGTGGCACCGGCGACCGCCGTCCCCAGCGCAGGAGGACCGCAGGAGGACACTCGCGGTGTGCGCGAGATCACGGACGAGCAGGAGCTGCGACGGCTCGTGGGTGAGCCGGCGCCGCAGGCGCTGGCCAAGGAGCGCGACCACCTGCACGAGCTGGACCGGGCCTGGCTGGCGGCCTCCCCGTTCTGCCTGCTGGCCACCTCCGCCCCCGACGGGACGTGCGACGTCTCCCCCCGCGGAGACCCGCCCGGGTTCGTCCAGGTCCTCGACGACCGGATCCTCGCCCTGCCCGAGCGGCCCGGCAACCGTCGCGTCGACGGGCTGCGCAACGTCCTGGGCAACCCGCACGTCGGGCTGCTCAGCCTGTTGCCCGGCCGCGGGGACGGCCTGCGCATCAACGGCCGCGCCCGCCTCGTCACCGACGCCCCGTTCCTCGACGACATGGTCGTGGCGGGGCACCGTCCGCTGCTGGCGGTCGTCGTGGAGGTCGAGCAGGTCTTCTCCCACTGCTCCAAGGCGTTCCTGCGCTCGGCGCTGTGGGACCCGACGACGTGGACGCCGGAGGCCGTCCCCTCCCGGCCCCGGCTGGCCCAGGCGCTGGAGCGGCCGGAGGTGCCGCTGGAGGAGCTGGAGCGGTACTACGGCCCCAGCTACGCTGCGGGGCTGTACCGCAGCTGACGGTCGCCGGGGTCCGGACCCGTGCGCCTCCCGACACGCGGCCGCGGGGGTCCGCGACGGCATCCGGTCCGCGCGCGAGGACCGCGGCCCCGGAGCCGACCCCTTGCGCTGAGCCGGACCGCGTCGTCGCGGGACCGAGGCGCACGGTGGAGCGTTCGCGCCGCGTAGGTTCAGGCCGTGTCCTCCCACGACCCCCTCCCCGACGTCGCCGCCACCGAGCCGGACGAGCAGGACCTGGTCCGCGACCACCTCCGTTCGCTGAGCGAGGACGCGCTGGTCGGGTTGTTGACCGACAGGCCCGAACTGCTGCGCGGGGCCGTCCCGGCCGACCTGGACGACCTCGCGCAGCGGCTGGCCGCCCCCGGCTACGTGGCCGAGGCCGTCGACCGGCTCGACGCCCCCACCTCGGTCGTCCTGGACGCCGTGTCGTTCCTCGGTCGTGGCGCCCGGCTCAGCCGGCTGGTCTCGCTGCTGACCCCCGACGGTCCCGTGGGCGACCCCGCGGGCGCGGTGCGGGCCCGGGTTAAGGACCTGCTGCGGGCGGGTCTCGTGGTGCCCGCCCCCACTCCGGCGCACCCCGACGGGCTGCGGACGACCACGGGGGTGCAGCGCGTGCTGGTCCCGCTGCTGGGCGGCGTCCCCCTGGACGACCTCCTGGAACGCACGGACGCGCCGGACCTGGCGCGGCGGCTGCGCGCCTGGGGGCTGCCCACCAGCCCCGCCGGTGCCGTCCACCGGGTGCGGAACGTCCTGAACGACCCCGACCTGGTCCAGCGGCTGGCCGCCCGCGCCGACGCGCGGATCGGTACCGCGTTGCGGGAACTGGCCGAGGCCATCCTGCAACCCCGCGAGCAGTTCCGGCCGAACCGGAGGCCGATGGCCGACGCCGTGGCCTGGGCGCTGGAGCACGGGCTCGCCTGGGACCTGACCCACGGCGCCCGCGTCCTGCCCCGGGAGGTGGCCCTCGGATTGCTGGAGGGCTCGGTGCGCGTGCCGTTCCCCGTCCGCGGCCCGGACCTGTCCACCGTCCCGGTCGCCCCCGAGACCGCCCACCGCGCCGCGGCCGGCGCAGCCGTCGAGACCCTCACCGCCGTCTCGGCCGTCGTCGAACTCCTCGGCCGCGCTCCCGTGCCCACCCGCAAGGACGGGTCCATCGGGGCCCGCGAGATCGGCCGGACCGCCAAGACCCTGGCCACCGACCCACGGCTCGTCCGGTTCGCCCTGACCGCCGCCAACCAGCTGGGCCTGCTGGCCCGGGCCGGGGAGACCTCCATCACCGCCTCCGACCGCGCTCCGCAGTGGCGGCGCCACCCACCGGCCGAACGCTACGCCGACCTCCTGCGCACCTGGTGGGACTGGCCGACCCTCGTCGTGCGCGACCGCGACGTGGACGACAAACCCACCGCGATCGGCGGGGCGACGACCGCGCCGCGGGCGGCGGAAATTCGCCGGGAACTGCTGCGCCACCTGGGCCGGCTGCCCGCCGACCGCGGCGTCACCTCCGCCGGGGACCTCGTCGCCCACCTCGCCTGGACCCGGCCGCGGGCGCTGGAACCCCACGACGCCGACGACGTCGTCGACGTGCTGGCCGAGGCCGAACTCGTCGGCGCGGTGGCCGTGGGCACCCTCAGCAGCGTCGGCCACGCCCTGGTCGGGGACGACCGGGACGCCCTGGTCCGCGACGCCGACCTGCTCCTGCCCGCCGTGAACGCCCGTGCCACCTTCGGCTCCGACCTGACCGTCCTGGTCGCCGGCGACCCCGCCGCCCACGTCGTCGACGTGCTGGACACCGTCGCCGCGCGCGAGACCCGCGGCGCGGCGAACTCCTGGCGGTTCACCGACGCGACTTTCCGGGCCGCCCTCGATGCCGGGCACACCGTCGAAGGCCTCCTGGACGGCCTGCGTGAACTCAGCGACAAACCGCTGCCGCAGACGCTGGAGTACCTCGCCCGCGACGTCGGCCGCCGCTACGGCAAGGTCGGGATCCGCCCCGCGGGCACCGTCCTGGTCGGCGAGGAAGCCCTGCTGGCCGAACTCCGCACCCACTCCGGGTTGCGCCGGTTCGCCCTGGTCGCGCTGGCCCCCACCGTGCTGGCCTCGGCGGCCAAGCCGGCCGACGTGCTCGCGGGCGTGCGCGCGGCGGGGTACCTGCCGCGGGAGGAAACCCTCACGGGACAACCTCTCGGCCACACGGTGACGCGGGCCCGACCCCACCTCGACGACCTGGACGGCCCCGGCGGGCAGGGCGTCTCCCCGCACGTGCCGACGGACGCCGGGAACGTCGACGCCGTGGACCGCGACCCGGTCGCGCACGCCCTGCGGTTGCGCGCCGGTGTCCCGCCGGCCCCCGACCCCGCCGTGGAGAAACTCGTCCGCTCGCTGCGCAAGCGGGCCGAAATCCTGCCCGAGGGCGACGTCCGCCAGCTCGCCCACGCCGTCGTGCACCGGCGACCGGTGCACCTGACCGTGCTGTTCGGGGGTTTCTACGAGGACGCGGTGGTGCTGAGCGAGCCGACGCTTCGCGGTCGGGTGCTGCACGACCGCGGCTACCCCGCCGTCGCGGATGTGGCGCTGGTGCTGACGGTGACCCCGCTGGGGTGAGCGGGTTCCGCTGTCGGACAGGCGGCGCGTCAGCTGAGCAGCGCGCGGGCCCACCCGCCGAGGCGGTCCTGGACGCGTGCCAGCTCGACCTCGCCGACGCCGTACTGCTCCACGCGCCGAGGCGTGAGGGTCACCACCAGATGCAGCTGCTGCGCGAAGAGTCGGCGGTCGAAGCCGTCGTCGTGGCTCTCAGAGGTTGTCCTCAAAGGGGGTGATGTGTGCACGGTAGGACCATGAGCGTCCCCACCAGGACTCCCTACCCCTCCGACCTCACCGACGCCGAGTGGGACATCGCCCAAGCCCACCTACCCCA
>NZ_JBGFTU010000008.1:0-191534 GCF_041276425.1 Kineococcus halophytocola | reverse complement strand
TGTCGTGGGGTAGGTGGGCTTGGGCGATGTCCCACTCGGCGTCGGTGAGGTCGGAGGGGTAGGGAGTCCTGGTGGGGACGCTCATGGTCCTACCGTGCACACATCACCCCCTTTGAGGACAACCTCTCAGGACGTGCGGGACGCTCTCAGCGGGCTGGGGAAGCAGAGAACCCCGCCCACCGTGCGGTGGACGGGGTTCCCGGACGTGTCAGCGGCTGCGGTCGGGCCGCCAGACGACGAGCGCGGTCGAGCGCTGCGACTCCGGCCGCCGCCCCATCGGGGTGGCGACGATGTCGCCGGCCATCCCGGCGGCGAAGATCCGCCGGGCCTGCTGGCGGACCAGCGCGATCTCGGTCTCGAGGTCCTCCACCCGCTGCCCGAGGGCCAGGACCTGGTTCTCCAGGTCGAGGATCCGCTTGATCCCGGCGAGGTTCACGCCGTCCTCCTGGGACAGGCGCTGCACCTCCCGCAGCTGGGCGATGTCCCGCGCGGAGTACCGGCGGCCCCGCCCGCGGGCCCGGCTCGGGGAGACGAGGCCGAGGCGGTCGTACTGCCGCAGCGTCTGCGGGTGCATCCCCGCGAGCTCGGCCGCGACCGAGATGACGAACAGCGGACTGTCGTCCTGGTACACCGTTCCCCTCCTCGTCTCGACCGGGACGCCCCGCCCCGGGAACCTCAGCTCCGCGCGCGGTCGGCGAGCCCGGCGCGCGGGTCGTCGCCGGCGGTGGCCTTCGCGAACGCCTCGACGGCCTCGCGCACGGTGCCGTCGACCCGCTGGGGCACGACGACCTCGACGGTGACGAACAGGTCACCCCGCTCGTCGCTCGAGCGGGACCGCTTGACGCCCCGGCCCTTCAGCCGCAGGGAACGCCCCGACGGCGTCCCGGCGGGGACCTTCACCCGGACGGTCGTCCCGTCCAGGGTCGGTACCTCGACGGTCGCGCCGAGCACGGCCTCGTCGAAGGAGACCGGCAGCGTCATGCGCAGGTCGTCCCCGTCCCGGCGGAACACCGGGTGCGGTTCGACGTGCACGGTGACGAGCAGGTCACCGGTCCCGCCGGGACCGGCCAGCCCCTTGCCGCGCAGCCGGACCTTCTGGCCGTCGCGCACGCCCTGCGGCAGCCGCGCGTTGACGGTCCGGGCCGGGCCGCCCCGCGGGTCCGGGACCCGCAGGGAGACCGTCTTGCCCTCCAGGGCGTCGCGGAACGTGACGCGCGCCGAGGCGTCGAGGTCCTGACCGCGGGGCGGGGTCTGGGGACCGGCACCACCGAAACCTCCGGGGAAACCCCCGGGCGCGGCACCACCCTGGCCGAACAACCCGCCGAGCAGGTCCTCGAACCCACCACCGCCGGCGGCACCCCCGGGGGTGCCGAAGCGGGTCCCCCCGGGTGCCCCACCGCGGCCCTGGCCGAACAGCCCGCCGAGCAGATCGTCGAACCCCGCGCCGCCGGCCGGGCCGCCGCCTCCCCCGGAGGAGAACCGGGCGCCCCCGCCGACCATGGCGCGGATGCCGTCGTACTGCTGACGCTGCTCGGGGTCGGACAGGACCGCGTAGGCCTCACCGACCTCCTTGAACCGCTGCTCGGCCGCGGCGTCACCCGGGTTGGCGTCCGGGTGCAGCGTGCGGGCCTTCCTGCGGTACGCCTTCTTGACCTCGGCCGCGTCGGCGTCGTGGGAGACGCCGAGGATCGCGTAGAAGTCCTTCTCGGCCCAGTCCTGCATGCTCACCGGCGTCCCCCTCCCTCGATCTCGTCAGTTCGTCCGCAGGTCATCCCTGCGGGTCGGCCACCGCGACGCGGGCCGGGCGCAGGATCCGCTCGCCGAGCTTGTACCCCGGCTGCAGGACCTTCGTGCACGTCGCCACCTCGTACTCCTCGGAGTGGCTGTGCATGAGCGCCTCGTGCACCGCCGGGTCGAACGGCTCGCCGTCCTGGCCGTACCGCTCCAGGCCGAACCGCGAGAGCGTGGCCTCGAGCTTGTCCGCGATCGCGACGAACGGGCCGGTGAGGTCACCGTGCTCGCGCGAGAGGTGGACGTCGTCCAGGACCGGCAGCAGCGCCTCGGCCACCCCCGCGACCGCCGCGTTCTTGGCGACGTCGCGGTCCCGGTCGACCCGCTTCTTGTAGTTCACGTACTCCGCGTTCAGCCGCTGCAGCTCCTCCAGGCGCGAGGCCGCGAGCTGCTGGGCGGCCTCGAGCTCGGCGTCGGCGGCGCCGTCGTCCGGGCCCCCCGCGGTCGGAGCCGCGGGGGCCGCGGGCTCGGCGGCCTCGGCCGGTGCCTGCTCGCGCACCTCCCCCGTCTGGGGGTCGATGCGGCGGTTGTCGCGGACCACGGTGGGTTCGGAGAACTCCTCCGCCATCACTTGTCCTTCTCGTCGTCGACGACCTCGGCGTCCACCACGTCCTCGTCGGAGGACGAGCTCTTGCTGAAGTCGGGGCCGGCCTGGTCGCCCGCGTCACCGGCGGGAGCACCCTCGGACTGCTGCGCCGCGTACATCGCCGCACCCAGTTCCTGCGAGGCCTGCGCCACGGTGTCGGACTTGGCCTTGATCTCGGCCGCGTCGGTGCCGTTCAGGGCCGTCTTCAGCTCCGCGACGGCGGACTCGACCTTGGCCTTGCCGTCGTCGGGCAGCTTGTCGGAGTTGTCGGCGATGAACTTCTCGGTCTGGTAGACGAGCGCCTCGGCCTGGTTGCGGGCCTCGGCCTCCTCGCGACGCTGCTTGTCCTCGTTCGCGTGCTGCTCGGCGTCCTTGACCATCCGGTCGATGTCCTCCTTCGACAGCGCGCTGCCGCCGGAGATGGTCATCGACTGCTCCTTGCCCGTGCCGCGGTCCTTCGCGTTCACGTGCACGATGCCGTTGGCGTCGATGTCGAACGTGACCTCGACCTGCGGCACGCCGCGCGGGGCGGGGGCGATGCCGGTCAGCTCGAACGTGCCCAGCGGCTTGTTGTCCCGGGCCAGTTCGCGCTCGCCCTGGAACACCTGGATGAGCACCGAGGGCTGGTTGTCGTCGGCGGTCGTGAAGACCTCCGAGCGCTTGGTCGGGATGGCCGTGTTGCGCTCGATGAGCTTGGTCATGATCCCGCCCTTGGTCTCGATGCCCAGGGACAGCGGGGTGACGTCGATGAGCAGGACGTCCTTGCGCTCACCCTTGAGGACACCGGCCTGCAGGGCCGCGCCGATGGCGACGACCTCGTCCGGGTTCACGCCCTTGTTGGGCTCCTTGCCGCCGGTCAGCTCCTTGACGACGTTCGTCACGGCCGGCATGCGGGTGGACCCACCCACGAGCACGACGTGGTGGATGTCGGCGAGCTTGACGTCGGCGTCGCGGATGACGTCGTGGAACGGCTTCTTGGTGCGGTCCAGCAGGTCCTGCGTCATCTGCTCGAACTGGGCGCGGGTGAGCTGCTCGTCCAGGTGGACGGGGCCGTTCTCCGTCATCGACAGGTACTGCAGCGAGATGCCGGTGCTGGTGGCCGTCGAGAGTTCCTTCTTGGCCTGCTCGGCGGACTCGCGCAGGCGCTGCATCGCGATCTTGTCCTTGGACAGGTCGATCCCGTAGGAACCCTGGACCTTCTTCAGCAGGTGGTCGACGACGCGCTGGTCCCAGTCGTCACCACCGAGGTGGTTGTCACCGGAGGTCGCGCGGACCTGGATGGTGGAGAACCCGTCCTCGTCCTTGCCGACCTCGAGCAGGGACACGTCGAAGGTCCCGCCGCCGAGGTCGAAGACGAGGATGAGCTCGTCCTCCTTGCCCTTCTCCAGCCCGTAGGCGAGGGCGGCCGCGGTCGGCTCGTTGATGATGCGCAGGACGTTCATCCCCGCGATCTCGCCGGCCTCCTTGGTGGCCTGGCGCTGGGCGTCGGAGAAGTACGCCGGGACGGTGATGACGGCGTCGGTCACGGTCTCACCGAGGTAGCTCTCGGCGTCGCGCTTGAGCTTCTGCAGGATGCGGGCGCTGATCTCCTGCGGGGTGTACTTCTTGTCGTCGATCTCGACGGTCCAGTCGGTGCCGACGTGGCGCTTGACCGAACGGATCGTGCGGTCGACGTTGGTGACGGCCTGGCGCTTGGCGATCTCGCCGACCAGCACCTCACCGTTCTTGGCGAAGGCGACGACGGAGGGCGTGGTGCGCCCACCCTCGGCGTTGGCGATGACCGTCGGCTCGCCGCCCTCGAGGACGGAGACGACGGAGTTGGTGGTCCCGAGGTCGATGCCGACCGCACGTGCCATGGTGGATGCCCTCCCGAGCAAGATGTGACTGTTGAGCCTTCTGCACTCAAGTTCGCGGACCGCTCCGGATCTGTCAAGCGGAGACTCCGTGAACTTGAGTCTGATGGGCTCAACCCCTGGGGGCGGGCGGTTGTTCCCGGCGCCGCCCCTCGACGATGGGTCCGGTGCGGGACCGGCGCACGTCGACCTCCGGTCCGTCCACCCGGACGGGTGCTCCCTGCCGGTCCGAGCCGGTCCGAGCCGGTCCGAGCCGGTCCGAGCCGGTCCGAGCCGGTCCGAGCCGGTCCGAGCCGGTCCGAGCCGGTCTGAGCCCCTCGGCTCGCCGGCGGCCACGGGCACGGTGGACGGGTCCTCCTCAGACCGGGGGCGAGCACGGCGGCGGCAGCCCGGAGGGGCGGTTCCCGCGACCGGTCCTGCAGACCGGTTCCCCGACGGTCCACAGGACCGAGTCCTGGAGAGCTCGCGCGCGGAACGGGACGGACGTCGTCCGGAGACGTGACATCCGACGAGCCTTCGACGACGAGCCTTCGACGACGAGCCTTCGACGACGAGCCGGGCGATCCCTGCGACCGCGTCCGCGAACACCCCGGAACGTGACCACTCCCCCGGCCGTCCCGGTCGAGGCGACCGTGCTCATCGACGGTCTCGTGGTCGACGGCGCGTCCACCTCCCCGCTCACGTCGTTTGAGCTGGTGGGGGCCGCCACCACGGCCGCCGGTCCTCGCCGGCGCGCAGACCGTCAGCGACACCACGACGTCGCCGCGGGCGTCGTCGCCCCCTTCCCGTCGTCGCGGCGGGTGGACCTGATGACCGCGGCCACCGCGCGGGCCCGCGAACTACCCCTCGTCACCTCCACCCTCGACGACCACCGAGGCCCGGAGGTCGGCGCAGGACGGGCCCGTCCTGGCGACGCACGGACTCCCACCCGCTGCCCGCAGGTTCAGATCCAGCCGTTCCCCTGCGCGATGTTCACCGCGTCCGTCCGGCTGCGCGCGTGCAGCTTGTCGACGATCACCGACAGGTAGTTGCGCACCGTCCCCTCCGACAGCGACAACCGCTGCGCCGTCTCGCGCACCGTGCACCCCTCGGCCACGAGCGCCAGCACCTCGGACTCGCGCGGGGTCAGCGGGGAATCCCCGCGCTGGACGGCCGCGGCGGCCAGTTCCGGGTGCAGGACACGACCCCCGGCGGCCACCCGGCGGATGCCGTCGACGAGGTCGTCGACCGGTGCGTTCTTCAGCACGAACCCGTCGACCCCGGCGGCCAGGGCCGCGCGCACGGCGGCGGGGCGGCCCAGCGCGGTGAGGATGACGACCCTCGTCCCGGGAACCTCCCGGCGGATGCGGGTGGCCACGGACACCCCGTCTCCACCGGGCATCTCCAGGTCCAGGACGGCGACGTCGACCGTCGTCGTGGCGAGCGCGTCGAGCACCTGGTCCCCGCGGGCGACGGACGCGACGACCTCCAGGTCGTCCTCACCGTCGAGCAGCGCGACGAGCGCGGAGCGGACGATGTGCATGTCCTCCGCGACGAGCAACCGGATCACAGCGGCCTCCCCTCCTCCACCGGCCCGGCAACCGCGGCCACCGGGACCCGGCACACCAACCGGAACGTGTCCCGCCACGCGGTGACCTCCAGCGAACCCCCCAGGGCGCGGACCCGTTCCCCCGCCCCCACCAGCCCGGTCCCGCCACCGTCGGAGGTCCCGGCCGCACCGTCGTTCTCCACCACCAGTTCCACGCTCCCGGGTTCCACCCCCACCGACACCGTGCACCACGTCGCCGCGGCGTGCTTGACCACGTTGGTCGCCGCCTCCCGCAGCACCCACGCCACGACGTCGTCGGCCGCCCCGAGCTCGACCTCCCGGTCCTGCGGCGGCGCGGCGTCCACCTCGCAGCGCACCCCGGCGTCGGTGAGCAACCGCGCGGCGGCGGCCAGTTCGGTCCGCAGCGTCAGCACCCGGTACCCGGCCACGAGCGCGCGCAGGTCCGCGGCGGCGGCGTGGCTCAGGCCCAGCACGTCGTCGAGTTCCCCCGCCAGCGCCTCCCCGCGTCCGCCGCGCTGGTGGCGGCGGGCCAGTTCCACCTTCAGGGAGATCGCCGCCAGGTTGCGCCCCAGCAGGTCGTGCAGGTCCCGGGACACCCGCACCCGCTCGGCGAGCACCTCGGCGTGGGCCAGTTCGGCCCGCGCCCGTTCCAGTTCCCGGTAGGTGGTGACGCAGCGCAGGACCAGGAACAGCAGCACCGACGTCGCGACGTAGCTGACGCCCGCGAACACCGACGTCCCCCACGCCTCGCCCGCGGCCCGGGTCAGCACCACCTGCAGGACCAGACCCGCCGAGGTGAGGACGAGCGCCGGCCGGGCCGGGAGGAGTTCCAGGACGAAGCAGGCGGTCACGGCCGACCAGGCGAGCCACCCCGGCCCCAGCAGCAGGGCCGGCACGTAGGCGACGGCGGCCAGCGCCAGCAGCGCCGTCCCCCGCGACCGCACGCCCTCGCCCGACAGCGTGCGGCGCAACACCACCACCGTGACCCCACCGGCGGTCACGGCGCTCACCGCGACGGTCGCCAGGGCCAGCACGAGGGTGGAGGAGGAACCCGGGGGGACCCAGGGGAGCTGACCCGAGCGCACGTCACCGACGACCGAGACGGACAACCCCAGGGCGCACAGCAGGAACAGCGCGACGGCCAGGGCCTGCAACCTGCGGGTGACGGCCCCCCCGGCCGGTGGAACCCGACGGGCCCGACGCCGGCGGAACCGGGCGGGGGACGGGGCAGGCACGCCGCACACCGTATCCCGCGACGCGCCCGCGCCGAGGCGTTCCCGACCGCTCAGACGGGCAGGTCCCAGGGGTTCGCACCCCCGGGCGCGGCGGGGCCCACCGGCCGTCGCCACGAGCGCAACTGGGGGCTCACGACCCGGACGACGGGGACCGCCGCGCGCGGGTGCGTCAGCTCGACGAAACCCACCTCGCACCCGGCGGCGGCCAGCCGGGAGCACCAGTCGGTGCGGACGTCGGGCGCCGGCACCACCGGGGTCGGGTCGTCGCGGACGTCCCCGTGCGGGAGAAGGTGGGGGTGGTCCTCGACGTGCTCGGCCCGCCACGCGGCGGTCCCCGCACCGTCCAGGCCGAACTCGTCCCCGAACTCCAGGCACGCGAGGACCTGCAGCAGTTCCTCCCCCGCGCGCACGACCGCCCCGGTGAGGGTCGCCGCGGTCCCGAACCCCAACGTCGTGCCCGTGCCGTCCGGCAGCACGCCGACGGCGGCGGCGACGGGGATGCCCGCCCGGTGCGTGAGGTCCAGGAACCACCCGCGCCGGCCGTGGGCGGCCAGCGCCGCGCGGATCCCGTCGGGATCGGGGTGGGCGGCACCGGTCCGCGGTTCCCGCCCCCACCACCAGTCGGCGACGGCGTCGCGTTCGACGAGTTCGGCCAGGCCCCGCCGGACGGCGTCGGGGACGTCGCCGCCCGCGGCGCAGCCGGTCGAGTCCGGCCGGGCGGTCGCGACCGCCCACCGGTCCGGGTGCCCGAACGTCACGGCGGCGGCGGGGACCCACGTGTCCGGCCACGCCCCGCCGGCCACCGGGCGCACGCTGCGGAACTCGGTGACCGCGTCCTCCCGCCACGGCCGGGGACCGGCCGCCGGCAGCACCACGCGAGATCCCGCGGCCCGCAACGTGGTCGTCGTGGTGACCACCGCGTCGGGGTCGGGGCGCCACACCGTGCTGAACCGTTCGACGGCCTCACCCAGGCAGGCCGTGAGCGCCTCCTCGGCCGTGCGGCCCGCCCCGGACGCGGTGGCCCGGCGGCGCGCACCGGCACCCCCGGACGAGGGCCGCACCGGGTGGGTGGTCGTCGCGAGGAACCGGCCGGAGGCGGCGCGGCGCACGCGGGGGTGGTCCAGGAAACCCGTCAGCCCGGACACGACACCGGCGAGGCGCCCGGCGAGGTCGGAACCGGTGGGCTCGGAACCGGCGGGCTCGGAACCGGCGGGCTCGGAACCGGCGGGCTCGGCGGGTCCGCTCCCCGGGGCCGGTCCGGGGCACGGCGGGACGGGGTGCACGACGACCTCGCAGGTGCGCAGGCGCAGTTCGCGGATCCCCGCCCGCCACCGCTGCGGCGACGACGGCCCGCCCGCGCACGCCCCCTCACCCGGGGGTCGGGCCAGCTCCTCGAGCACCCCCTCGACCGCGGCGGCGACGGCCCCGACGGCCGCGCCGTGCACCCCGGGAACTCCCGCGCCGACGGGGTGGGCGGCCCCGGCGAGGTCGGGTTCGGCGTTGGCGCGCAACGCCTCCACCAGGCACGCCGGGCACGTCCCGGCGGACCGGTGCCCCCCGCCGGCGCCGATCAGCGGGCCGATCCAGCACCGCCCGGCCCCCCAGCGCACCAGCAGCACCGCCGACCGGCGGGCCCGTCCGGTGAGCAGGTCGGGCAACCGCGGGTCGGCGTGGTCGTCGCAGGTGAGGACGACGAGGTCCGCTGCCCCGGCGTCGACGGCGGGGTTCCCGGCGGCGTTGAGGACGGCGCGCAGTTCCGCGGTTGCCGAGCGGCCCACCCCCTCCACGGCGACGGTCGGCCGGAGGGGACCGGGGGTGCGGACGAGGACATCGGAACGGACGAGGTCGGCGAGTTCTCCCGCGAGCGCGGGAACCTCCTGCGGTTCGACGCCGAGGTCGCTCAGGAGGTCGTCGGTCGCCACGGCACCGCGGCGGCGCAGCAGGGCCAGCGCGTGGGCCTGACGCTCACCGATGCGGACCCGGTCCTCGTCGTCGTCGAGGAGGAAACCCCCGCCGGGATCGCGCAGCAGACGCCACGGCCCTCGCGGTGCGAGTCCGCGAGGGCCGTTCGTCACGACCGGTTCACGCGGGGGTCTCGTCGGGCCAGCACAGGCACAGCGGGCCGGCCGGCAGGGTCGGTGTCGTCCGCCCGGGCGCGGGCGCGGGTGGGGCCGCGCCGAGGAGGCGGTCGAGTTCGGCGTCCAGGCCGGTGGCGGTACCGGCGCGTTCGGTGGTCACGGTCACGGGGAACCTCCTGGGAACTGGCTGAGCGGCACTGACGGGCTGAGCCTGTCCGCCGGCACCCCCCGGGCGGCAGTGCGCGCCTCACCGTTCCCGGGTGCGTTCCTCACGGTCGTCCACGGCGGGACGTCACCGCGGCCGGAGCGTCACCGGGGCCGGAGCGTCACCGGGGCCGGAGCGTCACCGGGGCCGGTCGGTGCGGGCGCACAGGACCGCGAGCGCCGCCCAGGCCGCGACGGCGACGAGCCCCAGCCCACCGGCCGCCAGCAGCGCCGGGGCCGGGGCCCCGCCCGCCAGGGCGTCCCGGACGCCGTCGGCGAACCAGGCCGTGGGCGCGAACCGCAGGACGGTGCCGGCGGCCGGGGGCAGGACGGAGGCCGGGAGCAGGACCCCGCCGAACAGGGCGAGCAGGACGGTGAGGACCCACAGGAGCGGGCCGGTCTCGCGGCCGGTGCGCAGCAGCCCGCCGAGGAGCGCGCCGGCGGCCGTGCCGGCGGCCGTCCCGGCCGCGGCGAGCAGGACGAGCAGGACGAGCGGGACCGGTCGCGGCGGACCGGTCCCGGCCACGACCACGACGGCGGGCACGGCCAGGAGCAGCCGGGAGGGCAGCAGCGCCCCGGCGAGCCGCACCGCCCGCACCCCGCGGGCGGTGGTGGTGCCCGTCACCAGGGCCAGCGTCCCGTGACGTCGCCAGGACCGGACGCGGCCGGCGGTGCCCGGCAGCGCGAGGACGAGGGCGGTGAGGACGAGCACCGCGGGCAGCAGCTGGCCGGTGACCCCGTGGGCGGGCCGGCCGTCGGGACCGAGGACGCGGACGGTGCGGCCGGGCAGGGCGGCCTGGACCGTCTCCCGCAGGTCCCCGGCCGTCCACGCCGCGGCCGGGGCGACGCGCACGAGGACCGGGCCGGTGGCCGGGACGGTGACGGTGGCGTCCAGGCCGGGGCCGGGGGCGCCCAGGACGGTCGCCGGGCCGGTCGCCGGGCCGGGCCCGCGGACCTCCTCGCCGGCGGCGGCCAGGGCGCGGGCGACGTCGGCGGTCCCCGGGCCCCCGGCGACCTGCACGACGTGGGCGTCCGCGCCGGCGGCGGCCCGGGCCAGGACCAGTGCGACCGCGAGCACCAGCAGCGGGGTGAGCACCGCCTGGGCCAGCAGGTGCCTGTCCCGCAGGGATTCGCGCAGCGCCGCCCCGGCCGGGGACAGCCGGCGGGGCCGGCGCCGCGGGGCCGGGGCGGGGCGGGGCGTGTCCGCGCGCAGCGTCACGGGCGACGCCGGTCGGCCGTGACCCGCCGGACCGCGTCGGCGAGGGTGGCGTGGTGGTGGTGCACCTCCCGCAGGGTGCCCAGCCCGGCCGCGAGCGTCCGCCACCGCTGCGGGGCGACGTCCGGGACGTCGACGCGGGTCAGGTCCCCCACCCGCTGGAAGGTGGCCCCGGGCAGGGCCGCGGCCAGCGAGCTGGCCTCGCCGGCGTCGCGGAGCAGGGCGGTGAGGCCACCGTGGGCGGCGGAGCGCTCGACGAGCTGCGCCGGGGCGGCGTGGGCGACGAGCCGGCCCCGGCGCAGCACGGCGACGCGGTCGCAGGCCTCGATCAGCCGCGTCCCGTCCGCGGTCTGCAGGACCTCCGGGCGCCCGCCGGCCACGACGGCCGTCCCGCCGTCGGCGCGGTGGCGGCGCAGCAGGGCGGCGAGCGCGGGGGCGGTGCCCGGGGCGGATCCGCCGACGGGTTCGTCGCACACGACGACCGGTGCCGCGCCGGCGAAGGTCACCGCGAGCTGGAGCCGTTGCCGCCGGCCGTGGTCCAGACCGCGCACGAGCACGCGGGCGGCGTCCGCCAGTCCCGCGAGGTCGAGGAGGTCGTCGGTGCCCGGGCCGGGGCGGCTGCGCAGACCGGCCCACAGCGACAGGGTCTCCTCGACGGTGAGGTGGTCGAACAGGGCCGCCTGGGAGGGCAGCGTGGCCAGGGCGTCGTCGGTGCCGGTCCCCGGGTCGCGCCCCAGGACGCGGACGGTGCCGGCGCTCGGGCGGGTGCGCCCGGACAGGACGGACAGCAGCGTGGAGGTGCCCGCCCCGCGCCGTCCCACGACGGCGAGGACCTCGCCGCGGTGGACGTCGAGGTCGACGCCGTCGAGCAGGACGGCCGGTGCTGTACCGGTGGTGGCGTCCGTGGTGGGTGGGCCGTCCGGCGGCCGGGAGGGCCCGGACCGCACGTGGACGCCGAGCGCCGCCACCGCGGGAGGAGGCCCCTGCCGGTCCCCCGGCACCACGACCGGCGCGGGCGCGCCGGAGGCGCGCTCCGGCACCGGTGTCCTCCTGCCCGCCACGACGCCCTCCCCCGAGCGGCACCCGCACGGCACGGGCCCTGCGGGGAGCCTGCCGGTCGCCGGGGCCGGCCGGTAGGTCAGCCGTCAGGTCGTGGACGTGAGGAACGCACCCCCCACCCGCAGCAGCGCGGGCAGCGCCGCGACCGCGGTCCCGCCGAGCAGGAGGACGGTGTCGGCCCGGCGCCACGGCGCGGGCAGCGCCCAGGTGCGCCGGTCGGCCCCGTCCCCGGCGAACCCGCGCGCGTCCATCGCCAGCGAGACGCGCCCGGCGCCGCGGACGGCGTCGACGAGCAGCCCGAACGACGTCGAGGCGGCCCAGCGGACCCGGCCGGCCGGGCCGCGGCCGGGACCGAGGCCGCGGACGCGCCGGGCCGCGGCGACCTGGTCCCAGGAGTCGGCCAGCGCGTCGAGGCGCCCGAGGGCGACGACGACCGCGACGACGACCCGGCCCGGCACGCGCAGGCGCTGGGCGAGGTGGTCGCCCGCCTCGGTGGGGTCCAGCCAGCCGAGCAGGAGGGCGCCGGGCAGGACGAGGACGAGCAGGCGCAGGGCGGCGGTGAGCGCCGCCCACAGGGGGTCGGGGTCGTCCCCGGCCAGGACGACCGACCACCCCACCGACAGCGCCGCCAGCGCCAGCGGCAGCAGCCGCCGCAGCGCCGCGCGCACGTCACCGACGACCAGGGGCAGGCAGAGCCCCTGCACGGCGAGGGCTCCGGCGGCCTGCCACCAGCTCTGGACGGCGAAGGCCCCGAGGGCGCAGAGCAGGGCCACCGCGAGCAGGGGCAGCGGTCCGCAGTGCCGCACGAGGGGACCGCGGCCGGCGCTGCGCCGTTGCGCGGCGGTGGGCGGGACCCCCGCGTCCACCCCCGCGCCCACCCCCGCGCCCAGCCCGTCGTCCAGCCCGTCGTCCAGCCCGTCGTCCACAGCCCGCGCGGCGGTTCCCACAGGTTCGTCCACAGTGCTGTGCACAGAGGTGTGGACGTCACCGGCCCCCGGGGCCGCTCCCCGGGGCCTCACGCCGCCACCTGCGCCCGGACGCCACCGCTGAGGTGGACCGGGGTGGTGCCGTGGTGCCGCAGCGCGTCGAGCAGCCGGGCGTCGTGGGTGCCGACGGCGACGGCGGCCCCGTCGCGGGCGGCCGCGGCCAGCAGCCCGGCGACCACGGCCCACGTCGAGCGGTCCTGCCCCACGGTCGGCTCGTCGGCCACGACGAGGGCGGGCCCGGCGGCCAGGGCACCGGCCAGGGCCAGCCGGCGCTGCTCCCCGCCCGAGAGCCGGAAGGGGTTCGCGTCGGCGTGCGCGGCCAGGCCCAGCACCTCCAGCAGCTCCTCCCCGCGGCCGGGGTCGCGGCCCAGGACCGAGGCCGTGACGGCGACCTCGGCCCGCACGGTCGCCGCGACGAAGGTGTGCTCGGGGAACTGCGGCACCCAGCCCACCCGGGCGGCCAGCTCCCGGGAGGTCCAGGTGTGCGGGGCGCGCCGCCCCCGGCGGCCCGCGAGCGCCGGTGCGGCCAGCAGCGTGCCGGAGGTGGGGGCGGCGAGCCCGGCCAGCAGGGACAGCAGGCTGGACTTGCCCGCTCCGCTGCCGCCGGTGACGGGGGTGAGCGCACCGGCCGTGAGGGTGAGGTCCACCCCGGCCAGGACGGTGGCCGGGGGGCGGGGCCGCAGGCCGCGGCGGGTGCGGACGAGCCCCAGTCCCCGCCCGCGCAGCACCTCCCCGTCCCCGGTGCCCGGGGTCGGTGCGGGGGCCAGTGCGGGGGTCAGCAGGCCGGCGGGGACCTCCAGCGGTGCCGGGGCCGGGACCCCCGGCCACCACAGGTCGCCGGTCCCGGCCGGGGCGGGGCGGGACTGGCGCACCGGGGCGTCGTGCACGACCCCGCCGTGGGCGCCGAGGACGACGACGCGGTCGACGTGCGGGGCCCAGCCGGCGACGTCGTGGTCGACGACGAGCAGGCCGCGCGCGTCCCCGGCCGCGTCCAGGACGGCCGAGCGCACGACGGCGGCCGTGGCGGCGTCGAGCATGGAGGTGGGTTCGTCCAGCAGCAGGACGGCCGGGTCGGCGGCCAGCGTCCCGGCGAGGGCGAGCCGCTGCCGCTCACCCCCCGACAGCGTGCGCACCTCCCGGTCGCGGCCGGCGGTGTACCGCGCGGCGGCGTGCGCGCGGGCCACCTGCCGCCAGGTGCGCGGCCGGTCCAGGCCGGCGTTCTCCGGGCCGAAGGCCGTGTCCCGGCCCGCCGTGGGGGCCACCAGGGCGTCCAGCGGGTCCTGCACCAGGAGCCCGACCTCGCCCGGCACCGCGGGCCGGCCGTCGAGGCGGACGTCCCCCTCGGCCTCCACGTCCTCCTCCAGCAGCCCGGCCAGGGCCCGCAGCACGGTCGACTTGCCCGCGCCGCTGGGGCCGGCGAGCAGGACCCGCTCACCGGCCGCGACGTCGAGGTCGACGTCGCGGACCAGGGTGCGCCCGCCCGCGGTGGTGACGGTCAGCCCGCGCAGGGCGAGGTGGGGCACGGCGCCGCTCAGCCGCGCTGCTCGCGCCCGGCGGGGAACGCCGAGAGCGCGCCGGTGCGGGCGAGCGCCCGGACGAGGGCCCAGCCGCCCAGACCCGCCACGAGGGCCCCGGAGACGGCGAAGCACGCCACGTACAGGACCTGGAAGCCGAGCGCCCAGGCCCCGGCGTAGTAGGCGAACAGCTCGTACACCCCCTCCAGGACGGCCGCCAGGACCCCGCCGAGCACGGCGACCCCGGGGCCCCGGCGCCGCCAGGCGAACAGCGCCACGGCGAGTTCGACCCCGATCCCCTGGATGGCCCCGGAGACCAGGACGCCGGTGGACCAGTGGCTGCCCATGAGCGCTTCGACCGAGGCGGCCGTCATCTCCGCGAGCAGGGCGGCCCCGGGCCGGCGGACGACGAGCGCGGCGACGACGGCGGGCAGCAGCCACACCCCGGACAGGATGCTCTGCACGAACGGGACCGCGGCGAACAGCGGGCTCAGGGCCGTGTAGAGGATGCCCCAGCCCCAGAACACGACGCCGAAGGCGACGCCGAGGACGGCGGCGGTGAGCAGGTCGACGGTGCGCCAGCGGTGGGCGGCGCGCGAACGGCTGAGCGTGGTGCTCATCGAGGTTCCTCCTGGTCCCAGGAGGGGGACGCGCGACCACGGTGGCCACGCGTCGAGGACGTCCCGACTCCCTACGCCGGTCTGAACCGGATCAGGTTCGAGGGTCTGCGGAAACCCGCACTCTCAGCGCCCCACGGCGCTCCCCTGTCGTTGTGCAGCGAGGGTACCCCGGCGGGTCGGCGGGACGGGAGGGGAGGATGGCCCGGTGCTGCGGATGATGCGGGGACCGGACGGTGGGCCGTCGCGGGCGGTGAAGCTCATGACGCTGGTGGTCGTGCTGGCGGTCCTGGCCGGCAGCGCCGCCGCGCTGACACCGGTCCTGGGCTGGCTCCTGGGTCTGCTGTAGGGCAGGGTTCCGGGCATGAGCTCGATCGTCTGGAAGTTCGCCGGCCCCGGGGCCGGCCTCCTCGCGACCGCGGTCGCGAGGCGCCTCACGAAGAAGGTCTGGGTCTCGGTGACGAAGTCGCCGCCGCCGGACAACCCGGAGGACCCCGACGTGGCGTGGAAGGAGGCGGTCCTGTGGGCGCTGGCCTCCGGCGCCGTCATCGGCATCACGCGGCTGCTCGTCGAGCGGCAGGCCGCGGTCTGGTACCGCAACAGCTTCGGTGAACTGCCGCCCGGGCTGGGCCCGGGCGAGGACGGGGCGGTCGAGAAGTACTCCTGAGGCGTCGTCTCCGGGTGCGGTCCCCCCGCAGCGGTGCTGCGATGGGACCGCACCGGAAACGCCGGTCGAACGGGAGGATCGCCATGAGCGCCACGGACAAGATCAAGAACGCCGCCCAGGACGTCGCGGGCCGCGCCAAGGAGGCCACCGGCGGGGCCAAGGGCGACGACGAGCTGCGCGCCGAGGGTCAGAAGGACCAGGCCTCGGCCGACCTCAAGCAGCGCGGTGAGCACATCAAGGACGCGTTCAAGGGCTGATCCTCAGCCGAACCGCTCTACCAGCCGGTCCTGCCGGGCGTCGACGTCGGGGTCGACGACCTGCAGGTCCGGGTGGGCGTCGTAGTGGGCCACGATCTCCCGCGCCCCCTGCGCGAAACTCGTCGTGGCCGCGAAACCGGGGACGAACCGCTTGAGCGTGGTGTTGTCGAAGACCACCGAGTGGGCCTTGTCCCCGAGCAGCCCCGGCCCGCGGTCGGGGGCCTCGCGGGCGATCACGTCGCTGGGGACGTGCACGATCCGGGGGTCGCTCACCCCGGCCGCGCTCGCCAGCCGCCGGGCGATGCCGTCCCACGTCAGCACCTCGTCGGAGGTGATGTGCACGGCCTCCCCCGTCACGGCGGGTTCGCCCAGCAGCGGGACGAAACCCCGCGCGAAGTCGGTGTGGTGGGTGAGCACCCACGTGGAGGTCCCGTCCCCGTGCACGACGACGGGTTCACCGCGCCGCATCCGGTCGATCGCCGTCCAGCCGTCGTCGAGGGGGACCATCGTGCGGTCGTAGGTGTGGCTGGGTCGCACGATCACCGCCGGGAACCCGTTCTCCCGCCGTTCCCGGACCAGCAGGTCCTCGCAGGCGATCTTGTCGCGCGAGTACCGCCAGAACGGGTTGCGCAGCGGCGTGGACTCGGTGATGGGCAGGCGTTCCACCGGTTTGGCGTAGGCGCTGGCGCTGGAGATGAACACGAACTGCCCCGTGCAGCCGCGGAACTGCTCCACGTCCGCGGTGACGTGCTCGGGGGTGAAGGCGACGAAGTCGACGACGACGTCGAAGGTCTCGTCCCCCACCGCGTCCCGCACGGCGGCGGGGTCGCGGCCGTCGGCCGTCAGGGTCTTCACCCCTTCCGGCAGCGGGCGACGACCGGAGCCGCGGTTGAGGACGGTCAGGTCGATCCCGCGCCGGACCGCGAGGTCGGCACAGGCGGAGCTGATGGTTCCGGTGCCACCGATGAACAGGACGCGCACGTTTCCTCCCGTCGTTCCCCCGACGGCCCCGTCGGGGGTGCCCTCACCCTAGACGCCGTTTCCGGCACCGACACCCGCCGGGACCTCAGGACCGCCCGTCGCAGACGGCGGCCTCGACCGCCGCGTTGACGTCCGACAGGTCCTCCAGCGTGCGGGGCAACGCGCTCACCGCGACGACGACGGACCGGCCCTCGGAGGTGACGAGGTTGCGCGTCTCGTAGCCCTGGATGTCACCCCCGTGACCCCACGCCTCGACCCCGCAGCTCAGGGTGCGGTGCGCCAGACCCAGCCCGTAGCTCCAGCCCGGCTCGGGTTCGAACTCGTCGGCGGGGACGGTCTTCAGCAGTTCCTCCCGCTGCGCCGGGGCCAGGAGGTCCGAACCCGCGGCGCCGTCCGCGCCGAGGACGGCGGCCTGGAACCGGGCCAGGTCCGAGGGGGTGGACACGAGCTGCCCCGCGGCCCAGCCCAGCGAGGGGTCGGTCTCGGTGACGTCGGTCCACGGCGCGTCCTCACCCGCGGCGAGGTAACCCCGGGGGTGCTCACCGCGGATCTCCTGCTCCCCCACCCCGGGCCAGTAGGTGTCCTCCAGCCCGAGCCGGTCGATGACGCGCCGGGTGATCTGCTCCCCGATCGGGCGGCCGGTGACGCGCTGCACGAGCATCCCGGCCAGCAGGTAGTTGGTGTTGCTGTACTGCCACCGCGTCCCGGGGGCGAACTCCGCGGGGGCGCCGAGGGCGGCCTGCAGCAACCGGGACGGCTCGAAGTAGGTGTGCCGGATGTCGAGCAGCGCGGTGTCCCCCTTCGAGACGTCCGCCACGACGGTGTCGTAGTCGGGCAGGCCGCTGGTCTGCTGCAGGAGTTGGCGGACGGTGACGGCCCGCCCGTCCCCGCCCGGCCCGCGCACGACCCCGGGCAGGTAGGTCTCCACGGGTTCGTCGAGGGCCACCGCCCCCTCGCCCACGAGCTGCAGGACGACGACGGCGGTGAACGTCTTGGTGTTGGAGGCGATGCGGACCCGGCCGTCGGCGTGGATCGGGTCGCCGGTCGCGAGGTCCTGCACCCCGGAGGTGTAGTTCGTCACCCGGCCGTCGGCGCCGCGGACGGCCGCCAGCGCGCCGGGGAACCCGTTGCCGTCGACGAGGTCGTCCAGCCGCTGCTGCACGAGCGCCGAGCGCGGCGGGGCCTGCGGGCCCTCCGGGGCCTGCGGGGACGCGGTCGCGGCCGACGTCAGCCCCAGGGAGAGCACCGCCGCGCCGGCGAGGGCGGCGGCCAGCGAGCGGGTGCGACGGGGGCGGGCAGTGGTCGTGGAGTCCGCGGTGGTCGCGGTGGTCGTGGTCGTCACGTCGTCCTCCTGGGTCCGGTGTTCTGCGTCGACCCGAGCCTCCCGGGACCACCGGGCCCGGTCGATCCCGTGGGCTGGAGGAGCGGAGGTGGTGCCTGCACCACCTCCGGCGCGCGCGGACGGCCCCGGGCCAGCACAGTGGGCGGGTGAGCGAGGAGACGACACCCCACGTGGACCCGCGCGACAACGCCGAGGTCCGCACCGTCCAGGAGTCCGGCAGCCGGGAGAACGCCCGCGCCTCGGACTCCGGCCCCGTGCCGAGCCCGGCCCGCGACCCGCAGGACCCGCTGGGTCAGGAGGACGACGTGGCCGACGGGACCGGCCAGGGCAACCCCATCGCCGGGGTCGAGATCAGCGCGGAGGACGCCGCGAACGCCGTGCCCGCCGACCAGGGGCCGGAGGGCACGCGCTGAGGCGCTGAGGAACGACGAAGGCCCAGGTCCGGTGGGCCTGGGCCTTTGTGCTGGAGCGGGCGACGAGAATCGAACTCGCACCATCAGCTTGGGAAGCTGAGGTTCTACCATTGAACTACGCCCGCGTGCCCTGCCGGAGCAGGACGGTGACTACTGTAACGGACGCGGGCCGGTGCTCGCACCGGCGGTACCGTGACGCCCGTGCTGCTCTCCGACCGCGACATCCGCGCCCAGCTGGACTCCGGGCGCATCGCCCTGGCCCCGTCCGAGCCGTCGATGGTCCAGCCGAGCAGCGTCGACGTGCGCCTGGACCGCTTCTTCCGGCTGTTCGACAACCACCGGTACTCGGTCATCGACCCGGCGCAGGAGCAGCCCGACCTCACCCGGCTGGTCGAGACCCCCGCCGACGAGGCGTTCATCCTGCACCCCGGTGAGTTCGTCCTGGGCTCCACGTACGAGGTCGTCACCCTGCCCGACGACATCTCCGCACGTCTGGAGGGCAAGAGCAGCCTGGGCCGGCTGGGCCTGCTGACGCACTCCACGGCGGGCTTCATCGACGCCGGCTTCTCCGGCCACGTGACGCTGGAGCTGTCGAACGTCGCCACCCTGCCCATCACGTTGTGGCCGGGCATGAAGATCGGGCAGCTCTGCTTCTTCCGGTTGTCCTCCCCCGCCGAGCAGCCCTACGGCAGCGGCGCGGCGGGGTCGCGGTACCAGGGCCAGCGCGGGCCGACGCCGAGCCGGTCGGCCCAGGGCTTCCACCGCACGACCGTCTGAGGACGGGGTCTACCCGTTCGGCGCAGCGAGGGAGTACAACGCTTCAGTCGCGGCGCAGCGGCGCCGTTGAGACGGGTGTGGAGCTCGCGGCGACGACGGACGGGGAGGGGGAGGCAGTGGACGGACGCACCCCGGAACACCCCCTGCCCGTCGACGCGGCGGTCTCCGTCTCCCCCGTCCGCGTCGGCCGGCAGGGCATCTACGACCGCGAGCGCCGTCTCGTGGCCTTCGAGCTGCTGTTCCGCAACCACGGCCGGGCCAGCGCCGAGCTCGCCGAGGGGGCGGAGCAGGACCACGCGACGTCGCAGGTCATCAGCGCCACGTTCGGCGACTTCGGGGTCGGGCAGATCGCGGGTGAGCGCCCGCTGTTCATCAACCTCACGCGCGGCTTCTTCACCGGCGCGCTGCCGGTCCCCTGCTCACCCGAGCAGGTCGTCCTGGAGCTGCTGGAGAACGTCGACGTCGACGAGGAGGTCCTGGCGGGGCTGCGGCGGCTGCGCGCGCAGGGGTACCGCATCGCCGTCGACGACTTCATCGGTGAGGAGTCGCGGCTGCCGGCCGTGGCCCTGGCCGACTACGTCAAGATCGACGTCGAGGCGGCCCGCGACGACTTCGACCGCGTCCTGGCCCTGGCCCGGGCGCACAACCCGACGGCGCTGGTGGTCGTGGAGCGCATCGAGGACGACGAGCTGTTCGACCGGTGCCTGGCGGCGGGGGCGGACCTGTTCCAGGGGTACGGGCTGCAGCGGCCCGTGACGCTGGAGGCCGTCAGCCTGACCCCTTCGCAGCTGGTCTGCCTGCGGCTGGTGCGGGCCCTGACCGGTCAGGACGCCCCGCTGCACGAGATCGAGCAGCTCGTGGCCTCCGACCCCGCCCTCAGCCTGCGGGTGCTCAAGACGGTGTCGTCGGCGGCCGCGGGCACGAAGACCGGGGTGACGTCGCTGCGGCAGGCGATCGTGCTGCTGGGCCGGCAGCAGTTGTGCTCGTGGGTCGTGCTCATGCTCCTGGGCGGGGTGACGAGCGTGGACACGGAGTCGCTGACGCTGGTCCTGGCGCGGGCCGCGGCGTGCGCGCGCCTGGCCCCGCGCGACGCCGACCTGGCCTACGTCGTGGGTCTGCTGTCCGGGGTCGCGACGGTCCTGGGGATGGGTGAGGACGAGCTGGTCGACACGACGGGGGTGGCGCAGTCGGTGCGCGCCGCGCTCGTGGACCGGCGCGGGGCGGCGGGTGGGGCCCTGCGCGCGGTCCTGGCCTACGAGGAGGACGACCCGTTCGTCATCACGGACGCCGGGCACGCGGTGTACGAGGTGTCGCGCGCCTACTTGGCTGCGCTGAGTGGCGCTATGGTGACTGTCAGTTCAGTCTTGGAGCGTCCCTGACGGTGGACACGCGACGAGCGTGCACGCGGCGCGCCCCCGGACCTACCCTGACGCCGTGACCGTGAAGCGGGAGGACCACTCCACCGGGTCGACGGGCGCCGACACCGCCGTGGGTGCCGTCCCGGCCGGCCCGGCCGACGAGGGCGAGGAACGGGCGCTGGAACTGGCCCACCGCGTCTTCGAGCACGCCCGCCACGGCCGGGTGCGCGAGCTGTGCGGGTACCTGGACCTGGGCGTGCCGGTGAACTCCACCGACAGCGAGGGCAACACCCTGCTCATGCTGGCCGCCTACCACGGGCACCCGCGGACGGTCCTGTCCCTGCTCGAACGGGGCGCCGACCCCGACCGCGCCAACGGCCGCGGCCAGACCCCGCTGGCCGGCGCGGTCTTCAAGGGCGAGGTGGAGGTCGTGGCCGCCCTGGTGGCCGCCGACGCCGACCCCCACCTCGGCTCCCCCGACGCGTTGGAGGCCGCGCGCTTCTTCGGCCGCCAGGACCTCCTGGAACTGCTCGAGGTCCCCGAACCGGACTGATCCCCCTCCGCGCGGACGCACCCGGGCCGCCGGGGCACCGTTAGCCTGATGCCGTCGGCGCGCCCGCGTCGTGCGCGGACGGACCCGCGCTGGCACCAGGCACGGCGGAGGCAGCAGGTGGTGGACGCCCCCGCGGCCCGTCGTCGCCAGCGCGTGCTGCGGCACCCGGCCCAGGTCGTCGCCCTCGGCTTCGCCCTCGCGGTCGCCCTCGGCACCGCGCTGCTCTGGCTGCCCGTCGCCCGCCGCGGCCCCGGCTCGGCCAGCCTCGTCGAGGCCCTGTTCACCGCCGTCAGCGCCCTGTGCGTGACCGGGCACGTCGTCGTCGACACGCGGGCGCACTGGTCGACGTTCGGGCTCGTCGTCATCCTCGCCCTGGCCCAGATCGGCGGCTTCGGGATCATGACGTCGGCCTCGCTGCTGGGCGTCTTCGCCTCCCGGCGGCTCGGGCTGCGCTCGCGGGTGCTGACGGCCACGGAGTCGCGCGGGCTGAACCTCGGGGACGTGCGCTCGGTCCTGCTCGGCGTCGTGCGGGTCTCCCTCGTCGTCGAGGTCGTGGTGGCGGTGCTGCTGACCTCGCGCCTGCTCCTGGGGTACGACCGCAGCCCGGGCCAGGCGACGTGGGAGGGCACCTTCCTGGCCATCTCCTCCTTCAACAACGCCGGGTTCGTGCTGCGGCCGGACAGCATGACCGACTTCGTCGCCGACCCGTGGATGTGCCTGCCGGTGATCGCGGCCTCGGTCACCGGCGGCCTGGGGTTCCCCGTCCTGCTGGAGCTGCGCAAGCAGTTCCGCTTCCCCAAGCGGTGGTCGCTGCACACCAAGCTCACGCTCGCCACGACCGTCCCGCTGCTGCTGTTCGGGGCCGTGTTCCTCACCGTCAACGAGTGGCGCAACCCGGCCACCCTGGCGGGCCTGGACTGGTGGGCCCGTCCCCTGGCGGGCCTGTTCCAGTCCTCGGCCACCCGCAGCTCGGGCTTCAACTCCGTCGACGTCTCGGCCATGAACGGCGGGTCGTGGCTGGTCATGGACGTGCTCATGTTCATCGGCGGCGGGTCGGCCTCCACCGCCGGGGGCATCAAGGTGACGACGTTCGCGCTGCTCGCCGTCGCCGTGTACGCCGAGTTCCGCGGCGAACCGACCGTCACCCTGTTCCACCGGACCGTGGCCGACCGCGTCGTGCGCCAGGCCCTGACCGTGGCGCTGGCCTCCCTGGGCGTCATCGTGCTGGCCACGCTCGTCCTCGTGGAGATGACCCGGGCCCCGCTGGACGCGGTGGTCTTCGAGGTCATCTCGGCCTTCGCCACCGTCGGGCTCAGCTCCGGGCTGCTGGTGCAGCTGCCGGAGTCCGGGCAGGTCATCCTGGCCCTGCTCATGTTCCTCGGCCGCATCGGGCCGATCACGCTCGGCGCCGCCCTGGCGCTGCGCGAACGCACCCGCCTGTACGAGTACCCCGAAGGAAGGCCGATCATTGGGTAGCAAGCGCTCGGCTCTGGCCAGTCCCCGGTCGGTCGTCGTGATCGGCCTCGGCCGCTTCGGCCGCAGCCTGGCCCTGGAGCTCATGGAGGACGGTCAGGTCGACGTCCTGGGCATCGACAACGACCCCGGTCTCGTCGACGAGCTCGCCGGGTCCCTCACGCACGCCGTCGTCGCCGACTCCACCAAGGAGGAGGCGTTGCGGCAGCTGTCCGTGCACGAGTTCGATCGCGCCGTCGTCGGCATCGGCACCAACCTCGAGGCGAGCATCCTCACCGTCTCGACGCTGCTGCAGTTCGGCATCCGCAACGTGTGGGCCAAGGCGATCAGCGACTCCCACGCCCGGATCCTCACCCAGCTCGGGGCGCACAAGGTGATCCGCCCCGAGCACGAGATGGGCCTGCGCGTCGCCCACCTCGTCCGGGGGCGGATGCTGGACTACATCGAGTTCGACGACGGCTACGCGATGGTCAAGACGATGCCGCCGAGCCCCATCGTCGGGCGCAGCCTGGGTCAGGCGAAGCTGCGCAGCACCTACAAGGTGACGGTCGTGGCCCACCACCGCCCCGGTGCGGGGTTCACCTACGCCACGCCCGACACGGTGCTGGAGGCCGACGACGTGATCATCGTCTCCGGGCAGATCCGGGACGTGGAGGCGTTCAGCGCCCTGTCCTGAGGCGCCGGCCCGGGCCGCTGCGCGGGGTGGTCCCCGTTGCCTCCACGGGGTCGATGACCGGCCCCGTGGAGGCAACGGGGGCCGATCCAGCGCAGCGGCGGGAGGGGCGCGCGGGGTCAGCGGTCCTGGGAGTCGGGGTTGTCGCGGCGGTCGACGCCGGGCAGGCGCCGGCGCTCGGGCTCGCCGCGTTCGGCGCGGGTCAGGTCGATCGTCGTCCGGCGGTCGACCCGGCGTCGGCGGTCCTCGTCGGACTCCTCGCTCGGTCCCGCCACTCCTTCGTCACTCACGGACTCAGCTCACCACGCTGCGTGCCCGCTGTCACGTTGCCCCACCACGACCACCGTCATATAGTGTCCCTATGCAACTTGATGAGGACCTGGCCGAACGGCTGCTCCTCAGCTGCTCGGCCCTGACCCGCGCGGCGGCCGCCGCCACCGACGGCACCCGGCTGTCCCTCACCCAGACCCGGGTCCTGTCCACCCTGCACCGCGACGGACCGCTGCGGGTCAGCCGGCTCGCCGAGCTGGAGGGCTGCGCCCAGCCGAGCATGACCGGGCTCCTGTCCCGGCTGGCCGGAGCCGGGTTCGTCACCCGCGGACCCGACCCGGCCGACGCCCGCGCCGTCCTCGTCACGCTCACCGCGGAGGGCCACCAGGCCCTGCTGGCCGACCGGCGCGCCCTGCGCGCCCCCCTGGCCCGCGCCCTGCAGCACCTGCCGGCCGCGCCCGGCGACCTCGAACGACTGACCGGCCTGCTCGAGGACATCACCACCGAACTCCCCCCAGGAAGGACGTCCCGTGCCGACTGACACCCCCCCGGACACCGCGACCCCCGGGACGGAGGCACGCCCCGGTCTGCTGAAGCAACCGATCGCCGTGTGGGCCGTCGCCTTCGCCGCCGTCGTCTCGTTCATGGGCATCGGGCTGGTCGACCCGATCCTGCCCGCCATCGCCGGGGAACTCGGCGCCACCAGGTCCCAGACCCTGCTGCTGTTCACGTCCTACCTGGGGATCACCGGCCTGGCCATGCTGCTCACCGGCTGGATCTCCAGCCGGTTCGGGGCCAAGAAGACCCTCATGGCCGGGCTCGCCCTCATCGTCGTCTTCGCCGCCCTGGCCGGGTCGTCCTCGACCATCGGGCAGATCGTCGGGTTCCGCGCCGGCTGGGGCCTGGGCAACGCGCTGTTCATCGCGACCGCCCTGGCCACCATCGTCGGCGCCGCCAGCGGCGGGATGTCCCACGCGATCATCCTGTACGAGGCCGCGCTCGGCCTCGGCATCGCCACCGGCCCCCTCGTCGGCGGCCTGCTCGGCGAGGTCTCCTGGCGCGGACCGTTCTTCGGCACCGCCGTGCTCATGGCCGTCGCGTTCGTCGCGATCGCCACGCTGCTGCCGGCCACCCCGAAACCCGCCGTCGCGACGAGGATCTCCGACCCCGTCCGCGCGCTGCGCCACCGCGGGCTCGCGACCGTCGCGGCCATGGCCTTCCTCTACAACGTCGGGTTCTTCACCCTGCTGGCCTACACGCCCTTCGCGCTGGGGATCTCCTCCCCGATCGGGCTGGGGTTCGTGTTCTTCGGCTGGGGCGTCTGCCTCGCCATCGCCTCGGTGGTCCTGGCCCCGCGGCTGCAGCGGCGGTTCGGGTCGGTCCCCGTCGTGGCGACGATGCTCGCGCTGTTCGCCCTCGTCCTGGCCGTCGAGGCCGTGTTCGTCGACGTCCGGACCGTCCTGGTCGCCGGGACCGTCGTCGCCGGGGTGTTCCTGGGGGTGAACAACACCATCGTCACCGAACTCGTCATGGAGGTCTCCCCCGCCCAGCGGTCCACCGCCTCGGCGGCGTACTCCTTCGTGCGGTTCATCGGCGGGGCCATCGCCGCCTGGGCCGCCGGGGAGCTCGGGGAGGTCTACACCGACTGGTCCCCCTTCGCGCTCGGGGCCCTCGGCGTGCTGCTCGGCCTGGCCGTGCTGCTGGCCGGCCGCCGCCACCTCGTCCTCGTGCACGACGACCCGGCCCCGCGCTCCCCCGCCGAGGCGCAGGCCCTCACCGCCGGCGACGCCTGAGGCCGGGGGGCCCGTGCGGTGCGGCATGATCGACGCCCGTGGCTGAACTGGTGTTCTTCTCCGGGACGATGGACTGCGGGAAGTCGACGCTCGCGCTGCAGACCGACCACAACCACCGGGTGCAGGGGCGACGGGGCCTGCTGTTCACCCGCTTCGACCGCGCCGGGGCGGCCGTCATCTCCAGCCGCATCGGCCTGGCCCGGGCCGCCCTGGAGGTCGGGGCCGGCACCGACCTGTGGGTCGAGGTGAGCCGCCGGCACGCGGCCGACCCCCTCGACTACCTCGTGTGCGACGAGGCGCAGTTCTACGACCCCGAGCAGGTCGAGCAGCTCGCCCGGGTCGTCGACGACCTCGACGTCGACGTCTTCGCGTTCGGCATCACGGCCGACTTCCGGACCCGCCTGTTCCCCGGGTCGGCACGCTTCATCGAGCTCGCCGACCGCGTCCAGGTGCCGCAGGTGGAGGCGCTGTGCTGGTGCGGGCGGCGGGCCACCCACAACGCCCGCACCGTCGACGGGGAGATGGTCCTCGCCGGTGAGCAGGTCGTCGTGGGGGACCTCACCCGCGCCGAGGGGACCCTCGACGTCGGCCCCGTGGGAACGGTGGCCTACGAGGTGCTGTGCCGGCGCCACCACACGCGGCGGCAGACGAAGGCCCACCGCGAGATCGACCTGCGCGAACGTCAGCTCTCGTAGCCCAGGGTCGTCGCCTCGGGCATGTCGGTGTCCCCGGCCGCCTCGGCGAAGCGGGCGAACCCCTCGCGCACCGCGGCGCGGCCGTCGTCGTCCATGCGCCCCAGGACGTCCTCGAACGCCGTGCGGCGGCGGGCCAGGACCTGGTCGACGAGGTCGCGGGCCTGCTCGGTCGGGGCGACGAGCACCTCCCGGCGCGTGTCCGGGTTGTCCTCGCGCGTCACCCACCCGCCCGCGACGAGCCGGTCCACGGCCCGCGTGAACGTGGAGGGGTGGACGCCGATCGCGGCGGCCAGCGCCCCGCTGCGCAGGGGCCCGCGCGAACGGATGAGCACGAGCACGCGGTACTGCTGCAACGTGAGCGATTCCATGGCCTCGGCGAGCGAGCGCACGCTGATGCCCACGACGGCCCGCGAACCCGCGAGCACGGCTTCGACGTCCTCGTCGACCTGCTGTTCGGTGGGGATCACGCGGGAATGCTAGTAGTCCCGGGCCCGCGGCGCGTCAGGACACCCGGACCCGCGCCGCGCTCGCGGGCCGACCCGCGTCGCGGGAGGATCCGGACATGGACGAGCACGACATCCGTCAGCGGATCGACGACCTGGTCGCCACCGAGCACCGCCTGCGCGAGTCCCTGCAGAAGGGCGAGCTGAGCGCCGAGGAGGAGCACGCGCAGCTGCGGGCCGCCGAGGAGGCGCTCGACCAGTGCTGGGACCTGCTGCGCCAGCGCCAGGCGCGCCGCGCGGCCGGGCAGGACCCGCAGGAGGCGACGGCCCGGCCCGTCGAGGAGGTCGAGCACTACCGCCAGTAGGGCAACCCGCGCGGCCCCGCCCCCGGCGCGGACGGGCGGGGACGGGTGCGCCAGACTGCGGGCGTGCCCGACGACGCCGCAGGGACGGACACCGGCCCGGTCCGGGTGGGCCGGCGGCGCCGGGAGTCCGGGGTCGCCACGGTCGAGAAGACCCTCGCGGTGCTGGAGGTCGTGGCCGAGCGCGGCGGGGCCACGGCCCGGGAGGTGTCGCAGGCCCTGGGGTTCCCGCTGCCGACGACGTACCGGCTGCTGCAGGTCCTCGTCGACTGCGACTACCTCGTCCACCTCAAGGCGGACAAGCGGTTCGAGCTCGGGTACAAGCTGGACCGCCGCGGGGTGAGCCTGCACCGGCAGGTCGGGGTCCCTCCCCCGGTGCGCCAGGAGATCTGCCGGCTGCACGAGTCGGTGTGCGCCGCGGCCTACTTCGCGGTGTACCGGGGGGCCGACGTCGTCGTCGCGCACGTGGCGGACTCCCCCGCGCACCCGCGGCTGACGCCCATGAACTTCGGGTTCCACGAAGCCGCGCACGCCACGGCCTTCGGCAAGATCCTGCTGGCCGGGATGTCCGCGCAGGACGCCGCCGAGTACCTCGACGCCCACGGGACACCGGCGCTGACACCGACGACGATCACCGACCGGGCCGCGCTGGAGGCCCACCTGGCCGAGGTGTCCCGGCGCGGCGTGGCCTGGGAACGCCAGGAGTTCGTGCCCGGCGCGGCGTGCGCGGCCGTCGCCGTGCACGACCCCGCGGGGTCGGTGGTGGGGGCGGTCGCCATCAGCACCGAGGACGACCGGGTGGACCCGCGCCGGGGCGCCGAGCTGGAGAGCGCGTTGCGCGAGAGCGCGAACCGGATCAGCCGGTGGCTGCGCACCGGCTGATCCCCGGGCCGCTCAGGAGAACTGGATCCCGCCGTCGACGAGCATCGTCTGGCCCGTGACGTAGTCGGAGTCCGGGGAGGCGAGGAAACTCACCATCTTCGCGACGTCGTCGGGGACCGAGACCCGCCCCAGCAGGATCGAGCGGGCGTTCTCGGCCAGCGCCTCGCCCTTCTGCTGACCGTTCTTGGCGGCGAGCTTCTCGTCGATGAGGTCCCACATCGCGGTGCCGACGATGCCGGGACCGTAGGCGTTCACGGTGATGCCGTGCTCGGCCCACTCCATCGCGGCGGCCTGGGTGAGCCCGCGGACGGCCCACTTCGTCGCCGAGTACGGCCCGAGCATCGCGAACGGGCGGAACGCGACGATCGAGGCCGCACCGATGATCTTCCCACCGCCGCCCTGGGCGATGAACTGCTTCGCCGCGGCGCGGTACCCGAAGAACACGCCCTTGACGTTCACGTCGAAGATCTTCTCGAAGTCGGCCGTGTCGTACTCCAGCAGTTCCTGGACCTGGGCGATCCCGGCGTTGGCGACGAACACGTCGAGGCGGCCCCCGGCCTCGACGGCCGCGCGCACCAGCAGCTCGTTCGACTCCTCGCTGGTGACGTCGACCTCGGCGCCGGTGGCGGTGCCCCCGGCGTCGGCGATGGCCTGCACCGTCTCGTCGACGCCGCTCTTCATGACGGGCAGGTCGGCGACCACGACGTGCAGGCCGTCGCGCCCGAGGCGTTCGGCGATCCCGCGCCCGATCCCGCGAGCCGCTCCGGTGACCACCGCGACACGTGCGTCCGAACTCATTCCAGTCCTCCTCGACGAATGGGTCTTGCCGTGTCCCGCAGCCAACACACCCCTGCGGCACCGGGTCCAGCACCGTTCTCACCCTGTGAGAAGGGCGGGGCCCACGGCCCGTCCCCGTCCGGCCCGTCCGACATCCGACAGGAGAACCGGGGTGCCGACGCACGGGCTCCGATCGCGGGCCGGGGACGTGCGCATCACGTTCCGGCAACGCTTCGCGCCGGCGCCCGGTGCGGGGTTGCGACCGCGGACGGTCCCTGCCGACGGTGGAGACCTGAGTTCGTGAGTTCGATCGACCACCGACCGGAGGAGGGACGGACGTGGCGTTCCCGTACGTGGCCGTCGTCGTCGGCGCCGTCGGCGTGCTCGTCGTCGTCGCGCTGATCACCCAGTTCCTGCACCAGCGGCACCGGGCGCGGGTCCTGGCCCGCCCCTCGCGGACCAGGACGCGCCGCTGACCCGTCGCGGCCGGGGGTCGGGACGACGGTCGGTGTGCGCAGGGGGTGGGGCCGCCGCACCGCCGTCCGCTCAGGCGGACGACGGTGCGGCGGGTTCGGGGGTCAGCGCCGCGGGAACGGGCGCTCGGAGGCGGTCGCCATCGCGACCTGCTCGTCGATGACCTCGGAGATCCGCGCCTGCACGACGTCGAGCTCGCGGATGATCGCGGCGGTCTCGTTGATGCCGCCGGAGACGGCCGAGCTCGACGCCTGGATGCCCGCGACCTGCTGCGCGACGCGCTGGGTGGCGTCGGCGGTCTCGCGCGCCAGGTCCTTGACCTCGCTGGCCACGACGGCGAAACCCCGGCCGAGCTCACCGGCGCGGGCCGCCTCGATGGTCGCGTTGAGGGCGAGCAGGTTCGTCTGGTCGGCGATCCCGGAGATGATCTTGATGACCTCCCCGACCGCGGCCGAGGCCTGCGTGAGCGCGTCGACCTCGACCGTCATCGTCGAGGCCTGCCCGACGGCGGCGTCCGCGACGCGGCCGGCGTCGTTCACCGCGTCCCGCAGGCGCGAGACCGTGTCGAGCAGTTCCCGCGAGCGCGCGGCGTCGTGCTCGCTGCGGCGCAGCACGTCCAGGCGCTGGGAGACGAGCTGCTGCACGTTGCGCAGGGAGGAGGCCCGCGACTCGGACAGCTCGATGACGTCGGTGGCGAAGAAGTCCATCGTCCCCACCACGCGCCCCTCGGACGTGACCGGGAAGCAGACGCCCGACTTCACCCCGGCGCGCTGGGCCGCGGGGGCGCGGACGCAGTCGGTCATCTCGGCGAGGTCGCGGACGTAGACGAGGTCGCGCTGGCGCCAGGCGCGCCCGGACAGCCCGACGCCCTCGGCGAAGCTGGCGGCGAGGGTGACGCGGCGGAACTCCTCCCCCGCCGAGCCGGACTCGACGGCGAACTTCAGGGTGGCGCTCTCCTCGTCCAGCGCCCAGTAGGACCCGTAGGCCCAGCCGAACGCCTCGCGCACCGTCTCCAGCGCGGTGCGCAGGGCCTCGTCCTGGTTCGGGGCACCGCCGACCTTCGTCACGACGGTCGTCACGGCCGCGCGGTCGTTGAGGGTCTCCTGCAGCGCGGCGGTGTCCAGCGCGCGCCGGCGGGCGTGGGCGGCGACGCGGGTGATGGCCGACCACTTCTCGGCGCGGCCGCCGAAGAAGGGCAGCTCGTTGCGGGAGTAGTACTCCTGGACGGCGACGACGCGGCCGTCCTCCACGACGGGCAGCTGGCCGCCGCTGTGGGCGCCGGCGGCGCGGGCGTCGCGCCAGCGCTGGCAGGCCATGGCCTCCGCGGAGTCGTCGCACTGCACGGGTTCGCGGGAGGTGATGGCCTTGCCCCCGCACCCGTCGCCGGCGCCGACGGCCACGTCGCGGGTGGAGGCGAGCGCGGAGGCCAGCGGCCCGACCTCGGCGGCGATGCGGAAGCGGCCGTCGGGGCCGGGCAGCCAGACCGCGCCGTAGCTGAGGTCCAGGGCCTGGGCGAGGGCCCGGACGCACGCGAGCTGGGCGTCCAGCTCGGTCGTGATGCCCACGTCGAGGGCGGCGAGGACGCCTTCCAGCGCCTCCACGTCGCGCGGCATCGGCCCCGTGGCGGTGTGGCCGACGGCGACCTTGTGACGTCCGAACACTGGCTCTCCCACGGGTGACTGGTTCTGGAAGCGTTGCTCCTCCCCGTGTTTCGGCAGGTGGTCCCGGGAACTTGACCTCAGTTCGGGGGCGGCGGTGCCAGGCGCTCGCGCAGCGCCGCGAGCCCGCGGTGGGCGTTGCTGCGCACGGTCCCCGTCGTGACGTCGAGCAGGTCGGCGATCTGCTCGTCGGAGCAGTCCTCGAAGTGGCGCAGGACCAGGACGGTGCGCTGCTTCACCGGCAGCCGGCGCAGCGCGGTGAGCAGCTCGTCGCGGTCGGCGAGCTGGCCGGTGCGGTCGGCGGCCGCGGTCTCGGGCAGGTCCCCCGTGGGCCGTTCGCGCCGGGCGGCGCGGCGCCAGAAGGAGGTGGAGGCGTTGACGACCATGCGGTTGACGTAGGCGACGGGGTCCTCGGCCGCGCTCACCCGACCCCACGCCAGCAGGGCCTTGGCCAGCACGTCCTGCACGACGTCCTCGGCCGCGTGCGGGTCGCGCAGCAGCCCGCGGGCCAGGCGGACGAGCGCCGGGCCGCGGGCGGCGACGAAGTCCTCGAAGGTGAGGACCCCCGTCCCCTCGGGGACGCGGGTCGTGGGCCGGGACGCCGTCACCGCGCTGCACCCCCGGCCCCGGCGAGGTCGGCGGCGAGGTCGAGCTGGCGGGAGGCCAGGGCCGCGGCCTGGTCGAGGGTGGCCCGCCCGTCGGGCTGGTACGTCGTGGTCGTCACCTTCACGACGAGCCGGCCCGAGCGCGCCACGACGATCGCCTCCCACGCCGGGTCGTCGCCCAGGGTGGCCGGGCGGTACCCGGCGACGACCTGCTCGGCGCCGACGGCCGCGGGGGCCGACGTCCAGGACGCCCCCTCCAGCTGCGTCGTCGTGCAGTCCTGCGCGTCCTGCTCGGTGGCGGCCATCCAGTCCTGCGCGGCCGACCCGCGGAACAGCAGCACGCGCAGCGAGGCCTCCTCGGCCGGGCCCGGGCGCGCGGTGGGCGAGCCGCCCCAGCCCGCCGCGCGGCTGTCGACGACCGTGTCCGTCCCGTCGTAGGCGTCGTCCTGGCAGAACCCGGAGTTCACGGAGACGGTCTGCCCCAGCAGTTCCAGGCCGGGGACCACCGCGTCGACGTCCCCCGTGGTCAGCAGGGCCTCGTTGGGGACGGCCGTCGCCGGGGGCGTCGTGGCGGGGGTGACGGGCCGCACCGCGGTCGGGTCCTGGCCCCACCAGGACACCCCGAGCGGCAGCCCGAGGGCGAGGACGGCGACGACGCCGGCCACCCCCTGCCGGCGCCGGCGGAGGGTGCGGGCGCGCCCCCGCGCCCCCGCGACGAGAGCGGTCACGTCGACCCCGACGTCGGCCGAGCCCGCGCGCCGCAGCGCCCGGACCAGGTCGTCGTCGGCCGGGTCGGCTCCCCTCCGGTGCTCGCTCACGTCGTCCTCCCCTCCCCCGGGCCGCCCCCTGCGACCTCCGAGCAGCAGACGCGGTGGGCGGCCGGTGCGTTGCACGGCGGACGGAGTTGCACGGCGGAGGGACCCGGGACGCGAGAAGGCCCCCGGTCCAGGTGGGCCGGGGGCCTTCCTCGGTAGCCCCGACGGGATTCGAACCCGCGCTACCGCCGTGAGAGGGCGGCGTGCTGGGCCGCTACACAACGGGGCCCCAGCGCTGTCCCGTTCCCGGAACCAGCGGAGAGGAGTCTACCCGCTCTCCGCGGGTGCCCCGTCCACGCGGCAGGTCCGCTGCGGGCTCAGCGGGGTTCGTCGCGGGCCACGACGGAGAAGTCGTCGTCGCCGTGACCGGCGCGCTGGGCGGCCAGCAGCCCCTGCGCGGCGACCGTCAGCGCGGGCAGCGGGAAGCGGGAGGTGTCGACCATCAGACCGGCGTCCTTCAGGAGCAGGTCGGTGGAGAACTGGGTGTCCCCGAACTGCCCCGTGCGCACGTTCTGCCCCTTCATCGCGGCGATGGGCCCCAGGCCGGTGCCCTTGAGCGTCGTCAGCACCTGCTCGACGTCCAGGCCGCCGGACGCGCCGAGCCGGACGGCCTCGACGAGCCCCTGGAAGGAGACCGCGAGCGCCAGGTTCGCGACGAGCTTGCCCGTCGCGGCGGCGGACGCCTCGGGCAGCACCTGCAGCCGGTCGGGGTCGGCCCACAGGGAGACGAACGGCACCGCGCGCTCGGCCGCCGGGCCGCCGGCCAGGACGCCGAGGGAGCGGTCGGCGGCCGGTCCCAACGAGCCGACGACCGGGGAGTGGACGTGGTCGACGCCACGCTCGGCGGCCCAGCGGGCGTGCTCGTCGGCGTCGGCGGGTGAGATCGTCGTGACGTCGATCCACAGCGTCCCGGCCGCCGGGGACAGGCCGTCGAGGACGACCTCGCGGACGGCGGGCGGGCCGAACAGGGCGGTGACGAGGACGTCGGCCCCCTCCAGCGCCTGCGCCGGGGAGCTCGCGGAGGTGGCCCCGGCGGCCAGGAGGTCCCCGTCGCGGCCGGGGGTGCGGTTCCAGACGCGGACGTGGTGGCCGGCCTCGACCAGGTGGCCGGCGAGCACGCGGCCCATCCGGCCCAGGCCGAGGAAGGCGATGGTGGAGCGGGCTTCGGGAGGGTTCACGGGAGGTTCCTCTGGGACGGGCGGACACGGTGGTGGCACGCGGGGTGACGGGGTGCGACGGACGCGGGAGGAGCGCAGGGACGATCGGAGGACGCCGGAGGCTCACCCGTCTCCCTACCCTGAGGCGGTGAGTCAGCTCGCGCACCCCGTCGCTCCGCCCACCGACCCGTGGGTGACGCGCTGGCGGTACGCCCCGAGGGCCCGTGACGTCGTCGCCGTCCTGCTGGCCCTGGCGCTGGCGGTGGCGTGGTTCCACGCGGTCGTCGTGGGCCCGGTGGACACCCAGCCCGGTGGCCCCCCGCTGTTCGCGGACGGTCTGTCGTGGATCACCGGGGCCCGGGGGCCGGAGGTGCTCGCCTGCGCCGTCGTCGTGGTGAACTGCCTGGCCCTGTGGTGGCGGCGCGGGCACCCCGTCCTGGTGTGCGTGCTGTCCCTGGCCGTGGCCGGGACGATCGCCTTCGACGGGGCGCTGCACTTCGCCCTCCTCACCCTCGCCGTGCGCCGGCGCGACCGCCTGCTCGTCCTGCTCGCGGGGGTGGCCGGGGTCGTCATCACGCTGGCCTCGCTGCGCACGACCACGGACGGGCCGGCCTGGGCCCTGACCGTCGCCGTCGTGGGGGTCTCGCTGTGCGTGTTCGTCGGGGCGTTCGTCGGGGCCCGCCGCGACCTCGTGACGTCCCTGCGCGAACGCGCCGAACGGGCCGAGCACGAGCAGGCCCTGCGGGCCGAGCAGGCCCGGCTGGCCGAGCGGACCCGCATCGCCCGGGAGATGCACGACGTCCTGGCCCACCGGATCTCCCTCGTCGCGCTGCACGCGGGGGGCCTGGAGGTCCGCCCGGACGTGGGCGCCGAGCAGGTCGAGGCGACCGCGGCGACGATCCGCGAGACGGCCCGGACGGCGCTGGAGGACCTGCGCCGCGTGCTCGGGGTGCTGCGGGCACCGGGCACCGGGTCGGCGGCGACCACGGCCGCCGAGCTCACCCCCCAGCCGACGCTCGTCGACGTGCGCCGGCTCGTGGAGTCCACGCGCGAGGCCGGGGTCGCCGCGGAGTTCCGGACCGACGTGCCCGTCCACGCCGACGTCCCCGCCGAACTCGGGCGGACGGTCTACCGGGTCGTGCAGGAGGCGCTGACGAACGTGCACAAGCACGCCCCGTCGGCGCGGACGGTCGTCACCGTCTCGGGCCGGACCGGGCTGGAGATGCTCGTCTCGGTCGTGAACGCCCGCCCCCACGGGGCCTCGGCGGGGCTGCCCGGCGCGGGGTCGGGGCTGGTCGGGCTGTCCGAGCGCGTGGGCCTGGCCGACGGCACGATCACGTCCGGTCCCGAACCGGGCGGGGGTTTCGCGGTGCGGGCGCGGTTGCCGTGGCCGGCTCCCGACGGCCGGCCCCGCACCGGTGCCTCCGCCGCGTGGACCCCGCCGGATGCGAGGATCGTGCGCGCCCCGGCCGGGTCCGGTGCGGGCGAGGGGAACGGCTGAGGTGGAGGCGGACGCCGACGTGAACGTGGACGAGCAGCAGGGCAGGCCGACGAGGGTCCTGCTGGTGGACGACGACGCCCTGGTGCGCGCCGGGCTGCGGATGATCCTGTCCAGCGCCGAGGACGTCGAGGTCGTCGGGGAGGCCGAGAACGGGGCCCAGGCGCTCGAGGGGGTCGCCGCGCACCGGCCCGACATCGTCCTCATGGACGTGCGGATGCCGGTCATGGACGGGCTCACCGCGGCCAAGGCCATCAGCGAGCGCCCGCAGGCGCCCAGCGTGGTCATGCTGACGACGTTCGACCTCGACGAGTACGTGTTCCAGGCGCTGCAGGCCGGGGCCACGGGGTTCCTGCTCAAGGACACCCCGCCGCGCGAACTGGTCGCGGCCGTCCGCGTCGTCGCCGCCGGGGAGGCGATGCTCTCGCCCACCGTGACCCGCCGGCTCGTCGGGCACTACGCCGCCGACACCGTGAACCCGCGCCGGCGGGAGGCCGCCGAACGGCTGCGGCTGCTGACCGACCGCGAGCGCGAGGTGCTCGGCGCGGTCGGGCGGGGGTTGTCGAACGCCGAGATCGGCAAGGAGCTGTTCATGAGCGAGGCGACCGTGAAGACCCACGTCTCGCGGCTGCTCACCAAGCTGGAGGCCCACAACCGCGTGCAGGTCGCGATCGTGGCCCACGACGCGGGGCTCCTGGACGCCTGAACGTCGCCGAGCCCCGCGCCGGGGTGCGGGGACGGGTCAGCGGCCCGCGGCCTCCAGGGTGGAGAACTCCTCGTCGCTGAGCTCGACGTCGGCCGCGGCGAGGTTCTCCTCCAGGTGCGCGACGGTCGAGGTGCCCGGGATGGGCACGATGACGGGTGAGCGGCGCAGCAGCCAGGCGAGGGCGAGCTGCGACGTCGACGCGTCGTGGCCCTTGGCGATCTCGTCGAGCGGCCCGCCGGGGCGGGCCAGGCTGCCGGCGTCGACGGGAGCCCACGGGATGAAGGCGATGCCCTGCTCCTCGCAGTACGTCAGCAGGTCCTCGGCCCGCCGGTCGCCGAGGTTGTAGCGGTTCTGCACCGAGGCGATGCTCAGCCCGGCCGCCTGCGCCTCCTTGACGTCGTCGACGTCGACCTCGGACAGGCCGACCTGCAGCGCCAGGCCCTCGTCGACGAACTCCTTGACGACGCCGAACTGCTCCTCCCGCGGGGTCTTCGCGTCGATGCGGTGCAACTGCCACAGGTCGATGCGCTCCACGCCGAGGCGGCGCAGGGACATGAGGATGCACTGGCGCAGGTACTCCGGGCGGCCCAGCGGCGGCCACACGTCCGGGCCGTGCCGGGTCAGCCCGCCCTTGGTGGCGACGACGACGTCGCCGTACCCGGTCCCCTTCCCGCCCGCGTCGTGCAGGGCCTCGCGGATGAGGTCCTCGGAGACGAACGGGCCGTAGGAGTCGGCGGTGTCGATGAACGTGACGCCCAGCTCGACGGCGCGGCGCAGGACGCGCACGGCCTCGTCGTGGTCCTTCGGCGGGCCCCAGACGCCCTCACCGGTGATGCGCATGGCTCCGTAACCGAGCCGGTGGACGGTCTTGCCGCCGAGGTCGATGGTTCCGCTCGCGGACACGGGCACGTGGTCCTCCCGGGGTGGGTGGTGTTTCGCGGTCGCGGGCACGCTAACCCCGGGCGGGGCCCTCGGCGCGACGGGCGCTCCGGGGCCGGGCCGGGCATGATCGTCCGACACCGGCAGCACGCCCCGACCGAAGGTGGAACCCGTGAAGGTCACTCCCGTCCGCTTCACCGGCGACGTCGCCGCCATGCGCCGCTTCCTCGTCGCCCTCGGCCTGACGAGCACGTCGAGCTCGCCGGAGGGGTCCTGGGTCAGCCTGGAGGCGGCCGGCGGCGGCGAGGTCGGCCTGCACGACACCGGGACCGCCGCGACACCGCACGAGGCGGGCACGACCGACCTGGCGTTCGCCACGACCGAACCGCTGGAGACCGTCGCCGCGCGGCTGCAGGAGGCGGGTTTCCCCGCGCGGATCGACGGCCGCGTCCTGCACGTCACCGACCCGGACGGGCGCGACGTCCAGGTGCACGGCACCGAGCTCGACCTGCACGGGTACTCCGAGGGCGACTGAAGCCAGCATGCGCACCCCGCTGCTCGACGCGCTGAACGTCCCGGCGATCACGGCGTACGAGCTCGCCGACGGTACCGCCACCCCGGGGCTGCGGTCCCTGGGGGCGGTGCTGGCCCTGCACGGCATCGCCGAGAACGGCGGGCTGGTGGGCGGGGGCGTGGAGAACCTCTTCTTCAGCCGACGCCTGGACTCCGTCGACGACGCGGCCGCGGGCCTGCGCCGGCTCGGCCTGGACGACGTCGCGGACCTCGTCCTGCGGGCGCGTGCCGAGTTCCTGCGGTTCCGGCCCACCGGGTACGAGGAGCTGTCCGCCGCCGACGAGGCCCTGTGGGACCGGCTCGACGAGGAGTTCTTCGCGATCGCCCCCTCGGAGCGCCTCGAGGCGGCCGTCGCGGCCCACCTCGCGGAGATCGCGCCGGGGCTGTCGCCCTCCTGAGCCCCGACGTCAGCGCACGAGGGCGAGGGCGAAACCGTCCCAGCCCTTGGAACCGACGGTCTGCAGCGCGGTGACCTCCAGGCGCGGGTCCTCCCCCAGCGCGGTGAGGAAGTCGCGGGTCCCCGTGGTGGTGGGGTCGGTGGCGCCCTCCTCGACGACCCGGCCGCCCCGCACGACGTTGTCCCCCACGATGAGGCTGCCCGGCCGCGTCAACCGCAGGGCCCACTCCAGGTAGCGCGGGTTGTTCGGCTTGTCCGCGTCGATGAAGACCAGGTCGAACGGCTCACCCCCCTCCGCCTCGATCTGCGGCAGCGTGTCGAGGGCGGCGCCGACGCGCACGTCCACGACGTCGGTGAACCCCGCCCGGTCGAGGTTGCGGCGGGCGACCTCGGCGTGGCGGGGTTCGTGCTCGCACGTCACGACCCGCCCACCCGGGGGCAGGGCCCGCGCCAGGTGGATCGTGCTGAACCCGCCCAGGGTCCCCAGTTCCAGGACCCGGCGGGCCCCGGTCATCCGCACGAGCATCGACAGCAGCGCCCCCTGCAACGGGGAGACGTCGATCGGCGGCAGGCCGGCGGCCTGGTTCTCGTCGACGACGAGTTCGAGCACCTCGTCCTCCGGCAGCACCGTCTGGACGAGGTACTCGTCGACCTCCGCCCACGTCGAGCCGGGGTCGTGGTCACCGGTGGCCGCACGCATGGCGGCACTCTGCCACCGACCCCGGGCGCGCCGGAACCCCACCGGCGCCGCGGCCCGGACGCCGTTCAGAGCCGGAAGGCGCCGACCGTCTCCTGCAGCCGGGACGCGCTGTGGCGCAACGACTCCACCGAACCCGTGACGACCTCCAGGCTCACCCGGTCCTCGGCACCGGAGGCGGCGACGTCGGCGAGCATCGTCGAGATGTCCCCGGCCCCGGCGGCCGCCCCGGCCACGGTCCGCGCCAGGTCGGCGGTGGTCACGGTCTGCTCCTCGACGGCCGCGGAGATGGAGGCCTGGTAGTCGTCGATGCGCCCGATGACCTCGGCGATGCGGGCGATGGCGGCGGCCGCCTCCCCGCTGCCGCGCTGGATCGCCGCGACCTTCCCGGCGATGTCCTCGGTCGCGGCCCCGGTCTCCTGCGCCAGCTCCTTGACCTCACCGGCGACCACGGCGAACCCGCGACCCGCCTCCCCGGCCCGGGCGGCCTCGATGGTCGCGTTCAGGGCCAGCAGGTTGGTCTGCTCGGCGATGGACGTGATCGTCTTGACGACCGTGGCGATGTCGCGGGTGGCCTCGCCCAGCCCGGCGACGGCGGTGCGGGTGGCCTCGGCCACCTCGACGGCCTCGCGGGCCACCGACGCCGAGGAGGTCATGCCCGAGGAGATCTCGGCGATGGAGGCCCCCAGTTCCTCCGCCCCGGCGGCCAGGGTGGCGACCTCCCCGGAGACCGACCCGGCCGAGGCGGCGGCGCGTTCGGTCTCCTCGCCCGTGCGGGCGTTCGCGGCCGACAGCGAGGCCGCGCGGGTGGAGAGGTCGTCGGCCTGACCGGCCACGGCCCGGGCCTGCTCGACCACCCCGGCCACGGTGCGCCGGGTGGAGTCCACCGCGGCGGCCAGCGCCTGCGCCATCTGCCGGAACTCGTCGCGGCCGTCGACGACCGGCTGGACCGTGAGGTCGCCGTCGGCGACGCGACCGAGGTCGGAGACGGTGCGGCGCAACGGCACGACGATGCTGCGGGTCAGGGCCACCAGCAGCAGGACGGCGAGGGCGACGGCGGTGGCCACGGCGGCCAGGACGAGGGTCCGGCTGCGGGTGGCGGCGGCCAGGCCCTCGGCCCGGACCTCGGCGGCCCGCTGCCCCACCGAGTCGGTGAGCTCCTGGGTCCGGGCGAGGATGTCGGCGTAGACGGCCCAGCTCTCCTGCTGGATGGTGTTCTCCGCACCGGCCAGGTCCCCGGCGCCGTACTGCGCGACGGCGCGGTCGTCGGAGGCGAAGTAGTCCGCCCACTTCCCGGTGATCTCCGCGTTGACGGCCTTCTCCCCGTCCGTCATGAGCTCGACCGGCGCCGCGTCGGGGGCGGCGAGGAGCTCGGCCTTGTCGGCGAGGAACCGGGCCCGGTTCCTCGCCTCGGGCGCCACCGCCGCGGCCGCCCCGAGGCGGTAGGTGTCCCACGCGTAGGCGGCCTGCCAGCCGGAGACGTTGGCGTCGTAGTACTTCTGCTCCGCGACGTAGGCCGTCAGGACGGCCAGGTCGGCGGCGTGCTCCGCGGACCGGGTCTGCGCGCGTCCGCCGTGCAGGGCCGCCGCGCCCGTCAGGCCCAGCAGGACCAGCACCACCCGAAGGCCACCGCGAGGCGGACCCCCACACCCGTCCGACGCATCACCGCGGTCATCGGTCCGTGCTCCCTGGTTCGTCGTCCCGACGGCCTGGTGCACCGCTCTGCCACTGGAGGTCTCGACCGCCGGACGGCCAGTGTGGACGAACGTCGCCCGTTCGGCGCAACGCCCACCCGGCGGCGACGCGGCGGTGCCCGGGCGGTGGTGCCCGGGCCCTGGGCCAGACTGGGCCGGTGCACGTCACCGACCGGCTCCGGGCGCTGGGCGGCGTGCCCCGCCTCGGCCTGGCCGTCGTGCCCGGCGGCCTCGGGCTGGCCGTCCCCGGACGGTCCTGGGGCGTGCCGACCGCGGACCCGGCGGCGCTGCTGACCGCGCTGGAGGCCGAGTTCACCCCGCGCTGGACGTGGTGGTCGGCCGCGTCCGCGCTCGGACCGGCCGGACCGGCCGGACCGGCCGGACCGGTCCAGCTCGCCCGCTGCCACGACCTCGCCGCCGTGCACCGTGTCCTCGACGGCGGGACCCGCGAGGACCCGGGCGCGGTGTGGGCCGCCGCGCGGGGACTGCCCGCCCCGCCCCCGCCCTCGCGCCGGCCGGCCGCCGCCCACGGCACCGGGCTGCTGGACCTCGACGGCGCCGCGGACGCGGGCACGCCGGTGCTGGCCGACGGGACGCTGGCCCCGGCGTGGGCCGACGGCCGCGTGTTCGACACCGACGACCCCGACCCGGCCGAACGCCTCGAGCGCGCCGGCCGGTGGGCGGCCCTGGCCCTCGACGTCGCCGCCGCGCAGACCGCCCGCCTGGCCGCCCTGCCCGACCGGCGGGCCGAACCCGCGGGGCCGCCCCTGCCCGTGCAGACGGGGTACGCCGAGTCCGCGGCCGCGGCGCTCGCGGTCGAGCTGTCCCGCACGGGGTTGCCGCTGGACCGGTCGACGGCGGAGGCGATCGTGGGCGCCGCCGTCGGGCCGCGTCCGGCCGACGAGGCCGCCGAACGCCTGGCCCGCACGGCCCGCGACGACCTCGTGCGCCGCCACCTCGGACCGGGCGGTGCGAGCGTCGACCTGCGCAACCCCGCCCACGTCCTCACCGCGCTGCGCGGGCTGGGGTTCGACCTGCCCGACACCCGCGCGCACCGGCTGGAACGGCTGCGCGAGGCGCACCCCGCCGTCGCCGCGCTCCTGGTGTGGCGCAAGGCCGAACGCCTCGCCACGACGTACGGGTACCCCTGGCTCAACGAGCACGTCGGTGCCGACGGGAGGTTGCGCGGGGCCTGGTCGGCGGCCGACGCCGCCGCGGGCCGGATGACGGCCCAGGCGGGGTTGCACAACCTGCCCGCGGAGCTGCGGCCCGCGGTGGCCGCCGAGCCCGGGCACGTCCTCGTCCGCGCCGACCTCGGCCAGGTCGAACCCCGCGTCCTCGCGGCCGTCTCCGGCGACCCCGGCCTCGTCGCCGCGACCCGTGAGGAGGATCTCTACGCCCCCGTCGCCGCCGCGCTCGGCGCGGACCGGCCCACCGCGAAGGTCGCCGTCCTCGCGGCCATGTACGGGCAGACGTCCGGCGCGGCCGGGGAGGCGTTGCGGCGCATGGAACGTGCCTACCCGCGGGCCCTGGCGTACCTGCGGGCCGCCGAGGAGGCCGGCCGCCAGGGCCGCGACGTGCGGACCTACGGCGGCCGGCTGGTGCGGATCTCCGACCTCGCCCCCGCCGACCCCGGCGCCGCCACCGCCGCCCGCGGCCGGTTCGCCCGCAACGCCGTCGTCCAGGGCGCGGCGGCGGAACTGTTCAAGGCCTGGGCCGCGACGGTGCGGGCCGGGCTGGCCGGGACGGGCGGGCGGATCGTGCTGTGCCTGCACGACGAACTGCTGCTGCACGTGCCCGGACCCGACGCCCACCGCGCCGCCGAGCTGCTGCGGGTCGCGCTGCAGCAGACGGCGACGCGGTGGGCGTCGGGGTCGGGGGTGCGGTTCGTCGCCGACGTGGCGGTGGTGCGGCGGTGGTCGGAGGCGAAGTGAGCCTCCCCGCCCGCGGTGACAGGGGTGCCCCCATTGCCTCCCCGGGGCCGATGACCGGCCCCGGGGAGGCAACGAGGGCCAACCCCCGGAGGGCGAGCTGAGGGTCAGTCCTGCGCGAACACGTCCGAGCGGAACCCCTGCTGCGGCAGCTCGGCCCGCACCTCGAACACGTACGTCTCGGTGGACTGGCGGCCGAAGGAGTCGGTGGCGGTCACGTCGGCGCGGTGCACGCCCTCGGACAGCCCGCTGGGGAGGCGGAACTGCCAGAGGTGGGTCGCGCGGTCGGCGACGTTGTTGCCGGGCTGGGCGGGGCCGGGGCCGTAGTCGCTGCCCGCGTACAGCTCGAACCCCTGGGCCGCCTCGTCACCGGAGGTCGAGGCGAACCCGAAGCGGGCGACCTGGAGCTGACGGGTCGCGGCGGCCGGGTCGGCGTACAGCGCACCGGTCTTCGCCGCCTCCCCCGTGGCCTGCTGGGTGCGGGTCGCGGCCTGGGCCTGCCCGCCGTCGATCGCGACGGAGACCTCGGTGTCGGTCGAGCCGTACCAGACGTTCGTCGTGAGGAACGTGTCGGCGGCGACGTCGGCCGTCGTCACCAGACCGGGGTCGCCCAGGTCGTTGACGTTGACCGGGGGCGCCTGCTCCCAGCCCTCGCGGGTGGCGGCCCACTCGGTGATCGTCGTGTACCAGTCCCGCCAGCGCGGGGAGTTCAGCGAGACGGCCATCTGCTTCTCGACGGGCTCGCCGATCGCGCGGAAGCTGTCGACGTACTCCGACCCCTCCACGTCGAGGACCAGGTACCCCGGACGGGCGCCGTCGCGCTGCAGCGCCATCGGACGGCCGTCGACGCCGAGGTCGCCGGAGTACCAGTCACCGCTGGGCGCACCCGCGACGACGTGCGGGAAGGGCAGGGCGTCGACCCCGACGGCGGTCTTCCAGCCGGCGTAGCTGTCACCGGTGTTCATGCGCTCGGTGGAGTGGGTGTGACCGGAGACCGACAGCGCCGGGCGGCCCTCGAGCAGCTCGTAGACCTCGCGGACCTCCTTCGTCTGGTGCTTGGTGGAGGTCTGGTCGGCGAAGGAGACCATCGGGATGTGCGAGGCGAGGACGACGAGCTTGTCCTGCGGCACGGTGGCGAGGTCGTTGGCCAGCCACTGCACCTGGTCGTCGCCGAGCTGCCCGGAGTAGGTCGGGGAGTTCTCCGGGTCGGCGCAGTGCGGGCGCGTCCCGTCGGCGTCGTCCTCCGGCGTGCACGGGTACTTGACGTTGTTCAGGACGACGTAGTGGATGTCGGCCACGTCGTAGCTGTACGTCGTCGGCCCGAGTTCGCGCTTGAACGTGTCGAAGGAGTGGGCGGCGTCGGTGGCGTCGAGGTCGAGGTCGTGGTTGCCGGGGACGAACCGCAGCGGCAGCCCGGAGGCCCCGAGGACCTCCTTGATGCGCGGGTACAGGCCGAGGTCGTCACCGGCCACGTCACCGAGCATGAGGGCACCGCACTCGGCGACGTCCTTCTCCTGCAGCAGGTCGGCGAGCAGCCCGTCGCGGGCGAACCCGAGTTCGCGGCCGCTGTAGGTCTGGACGTCGGCCAGGACCGCGCAGCGGGTGGCGTCGTCCTGGGCGGCCTCGCCGCCGCGCACGATGGGGAAGTTCACCGCCGAGGGCAGCGGGCCGGTCGGTTCCAGCCCGCCGAAGCGCAGGTCCGGGGAACCGGCGGGCAGGTGGTGGTAGGAGAACTGCGCGACGCCGTCGGTGTCGACGGGGACCTGCCAGCCGGCGGGCTGGGTGACGAAGGCGGTCATGCCGTCGCGGACGGGCAGTTCGTAGTTCCCGTCGGCGTCGGTGACGACGACCTCGCGGCCGTTGGAGACCGAGACGCCCTCGACGCCGGAGTCCCCGGAGCTGCGGCCGTCGCGGTCGGCGTCCTCGAACACCTTGCCGCGCAGCACCTGCTCCCCGGAGGAACGGGTGGTGGCCCCCGCGTCGCGGACGACCTCGACGGCGCCGACGTAGGCGGGGCGGTCGGTGGGGGCGGGGGACGCGGTGGCCTCGGGGGCCGCGGAGCTGGAGGCCTGGGTCAGGGCGCCGGCGCCCAGGAGGACACCGGCGCCGAGCGCCACGGCGCGACGCCGGGGACTGGTGGAGGGGCGGGCGGGGGGACGGACGGGCTCTCGCACGGGAGTGCACCTCTCGGTCGGGGTGCCCCCCAGCCTGTGCGGAGTCTGTGAACTCCTGGTGTCGGCCGCCGGAAGCTCAGCGGAACGTCACCGGGAGCGCACTCACTGCCCGCCGAACGCCGTGACCTGCTCGGCGGAGAACTCCCCGAACGACCACGGCTGGCCCGTCGCCTCCAGCACCGACCACCACAGGTCCCCGTGCGGGTCGACCTGGTTGCGGGCCGAGACGGCCAGGGCGATCGGGATGTGCACGAACCGCCGGCGCCAGCGACCCACGACCATGTTCGTCCGCCCGGCCATCGCCGCGTGCACCGCCGCGTGGGCCAGCCGGATGCAGTACACCGCGTCGTACGGGTTCGCCGGGACGCTGCGGATGACGTAGCTGGGGTCGATGTAGCGCATGTTCAGCTCAAGGTCGTGCGCGGCGAAGTCGTCCGTGATCGCCTGCCGCAGCAACCGTCCGACGTCCTGCAGCCGCTTGTTGCCCGAGGCGTCCTTGAGCGCGGCGGCGGCGTCGGCGGGGTCGAACAACTCCTGCCCGGCGCCCTCGGCGGCCACGACGAGCGCGTGCCCCTGGCTGGCGACCTTCTCCCGCAGCCGCTCCAGGAAACCGCCGGGACCCTCCAGGGTGAACGGCACCTCGGGGATGAGGACGAAGTCGGCGTCGTTCTGGGCCAGGGCGGCGTAGCACGCGATGAACCCCGAGTGCCGGCCCATGAGCTTGACGACGCTGACGCCGTTCGGCGCCGTGCGCGCCTCGACCTTGGCCGACCGGATGGACCGGGAGGCCTCGCTGAACGCGGACTGGAACCCGAAGCTCTGGTCGATGAACGGGATGTCGTTGTCGATCGTCTTCGGGATGCCGACGACGGCGATCTTGAGGTCGCGCGCCTTGATCTCGGCGGAGATCCGCTGCGCCCCGCGCATCGTCCCGTCGCCGCCGACGACGAACAGGATCGAGATGCCCATGCGTTCGAGGCAGTCCACGACCTCCACCGGGTCCTGCTGACCCCGGGAGGTCCCCAGGATCGTGCCGCCCTCGCCGTCGATGTTCTCCACGACCTGCGGGGTGAGGTCGATGACGTCGTGGCCGTAGCTGGGGATGAAACCCTGGTAGCCGTTCTTGAAGCCGTGGATGCGCCGGACCCCGTAGTGGGTCGTCAGCTCCGAGACCAGCCCGCGGATGACGTTGTTGATCCCGGGGCACAGCCCGCCGCACGTGACGATGCCGACGCGCGTCTTGGAGGGGTCGAAGAAGATCTTCTTGCGCGGGCCGGTGGGCTCCAGGCTCGGCAGGTCCTCCAGGTCGCCGTCGCGGCGGGAGACCTTGGACAGCGTGTCGTCGAACAGGACGCGGTCGGTCTCGTCGATGTAGTGGTGGGTGGTGCGGCGCGCCTGCAGCCGCGGCGACAGGGGCGAGTCGACGGTGCACGGACCGAGCGTCTCGACGGTGAAGTCGATGGGCTCGCGGCTCGTGGGACGGTCGGTGGGCTCGGCCATGAGCGCGCGGTCCTTTCGCGACGGTGGTGGGCGAGTCCCCATCATCGGGCAGGCCCGTGACCCCGATCACGCCGGGGTCCGTCGCGCGGCCGGCGCGATCCGTGCCTAGCGTCGGGGCATGGCTGAGGACCTGTACACCGGCACCGTGACCGCGACCGAGGGAGCCGCCCGTTCCGACGACGGCGCCCTGACCCTGGAGGTGCACGAACCGACCGCCCTGCAGGGCTCGGGCGAGGGCACCAACCCCGAGCAGCTCATGGCAGCGGCCCTGGGCTCGTGCCTGCTGGAGTCGCTGCGCATCGCCGCGACGAGCGCGGGCGGCAGCACCGAGGGGGCGAGCGTGGAGGCGCGCACCACGCTGTCCTCCGGCGAGGGCGCCGGCTACTCGGCGCGCTACGACCTCAGCGTGACCCTGCCGGACGCCGGTGGTGACGCCGAGGCCGTGCTGGCGCAGGCCCTGACGATCTGCCCGTTCACCAAGACGATCGACGACGGCGCCCTGCAGGTGCGGCTGGCCTGATCCCGCCGCGGCCCCCGGTCAGGACCGGGGGCCCTCCCGGTCGGCCAGCCGCTGCAGCATCGCGTTGTACTCGGCGAGGTCGGCGTCGCCGTCGCGGGAGGCCTTGCGGTCGCGGCGCTTGTTCTCCCGGTCGTCCGAGCGCGACCAGCCGATCGCGACGCCCAGGACGAGCACGAGCGTGGGGATCTCCCCGATGCCCCAGGCGATGTCCCCGCCCTCCTGCTGGTTCGCCAGCAGGTCCGCGTCCGGGGTCATCTGGGAGAACCAGTCGGGGGCCAGCAGGGTCGTGCCCTGCATGAGCGCCACGCCGAAGAAGGCGTGGAAGCCCATCGTCGCCAGCAGCAGGATGAGCCGCAGCGGGTAGGCCGGCCGCTGGCCGCCGGGGTCCACCCCGATGAGCGCCGAGGAGAACAGGTACCCGGTGCCCAGGAAGTGGAACATCATCAGCTCGTGCCCGACGTGGGTGCGCAGCGCGAGCTCGAACAGCGGTGAGTAGTAGAAGACGATGAGCGAGCCGGCGAACAGGACGGCCGCCACGAGCGGGTGCCCGACGACCGCGAGGTAGCGCGAGTGCACGACCTGCAGCAGCCACTCCCGCGCGCCGCGCGAGTGGTCCCGCCGGGCCGGCAGGACGCGCAGGGCGAGGGTGACGGGGGCGCCCAGGACCAGCATCGGCGGCACCGCCATCGTCAGCAGCATGTGCTGGAGCATGTGCGCGCTGAAGGTGATCCGGCCGTAGGCGGCGGGGCCGCCGCTGGTGACGAACAGCAGCGCCACGCACCCGAGCACCCACCAGATCGTGCGGCCCACCGGCCAGGAGTCCCCCCGCGCGCGCAACCGCCGCACGCCGAGCAGGTAGCCGACGAGCACGAGCCCGCCGATGGTCAGCCACAGCAGGTCCGGGCTCGTCTGGGTGAACCAGCGCCCGACGGTGATCGGCGGCGGCACCGGCTGGCCGAGCAGGGCCTCGGCGCGGCCGGTCCCCGGGACGTCGTCCGGCACCGGCGTGGGGCTGCGGCTCAGGGCCACGCCCAGGCCCGTCGCGGCGCCCATGAGCACGAGCTCGCCGGCGGCGATGCGGACGAAGGCCGCCGGCCGGGCCGCCAGCAGCGGGATCGTCCGGCGGCGGTGCCAGACCCCGAACGCGCCGAGGGCGAGGAGGGCGAGGACCTTGCCGAGGACGAGGGCCCCGTAGGCGGTCCCCAGCCCGGACCAGCCGCCGAGGCGGACGGAGGCGTTCAGGACGCCGGACAGCGCCACGGCGGCGAAGCACCACAGCGCGACGGTGGAGTAGCGGGTGGCCAGGGTCGTCAGGTCGACGGGGCGGTGGCCCCTGGCGCTGCCGGCGCCGCGGCCGGTCAGGGGCACGACGAGCAGGACGGCGGCCAGCCCCCCCACCCACACGGTGACGCCGACGAGGTGCATGGCCAGCGAGCTGACGGCCGTCTCGTGGGAGGCCGACCCCGAGGCGTGCCCGGACAGCGACAGGGGCATGAGGGCGAGCACGGACAGCGCGAAACCCCAGGCCGCCCCCGCGGGGGCCGTCGCGGCCGCACCGACGGTGGCGACGACCGCGGCGAGCACGGTCGTCACCAGGAGCGCGCGGCCGAGGTCGATGGACTGGGCGAACTGCGCGAACTGGGCCCCGAAGCCGGCCCCCCCGGGCGCGGCGCCGATGACGTCCATCGCGGTCAGGACGAGCACGACCAGCGCGGCCACCGCCCAGACCCCGCCGGCCACGCCGGCCACCCGGACGGCCCGGTTCCAGGCCTCACCGGGGTGCGGCAGCAGGAAGGTGGCGACGGCGAACCCGCCGACGGCCAGCGCGGCCGACAGGTCGTGGACCGTGCGGGCCACGGGCAGGCCGTAGCGGACGAGGGCGCCGGGGTCCCCCAGGACGGAGGGGGTCAGCCCACCGGCGAGGGCGAGGGCGGTGAGCAGGACCGCGAGCGCGGCGAGGAGGACGGCCGAGGTGGTGAGCAGGACGCCGCTCGTGCCGGGTGCGCTGCGGGCCGTGCGGGTAGGAGCGGCCACTCCCCCAGGGTAGGTCGCCGCGGGAGCGGGTCGGGGCGCGGAGCCGTCAGGCCGAGGCGCGCGCGGACCGGACGGGGGCCAGGGCGGTGGCCACGTCGAACCAGACGGTCTTGCCCAGGGGCTCCACGTCGACGCCGTGGGCGTCGGCCAGGGCCTCGACCAGGGCGATGCCGCGGCCGTTGAGGGCCTCGGGGTCGGACTCGCGGCGCATCGGCAGGCGGGTGTTCTCGTCGCCGACGGCGACGCGGACTCGGGAGCCGACGCGGCCGATGCGCAGGCTGACGTCGCTGCGCCCGTGCAGCACGGCGTTGGTGACGACCTCGGCGGTCAGCAGCAGGAGGGTGTCCACGACGTCGCCGATGACCCCCTCGCTGATGCACCAGTCGGCCACGACGTGCCGGGCCGCCCGCGAGGACAGCGGGACAGGCGCCAGCGTCGTCTCGCACGACCAGTCCGTGAACGACACTGAGTGACTCTCCCGATACGTAGGGTTATTACCCACCGTAGCGCAGGGCCCCCCGGGCGGCACGGCCCGTCTGCTCGGCACCACTGCCGCCGGGGACGGGAAGCCCGCCGTCCGGCACGCCCACGGCGCGCGCTCCGTCCTCACCGTCGACCCCCGATGCGTGTGTGCGGCTGGTACCTTGCGATGTCGTTGCATGTAGCACTCAAGGATCGGGCCGACCGGCCCGACATCCCGGGGAGTACTTCGCCGGACGACCCCACTCCGTTACAGCACGTGATGGCCGTTCGGCCGCCAGACCTTCCAGACCCACCCGCAGGAGCACCCGCATGACACCAGGCACCACCGTCGGCGACCCGGCCGGCACCCCGGCACGGGGTCGCGGGCAGGACGGGGACGGGCAGCTCGTCTCCGCCGTGGCCGACCAGGTCGGGCGCCAGCTCCGGGCCCTGCACTCCTTCAAGGCCCAGGTGGCCCGCGGCGAGAGCGACGTCGAGCGCGCCATGCACGTCGTCCTCTACGTCCTGGCCGACCACGGGCCGCTGCGCGTCAGCGCCCTGGCCGAACGCCTCGGCACGGACCCCTCGACCACCAGCCGGCAGACCGGCGACCTCGTCCGGCGCGACCTGCTGCGCAGGCTGCCCGACCCCGACGACCGCCGCGCCAGCCTGCTGGACGTCACCGCGGCCGGTCACGAGGTCGTGGCCCAGATGAAGCAGCGCCGCCACGAGCACCTGGCCCGCGCCGTGGACGACTTCACCGACGAGGACCTGGTGACGTTCACCGCCCTGCTGTCCCGCTTCGCCGACGGGCTCGAACGGGCCCGCACCGACACCCTCCGGACCACCACGACCGCCCCTGGGGAGAACGCATGAGCAGCACGACCGCCGGTCCCGCGCCGGCACCGGAGGCACCGGTCTTCAGCCACCGCCAGATCATGGCCATCCTGTCCGGCCTGCTGCTGGGGATGTTCCTCGGCGCCCTGGACCAGACGATCGTCTCCACGGCCATCCGCACGATCGCCGACGACCTGGACGGGTTCTCCCTCCAGGCCTGGGCGACGACCGCCTTCCTCATCACCTCGACGATCTCCACGCCGCTGTACGGCAAGTTGTCCGACATGTACGGGCGGCGGAAGTTCTTCATCGCCGCCATCGGCATCTTCATCGTGGGCTCGGCCCTGTGCGGGATCTCGACCTCGATGTACGAGCTCGCCGGGTTCCGCGCCCTGCAGGGCCTGGGGGCCGGCGGTCTCATGTCGCTGGCCCTGACGATCATCGGCGACATCGTCCCGCCGCGGGAACGGGCCAGGTACCAGGCCTACTTCATGATGGTGTTCGGCACCTCCAGCGTCCTGGGTCCCGTCGCCGGCGGGTTCTTCGCCGGCCTGGACTCCCTGCTCGGCCTGGCCGGTTGGCGCTGGATCTTCTGGCTCAACGTCCCGATCGGCGTCTTCGCCCTGCTCGTCGTCTCCAGGAACCTGCACCTGCCCAGGCGCTCCAGCCACCACCGGATCGACTGGCCCGGCGCGCTGACCCTCGTCACGACCCTCGTGCCGCTGCTCATCGTGGCCGAGCAGGGCCGGGAGTGGGGCTGGGGCGACGCGACATCGATCACCTGCTACGTCATCGGCGCCGTCGGCCTCCTCGGGTTCGTCCTCGCCGAGCGCGCCTACGGCGACGAGGCCCTGCTGCCGCTGCGCATGTTCCGCGGGCGCACCTTCGTCGTGGGGTCCCTCGGCTCGTTCATCCTGGGCATGGGGATGTTCGGCGTGTTCGCCGTCCTGCCCCAGTACCTGCAGGTCGTCAAGGGCCTCAGCCCGACCACGGGCGGGCTCGCGATGCTGCCGGTCGTCGTCGGCATCATGTCCAGCAGCATGTTCTCCGGCCGCTTCATCGCCCGCACCGGCACCTACAAGGTGCTGCCCGTCGTCGGCACCGGCCTCATGGTCCTGGCCCTGTTCCTGTTCTCCCGGGTGAACGCCGACACCCCGATCTGGCAGACGATGATCGCCATGCTGGTCATGGGCTGGGGCCTGGGCGGCAACATGCAGCCGGTCATCCTGGCGGTCCAGAACGCCGCCGACCGCAGCGAACTGGGCGTCGCCACCAGCTCGGTGACGTTCTTCCGCCAGATGGGCGGCACGCTGGGCACCGCGGTGTTCCTCTCGATCCTGTTCTCCACCCTGGGCCAGAAGGTCTCCGGCGCCTACGACTCCGCGTCCGGTTCGCCGGAGTTCGGCCAGGCGCTGCGGAACTGGGGCGGGGACCTGCAGGCCACGCTGGCCCGGGCGAACGACGACACCTCCGTCCTGGGCCAGCTCCCGGACGTCCTGGCCCACCCGTTCAAGGTCGGGTTCACCGAGTCCACGAGCACGATCTACCTCGTCGCGACGTTCGTCATGGTCACCGGTTTCATCACGGTGCTGTTCCTGCCCGCGCTGCCCCTGAGGGGCTCCGGCGCCCCGGCCGCCGCGGGCCCGGCCCCCGAGGGCACCGACCAGAGCCCGGCCGGCACCGCCACCGCCGCGGCCGCCGCGCCCGCGCAGGCGGCCGGGGCACCGCTGGCCACCAGCGGTGGCGCGGTCGCCGCCGGCCTCGCTACCGTCGAGCCCGTGAACGGATCGATGGCCCCCGGGGAACTGGCCGAACGCCTCCGCAGCGGCGTCCAGCAGGCCAAGGCCGCCCAGCAGGCGATGGCCGAGCTGGCCGTGGAGGCCGAGCGCCGCGAGGCCGCCTTCGACGCGGCCGTGGAGAACCTGCGCGACCTCGGGCTCGACGAGGCCTCCATCGAGGCCGCGCTCGGCGAGGACGCGGCCACCCCGCGCGGGCGCCACGCCGGGTCCACCGGTCCCGCCGAGGCCGCCACGGCGCACGAGGAACTGGGCGCGCAGAACTGACACCGCGCACGTCCCCGCAGGGCCCCGGAGCACCGCTCCGGGGCCCTGCGGCGTTGTGCGGCAGGGCATCGGGCGGGGGATCGGGCGGGGATTCGGTGAGGCTGACCGAACGAAAGCGAGGCTCACCTTCTTTTGACACAGTCCAAAGAAGGCGTACGCTCGGACCATGACCTCGACCGACCGCACCTCCCCGGAGGCGGTGCTGCGCGAGGCCGGACTGCGCAGCACGGCCCCGCGGCGCACGGTCCTGGAGGCCGTGGCCGACCACCCGCACGTGACCGCCGCGGGACTGGCCGAACTGCTCGGGACGGCGGACCAGCGCATGTCCCGGCAGAGCCTGTACAACGTGCTGGAGGACCTGACCCGCACGGGCCTCCTGCGCAGCATCCAGCCGACGGGTTCGGCCCCCCGCTACGAGACGGCGGTGGCCGGCGAGCACCACCACCTCGTCTGCCGCGGGTGCGGGACCGTCGTCGACGTCCCGTGCGCGGTCGGCGCCAGCCCCTGCCTGACCCCCGTGGACGCACCGGGTTTCCCGGTCCTCGACCACGCCGAGGTCACCTGGTGGGGCCTGTGCACCGACTGCGCCCCCGCTGACCCCCGCTGACCACCCGACCCGCCACCAGCACCAGCCACCCGCTCATGGAGGACACCGTGACCACGATCGACGACATCACCACCGCCGGCCTGACCCAGACCGCCGTCGCCGGCTTCGACGCCAGCTCGCGCCTGAACTCCGGCCTGCAGGAGGTCCTCGTCGACCTCACCGCGCTGCACCTGCAGGGCAAGCAGGCCCACTGGAACATCGTGGGCGCGAACTTCCGCGACCTGCACCTGCAGCTCGACGAGCTCATCGACGCCGCCCGCACCTACGCCGACGACGCGGCCGAGCGCATGCGCGCCGTCGGCGGTGTCCCCGACGCCCGCCCGGCGACCGTCGCGGCCACCACGACCATCGGCGACTTCGGCGCCGACGAGATCGACACGCAGGCCGCCGTGGAGGCGATCGTCGCGATGACCCGCCGCACCGTCGACACCATCCGCCGCGTGCACGACCCGATCGACGCCGAGGACCCCTCGACCGCCGACCTGCTGCACGGCTTCATCCTCGGCCTGGAGAAGCAGGCCTGGCTGATCGGTGCGGAGAACCGCGCGCCGCGCCGCCGCTGAGCACACCGCCGCACCGGCGGTCCCGGTCGGGCAGGATCGGCGCATGCCGACCCTGCTGATCACCGGGGCCGCCGTGGCCACCGTCGACCCCTCCGGCACCGAGCACCGGAGGGGTTTCGTCGTCGTGGACGGCGGTGTCGTCACTGCCGTCGGGGCGGGCGACCCACCCGCGGGCACCACCGCCGACCGGGTCGTCGACGGCCGCGGGCACCTGCTGACCCCGGGGTTCGTCAACACCCACCACCACCTCTACCAGTGGGCCACCCGCGGGTTCGCCGTCGACGCGGGCCTGTTCGAGTGGCTGACCACGCTGTACCCCGTCTGGGCGCGGCTGGAGGCCCCCGACGTCGAGGCCGCCGCCCGGGCCGGGCTGGCCCGGCTCGCCCTCACCGGCTGCACGACGACGACCGACCACCACTACCTGCACCCGCGCGACGGCGGGGACCAGCTCGCCGCCACCGTCGAGGCCGCCCGCACCGTCGGCCTGCGCTTCTCCCCCACCCGCGGCTCCATGGACCTCGGCGCCTCCGCCGGCGGGCTGCCGCCGGACTCCGTCGTCGAGACCGTCGACGCCGTCCTGGCCGCGACGGCCGACGCCGTCGCCCGCTTCCACGACCCCGCCCCGGGCGCGATGGTGCGGGTCGGCGCCGCCCCCTGCTCGCCGTTCTCCGTCTCCCCCGACCTGCTGCGCCAGACCGCCGCCCAGGCCGCCGAGCTCGGCATCCGCCGGCACACCCACCTCGCCGAGACCGCCGACGAGGAGGAGTACTGCGCGCGGACCTTCGGCCGCCGGCCCGTGGAGGTGCTGGACGACCTCGGCTGGCTCGGCCCGGACGTGTGGCTGGCCCACTGCGTCCACCTGTCCGACGCCGACATCGCCACCCTGGCCCGCACCGGCACGTCGGTCGCGCACTGCCCCAGCTCCAACGCCCGGCTCGGCGCCGGCATCGCCCGGACCCGGGACCTGCTCGCCGCCGGGGTCCCCGTCGGCCTCGGGGTGGACGGGGCCGCCTCCAGCGAGCAGGGCAGCCTGGCCGACGAGCTGCGGCAGATGCTCTACGTGGCCCGCGCCGTCGGCGGCCCGACCGCGGTCTCGGCCCGCGACGCGCTGCGGGCCGCGACGGCCGGTGGGGCGACGTGCCTGGGCCGGGCCGACGAGATCGGGTCCATCGAGGTCGGCAAGCGGGCCGACCTGGCCCTGTGGGACCTCACCGGCCTCGGGCACGCCGACCTCGAGGACCCCGTCGTCGCCCTCGTCGTCGGGCCGACCCCGCCGCTGGCGCTGTCGACCGTCGAGGGCCGGGTCGTCGTGGAGGGCGGGCGGTTGCGCACCACCGACGTGGACCGGGCCGTGGCCGACCTCGTGGCCGCGCGGGGCCGGGTGCTGGACCGCGCGTGACGTGAGACTCCCCACTCACCGCGCCGCCGGGACGGGGCCGTGCGGGCGGCGGCGCTACCGTCGGGTGCCATGACCGCAGAAGCCGCCGGACGCCAGGTGCACATCGTCGAACCCAAGTACGCGCGGACGTGGCTGCTCGTGAACGCGACCCGCACGGACCTGTTCGACGTGGCCGCGCGCTCGCGGGCCGACCAGGTCGTGCTGGACATCGAGGACGCGGTCGACCCCAGCCACAAGGACTCCGCGCGCGCCGACTCCATCGCGTGGCTGGCCGCCGGGGGGCAGGCCTTCGTCCGCATCAACGACGTCACGACCCCGCACTGGCGCGACGACGTCGACGCGCTCAAGGGGGTCCCGAACCTGCTGGGCGTCATGCTGGCCAAGACCGAGGCCGGCGAGCAGGTCGAGGCCACCTGGCACGCCCTCGGCGGGGCCGTGCCCGTCGTCGCGCTGTGCGAGTCCGCGCTCGGGATCGAGGCCGCCCGCGAGATCGCCTGCGCCCAGGGCACGTTCCGCCTCGCCTTCGGGTCCGGGGACTACCGCCGCGACACCGGGGCCAGCGCGGAGGACATGGCGATGGCCTACCCGCGCACCAAGCTCGTCGTGGCCAGCGCCATCGGCAAGCTGCCCGGCCCGATCGACGGCCCGACCACCGGTGGCGGGCACCCCGAGCTGCGCGAGGCCTCCGGCGTCGGCGTCGCGATGGGGATGATGGGCAAGCTGTGCCTGGACGCCGAGCAGGCCTACGTCATCAACGAGGTCATGAGCCCGAACGTCTCCGACGCCACGTGGGCGCGCGACTTCATCGCCGACTTCGAGCGCAGCGGCGGCGTCGTGCGCGACGGCTCGGACCTGCCGCGCCTGGGCCGGGCCCGGCGCATCCAGGAACTCGCCGACGCGTACGGCATCCGGCCGCTGTGAGGCGACGGGGGGTGGGCCCGGCCGGGCCCACCCCCCGCACGGCGGTCAGGACAGCGGCTCGAACGCCGCGTCGTCGACGCGGACGACCTGACCGAGCCCGGGCCGGCCGAGGAACAACCCCGCGACGCTGAACGCCGTCGAGTACAGGTGCCCACCCGTGAACCGCAGCCCCAGCGGCATCGTCACCTGGGCCGCGGACCGCTCACCGTCGGGGGCGACCGCCACGATCCGCCCGACCGTCGTCGGGTCGAAGTCCGCCGGCGGCGGGCCCTCGCCCTCGGGAGCGCCTTCGAGGAGCTCGGAGACGTAGACCGTGCCGTCGTCGCCGACGGCCACCCCCGTCGGGGCGGTGAACCCGCTCGTCACGCCCAGGACCGTCCCGTCGCACGGGTCCAGCTCGTACACCCGGCCCTCGCCCGGCGCCTCGCCCGACAACGTCGAGACGAACAGGTGGCCCTGCGGCCCCCAGGCCAACCCGGTCGGCACCGGGTCGCAGCCCGTGCTCGCCGGGTCGTTGTTGGGGACGCCCTCGCACGCCCCCGTCGTGACGACGGGCGGGACGAAGAACGTGCTCACCTCCCCCGAGGGGTCCACGGCCAGGACGTCGTTCGCCCCGGCGTCGGCGACGAAGACGCGCTGGTCCGGTCCCCGTCCGGCGAGGACGGCGAACGGGTTGCTCAGCGCGTCCAGCGGGGCGCCGTCGGGACCGAACTGGGTCTGCCCGTCGGGGTTGTTCGCGAGTTCGTACGCCAGGAGGTCGGCCAGGACGCGGCGGGGTTCACCCCGCCGCGAGGACCACAGGGTCGACCCGCCGGTGGCCGAGGGGTCCTGGGACTCCCCGGTGACGACGTACAGCGTCCCGGCCCGGCGGTCGACGCCGGCCGGGGCGGCGAAGTCGGCGAGCCGGACGCTGGGGTCGCCGCCCGGGACGAAACCGCTGATCTCCCCGGACGAGCTCTCGGCGACGTAGAACTTCCCGCCCTCGGAGGCCACCCCGAACGGGTCGTCCAGCCCCTGGGTGACGACGGTGACGGGACCGCCCGGTGGCGCTCCCGCGTGGGCGGGGGCGGTGACGGCGAGGGCGGCGGTGGTCGTGGTGGCGAGGACGAGTGCTGCGGTGCGGAGCCGGTGCGCCATGGCGTTCTCCTCCGGACAAGGGAACCTCAGCGTTTCCCGAGGCGCCGCACAGTACTGCTGCGGCGCCCCCCACCGGAAGCCCCCCGGGAGGGTGCCAGGACGACGGCCTCGAGGGGTCAGCTCCAGGTCAGCGCCCGGGCCGGGTCCTCCAGGACGGCGGCGATGTCGGCCAGCGCGCGCGAACCGCTCTCCCCGTCCAGCATCCGGTGGTCGAAGGACAACCCGAGCTGGGCCAGGTAGCGGGGTTTGACCTTGCCCTTGTGCACCCAGGGGCGCTGGGAGATCTTGCCGACCGCCAGGATCGCCGCCTCCCCGGGGTTGAGGATCGGCGTTCCCGTGTCGATGCCGAACGTCCCGACGTTGCTGATCGTGATGGTGCCCTCGGCCAGGTCGCGGGGTTTCGCCTTCCCCTCCCGGGCCGTCGCGGCCAGTTCCCCGAGGTGGACGGCGAGCTCCTTGAGCGACATGGCGTCCGCGTCCTTGACGTTGGGGACGAGCAGCCCGCGCGGCGTCGCGACGGCGATGCCGAGGTTCACGTAGTTCTTCACGACGATGACCTGGTTGGCCTCGTCCCACGTGGAGTTGATGTCGGGGTTGCGGCGGGCCGCCACGAGCAGCGCCTTGGCCACCAGCAGCAGGGGCGAGACGCGGATCCCGGCGTACTCCGGGTCGGCCTTGAGCCGCTGCACCAGCTTCATCGTGCGGGTGGCGTCGACGGTCGTGAACACCGTGACGTGCGGGGCGGAGAACGCGCTCTCCACCATCGCCGCGGCCGTGGCCTTGCGGACCCCGCGGATGGGGACGTGCCGTTCCCGCTCGTGGTCGACGAAGCGCCGCTCGGGTTCGGCGGGCGGGGTGGGGACGAGCGCGAGGACGTCGGCGCGGCTGACCGTGCCCCCCGGGCCCGTCGGGGTCGCCGCGGCGAGGTCGACCCCGAGGTCGCGGGCGAGCTTGCGCACGGGGGGTTTGGCCAGGACGTGCACCTCGGCCGGTGCGCTCGGCGCGGCCGCGGCCGGGGCCGGCGCGGGTGCGGGGGTTCCGCGCCGGCGCCGGGGCGCGCTCTCCCGCGTGCCGTACCCGACGAGGGTCGCCCCCGACCCGCTCTCGGCGGGGGCGGGTTCGGGGTTCGCCGGTGCGGGCGCGGGCTCCGGGCTCGCCGAACCGTCGCTGACGACGACGATGTCCGCGCCGACCTCGACGGTGTCGCCCTCGGCGGCGAGGAGTTCGGCGACCGTGCCGGCCCACGGGCTCGGCAGTTCCACGAGCGACTTCGCCGTCTCGATCTCGACGAGGACGTCGTTCACGGCGACGGTGTCGCCGGGTCTGACCTTCCAGGAGACGATCTCGGCCTCGGTGAGACCTTCACCGACGTCGGGCAGGGCGAACCGCTGGTTCAACGGAGTCCTTCGGGGTGTAGGGGTTTCTCAGGCGGCCAGCGACTGCTCGACGGCGTCCAGGACGCGGTCGACCGACGGCAGGTAGTGCTCCTCGACCCGGGCGGCCGGGTAGGGCAGGTGCCAGCCGCCGACGCGCTTGACGGGGGCCTCCAGGGAGTAGAAGCACGACTCCTGGACGCGCGCGGCGAGTTCGGCCATCGGGCCGTGGAACGTGGGGGCCTCGGAGACGGTGACGAGGCGGCCGGTGCGGCGCACCGACGCCGCGACCGTGTCGACGTCGAGCGGGGAGATCGAGCGCAGGTCGATCACCTCGAGCTCGGTGCCGTCCTGGGCGGCGGCCGCCGCGGCGTCCAGGGCGAGCTGGGTCGTGGGGCCGTAGGCGGCCAGGGTCGCGTCCGTGCCGGGCCGCAGGACGCGGGCCTGGTGCAGCGGCGTGACCTGGCCCGGGCCGAGACCGGTGTCGACCTCGCCCTTCTGCCAGTAGCGGCGCTCGGGTTCCAGGAACAGCACCGGGTCGGCCGAGGCGATGGCCTGCTGGACCATCCAGTACGCGTCGTGCGGGGTGCTCGGGGCGACCACCCGCAACCCGGCGGTGTGGGCGAACAGCACCTCCGGGCTCTCGGAGTGGTGCTCGACCGACCCGATGCCCCCGCCGCTGGGGATGCGCAGCACCACGGGCACCGACAACCGCCCGCGGGAACGGGCGCGCAGCTTGGCGAGCTGGGTCGTGATCTGGTTGAACGCCGGGTACACGAACCCGTTGAACTGGATCTCGCAGACGGGGCGGTACCCGCGCAGGGCCATCCCGATCGCGCTGCCGACGATGCCGGCCTCGGCGAGCGGGGTGTCGATGACGCGGTCCTCGCCGAAGTCCTTCTGCAGGCCGTCGGTGACGCGGAACACCCCGCCGAGGGCGCCGATGTCCTCGCCCATGAGCAGGACCCGCGGGTCGCGGTCCATCGCCGCGCGCAGGCCGGCGTTGATCGCGCGGCCGATCGCCATGGTCTCCATCAGCGCGTCCCTCCGTGAGCTGCGGCGTGTGCTGCGGCGTGGGCATCGGCGTCCTGCTGCTCCCAGGCGGCGAGGAACTCGTCACGTTCGGCGGTGACCTGGGGGTGGGGTTCGGCGTAGGCGTGCTCGAACATCGAGGCCGGGTCGGGGTCGGCCATGGCCGAGACCCCCTCGCGCAGCCGTTCGGCCAGGGCCTCGCTGTCGGCGGCCAGGCGCGCCTCGAACTCCTCGTCCAGGACGCCCTCGGCGTTCAGGTACGTCCGGAGCCGGTCGATCGGGTCCTTCTCGCGCCAGGCGTCGACCTCGGCGGCGAGGCGGTAGCGGGTCGGGTCGTCGGACGTGGTGTGCGCGCCCATCCGGAAGGTGAACGACTCCACGAAGGTGGGGCCGCCCCCGGAGCGGGCCCGGTCCAGCGCGCTGCGCACGACGGACAGGACGGCCAGGACGTCGTTGCCGTCGACGAGGACGCCGGGCATCCCGGCCCCCTCGGCCCGCCGGTGCAGCGGCACCGGCGACTGCCGGGAGACCGGTTCGGAGATGGCCCACTGGTTGTTCTGGCAGAAGAAGACGACCGGGGCGTTGAAGACCGAGGCCCAGCTGAGCGCCTCGGCGGCCTCCCCCTGGGACGTGGCGCCGTCGCCGAAGAAGGCGATGACCGCGGTGTCGCGGTCGGGGTCGCCCGTGCCGACGGCCCCGTCGCGCTGCACACCCATGCCGTACCCGACGGCGGGCAGCATCTGCGCGGCGATGACGAGCGTGTACGGGTGCACGCCCATCTCCACCGGGTCCCAGCCGCCGTGGTCGATGCCGCGGAAGATGCTGAGGATGTGCAGCGGGTCCACCCCGCGTGAGAGCAGCGCGCCGTGGTCGCGGTAGCTGGGGAAGAGCTGGTCCTGGCGGCGGGCCGCACGACCGGCCCCGACCTGGGAGGCCTCCTGGCCGCGGCTGCCGGCCCACAGGCCGAGCTGGCCCTTGCGCTGCAGCGCCTCGGCCTCGCTGTCGAAGCGGCGCATGAGGACCATCTCGCGGTAGAGCCCCAGGAGCTCGGCGGGCGTCAGGTCGAGGTCGTGCTCGGGGTCGTGGTGACGCACCCCGTGCTCGTCGAGGAGCTGGACCATCTGCTGCTGTCGGGGGCCGGCGTCCTGCCGGGGGGCCCGTACCGGGTCGAGCGCCGTGTCGGTCACGCGCGTTCCTCCGTGGGTCGTCGGGTGCCGGTGCTCGGACGTTCGACACCAACCTACGGTTCCGTAGGTGACGCGAGCGTACGTTACGGGACCGTAGGTTGTGAACCGGCACGCGGGTGGACCGGTCCCGGCCCGGCTCCGGCGGTGGCCGGACGCGCATGCGGTCGGGTCGTCGGCGCATGGTCCCCGCCCGGTCCCGCGGGTGGACTGGGACCACGCCCCGGACGGGGCGGCACACCGCTCGCACCCACCTGGAGGACACCGTGATCGTCGTCATCGGAGGGAACGGCAAGACCGGCCGGCGCGTGGCCGGGCGCCTCACCGGGCGCGGGGAGCAGGTGCGCGTCGTGTCCCGGTCCACCTCCCCCCGCTTCGACTGGGACGACGCGAGCACCTGGGAGGCCGCCCTCGCCGGTGCCGGCGCCGCCTACGTCACCTACCACCCCGACCTCGCCTTCCCCGGCGTCCCCGAGTTCAACGCCCGGTTCTCGGCCACCGCCCGCGCCGCCGGGCTGCGCAAGGCCGTCCTGCTCTCCGGCCGCGGCGAGGAGGGCGCGCTGGCCAGCGAGCGCGCGCTGCAGGAGTCCGGGCTCGCCTGGACCGTCGTGCGCTGCAACTGGTTCGACCAGAACTTCTCCGAGAGCTTCTTCCTCGGGCCCGTGTCGTCCGGGGTCCTGTCCATCCCCGCCGGGGAGGCCCGGGAACCCTTCGTGGACGCCGACGACATCGCCGACGTGGCGACGGCGGCGCTGCTGGACCCCCGCCACGACGGCGAGGTCTACGAGCTGTCCGGCCCGCGTCTGCTGACCTTCACCGAGGTGGCGCGGGAGCTGTCCGCGGCGACGGACCGCGAGATCCGCTACGAACCGGTCAGCCACGAGGAGTACGTGGCCGAGCTCCAGCGCGAGGGGCTGCCCGCCGACTTCGCCGACCTCTTCGCGACGATCCTCGACGGCCGCAACGCCTCGGTCACCGACGGGGTCCAGCGCGCGCTGGGCCGCCCGCCGCGCGACTTCTCCGACTACGCCGCGCGCACCGCCGCGACGGGCGTGTGGACGTCGTCGCGGCTGCCGGCCGCGCCCTCGCTACGGTGAGCCGGTGGAGGCGTGGCTGAGCGTCGTCGACGGCCCGCGGGCGCGCGACGCCTTCCTGCTCCAGGTGGTCATGTCCGCGCCCTGGTCGGTGCGGGTCGCCGACGAGGCACCGCTGACGGTCGTCGCCGTCCTCACCGGCGGGGCCTGCGCCACGACCGTCACGGGCGTGCACGCGCTGACCCGCGGCGACGTGCTCCTCGTGCGGGACACCGCGCCCTACGTCCTGGCCGACGCCGCGGGGACCGCCGCCGGGGCGGTCATCGGCCCCGGGCAGCGGTGCTCCGGGCCGCAGGGCAGGACCTGGCCGAGAGCTGGGAAGCGGGCGTGCGGACGTGGGGCAACGACCCGTCGGGTGGGGACCGCCTGCTCGTGGGCACGTACGCCGGGCGCGGGCACGTCGGGCGGCTGCTGCTGGAGGGCCTGCCCCCGGCGGTGGTCGTGCGCGACCCCGATCCCGCCCTGCTGGGCCTGCTCGCCCGCGAGGTGGCGGTGCAGGCTCCCGCCCAGTCCCTCGTCCTGGACCGCCTGCTGGACCTGCTGCTGCTGGCGGCCCTGCGGGCCTGGACCACGGGCGACCCGTCCGCGGTCGGGCCCGGCGCCCGCGACGGTCTCGTGCGCGAGGCCCTGCGGCTCCTGCGGTCCTCCCCCGAGGCCCCGTGGACGCTCGACGTGCTGGCTCGCCGGACGGGGTCGTCGCGGTCCGCGCTGACCAGGCGCTTCACCGCGGCCACCGGCACCTCCCCGATGGCCCACCTCACCGACTGGCGGCTGGCCGTGGCCGCGGACCTCCTCGCCGACCCGGACCTCACGCTGTCAGCCGTGGCCACCCGCGTCGGGTACGGGTCGGCCTTCAGCCTGTCCGCCGCCTTCAAGCGGCGGTACGGGGTCAGCCCGGCCCGCTACCGGGAGCGAGCGGTCACGACCGGCCGGCCCTGAGCGCCCCCGCCACCTCCAGGAAGCGCGCGTTCCCCGCCTCCTCGGCCACCGTGACGCGGATCCCCGCCCCCGCGAACGCCCGCACCACCAGCCCCTCGGCCGCGAACGCCTCCGCCAGCGGCACGGCGTCCTCGCCCACCGGCAGCCAGAGGAAGTTGCCCTGCGCGTCGGGGACGTCCCAGCCCTGGGCGCGCAGGCCGTCCACGAGGACGCGGCGCTGGGCGACGAGGGCGGACACCCGGTGCAGCAGCTCGGCCTCGGCGGCGGTCTGCAGCGAGGCGACGACGGCGGCCTGGGCGATGGCCGAGACCCCGAAGGGCGTGGCCGCCTTGCGCAGGGTGCCCGCGACCTCCGGGTGCGCCACCGCGACCCCCACGCGCAGGCCGGCCAGGCCGTAGGCCTTGGAGAAGGTCCGCAGGACGACGACGTTCGGGTGCGCGCGGAAGACGTCGACGCCGTCCGGCACCTCGGGGTCCTCGACGAACTCGCGGTAGGCCTCGTCGAGGACGACGAGGACGTCCCCGGGCACCTGGGCCAGGAAGTCCTCGAGCTCCCCGCGGCGCAGCGCCGGGCCGGTGGGGTTGTTGGGCGAGCACAGGACGACCAGCCGCGTCCGCTCGGTGATCGCGGCGAGCATCGCGGGCAGGTCGTGCCGGGCGTCGGCCGTCAGCGGCACCTCGACGGGCACGGCGTCGGAGATGGCGACGGTGATGGGGTACGCCTCGAAGGACCGCCAGGCGTAGACGACCTCGTCGCCGGGGGCGCAGGTGATCTCGGCGAGCTGGGCCAGCAGGCGCACGCTGCCCGTGGCCGCCGCGAGGTTCTCCGGCTCCACCCCCCACTTCTGCGCGATGGTCGCCACCATCTGCGTCGCCACCGGGTCGGGGTAGCGGTTGACGGTGGCGGCGGCGCGGGTGATGGCGGTCAGGACGCTCGGCAGCGGCGGGTAGGGGTTCTCGTTCGAGGACAGCTTGAAGACCTCCAGGCCCTCCCGGGCCACGGCCGGCTTGCCCGCGACGTACGCCGGGACCTTGGCCATGTTGGCCCGCAACCGCGGGGCCAGGGGGGTGCTGGGAGTCGTCATGCGCGCCAGCGTACGGATCGGCCCGCTGCGACATCCGTCACGTCCGCGGAAGGCGTGGCGCCACCGTGCGGTTGACTCGGACGCCACGTCCCCACCGGCAGGAGGCCCGACCGTGACCGACACCCCCACCCCGCCCGAGCTCGTCGCCGTCGACGCCGACCCCATGGCGCTGCGCACCACGTTCGCGCTGTTCCCCACCGGCGTCGCGGCCCTGTCCGCCGTCGTCGACACCGGGAACGGGCCCGAACCCGTCGTCCTGGTCGCCTCCTCCTTCCAGGTCGGCATCTCCCTGGACCCCCCGCTGGTGCTGTTCGCCGTCCAGCACACCTCCACGAGCTGGCCCAAGCTCAAGACCGCCGCCGACGCCGGCGGTCGCATCGGCGTCTCGGTGCTCGGTGAGGCCCACGACCTGGCCGCCCGCCAGCTCGCCTCCAAGGCCGCCGACCGCTTCGCCGGCATCGAGACCACCACCACCGACTCCGGGGCCCACTTCATCCACGGCGCCCCGGTCTGGATCGAGGCCTCCATCCACTCGCAGTTCCCCGCCGGGGACCACGACGTCGTGCTGCTGCAGGTCCACGCCGCCGGCACCGCCCCCGACACCGAACCCCTCGTGTGGCACTCCTCGGGCTTCCGCACCCTGACGCCCAGGCCGGCCGGGTGAGCGGGCCCGCCGGTGCGCTGAGGACGGTCGTCGTCTGCGGCAACCCCAAGGCGGCCTCGCGGACGCTGGCCGCGGCCGTCACGACGGCCGGGCTGCTGGCGCAGGGTCCCGTCGACCAGGTCGTCGACGTCACGACGCTGGGCCCGGGGCTGCTGGGCTGGGGCGATCCGACCGTGCAGCAGGCCGTCGCCGACGTCGCCTCCGCCGACCTGCTCGTCGTGGCCTCCCCGACCTTCAAGGCCACCTACTCCGGGCTGCTCAAGCTGTTCCTGGACCAGTTCGCCGGCGGTGGGGGCCTGCGCGGGGTCACGGCCGTGCCGCTCATGCTCGGGGCCGGTCCGGCGCACGCGATGGCCCCGGACCTGCTGCTCAAACCCGTGCTCGCCGAGCTGGGTGCGGCCGTGCCCGCCCCGGGGCTGTACCTCCTCGACCGCGAGGCGGAGGCCCGGGGCGCGGACACCCCGGCGCTGGCCGCGTACGTCGAGCGGTGGGGGGCGACGGTGCGGGCGACCGCGAGCGCCGGTCCCCAGGTGCGGACAGCGGCTAAGCCCTCGGCGTAGGGCTCACAGGAGCCGCACGTCGTAGGCGCTGAACCGGCGGTCGACGGTGAGCAGGGTGAGGTCGCGGCGGGCGGCCTGCGCGATGAGCATCCGGTCGAACGGATCGGCGTGGTGGCGCGGGAGAGCTCCCGCCGCCACACCGTCCTCGACGGTGATGGTGAGCGTGGTGAACCCTTCCTCCTGCAGGCGTTCCGGCAGTCCGTCGGGCAGGTTCAGCTTGCCCACCGAGCTCTTGATCGACAGCTCCCACGCGGAAACCGCCGAGACGAGGACGTCGGCATCGGTGTTCGCGATCGCCGTCCGCATGCGCTCGGGCAGGTGTGCGTCGTCGGTCAGCCACCACAGCAGGACGTGCGTGTCGAGGAGGAGGCTCACGGGAGCGAGGTCTCGTGCTCGGACGCCTCGCGCTCAGGCTCGAGGTCGCCGTAGAAGGCGGCGACGATCTCCTGCGGTGTCTCGTCGAAGTCGTCGGGAACGACCACCTGCCCCTTCCACGCGCCCGGCACCCGTGGCGCTCGCGAGCGGGCCGGCACCAGCCGCGCAACCGGCTTCCCGGCACGGGCGATCACCACGTCCTCCCCCTGCTCGACCGCCTCCAGGAGGCGGGACAGGTGGGTCTTGGCCTCGTGCACGTTCACCGTCCGGGTCATTGTTTCAGGATATGGACTAAGTCTGGCTAAGTCCATCGACGGAGCTCCCCTCTCCGCCCTCACGGGACCCGCTCCGCGGTGAAGTCGAAGGCGTCCACCCTCGCCCCGGGGGCGTCGAAGAAGGCGCTGCCGGACTCGCGGAACGCACGCAGCGCCGGGTCGTCGGAGGCGTCGGCCAGGGCCGCCGTCCGCAGGTACCCCGACCAGCCGTGGGCGGCCAGCGGGTCCTTGCGCACCTTGGCCTCGTCGGACACGTCCCGCCGCACGACCGTCCGGTCCGCCGAGCCCTCCGCGTCCGTGCCGTCGAGGGCGGGGACCACGTCGCCGGTGTGCTCCAGGGACACGGTGCGGATCCCCGGGGCGGCGGGCAGGCCGTCGGTCGGTGACCCGGCGGTCAGCACGTGCGTGATCCGGAACTCGGCGACGACGGCGGGGTCGGCCGCGAGCGAGGCGGCCGTCAGCCCGCCCTGGCTGTGCCCGGCGAGCAGCACCGGCTCGTCCGGGCCGACCCCCGCCTGCCGCAGGGCGGCCACGACGGCGGTCCCGGTCGCGGTCGGCTGCCCGGCGACGGCGCGCAGGTTCGTCGTCAGGTCCATCGGGGTGCCGGTGCTGCCGGGCAGCGGGGTCCAGTCCTGGGTGCCGGGGATCTCGACGATCCACGCGACCGTCCCGTCGGCGTGGGTGACGCGCTCCAGCCGGAGGCCACCGGGTGAGGGCTTCCCGGCCGAGCCCAGGCGACCGCCCACCGACCCGGCCGCCGGGCGGTACCCGGTGGACTGGTGGGCCACCCCGTCCAGGACCTCCGCCAGCCCGCGCGGGGGGCGGGAGGGGACGGCGCGCGGGGCGGTCTGCGGGGTGACCCGCACGGCGGTCTCGCGGAACAGCGGGGTCACCGCACCGGCGGAGGTCAGGAGCGCGGCGACGTCCTGCACGTCCTCGACCCCGGGCACCCCGGCGGCCGTCGCCAGGTACGGCGTCAGGGCGGCCAGCTCGCGGACGACCTCGGGGTGCGCGGCGAGCATCGTGCCCGCCCCGCGCAGGTCGCCCAGCACGCGGTCGTCGACCCTGCCCGCCTCCTCGGCCGCGGTGCCGGCGAGCCCGGGCAGGTCGACGTCGCCCTCCACAGCCTGGGCGACGGCCGCGACGAGGACGCGGTACCCGGCCTCGCGCACCCGGAACAGGACGTCGGCGGCCACGAGGGCCCCGGCCACCCCGGCCAGTTCGGGGGCCGCCTCGACGACGGCGCCGGCCACCGCCCGCCGGGCCAGCGCCACGACGGCCTCGGCGGTCTCGTCCCCGACGCGGTAGCGCAGCGAGACCACCTCCAGGCGGGCGGCCAGGTCCAGGACCTGCGCGGCGACGGCGGTGGCCGACGCCCCACCGGCGACGACCCGGGCGAGGTCACCGGCCGCCCGCGCGGCCGTCACCGGCGCGAGGGGGACGGACAGCGCGAGCACGGGGTCGGCGGCCGTGTGCACGGCGACGGCGCCGGCCGCGGCGACGGTGGCGGCCACGCCGGCGAGCTGGGCGGCGAGCGCGTCGAGCTGGTCGGGGTCGACGGATACCCCGGCGTCGACGGTGATGCCGCCGCTCACGCCGGGCCCCCCGCCGGCGCCGCCATCGCCGCCGCCGCCATCGCCGCCATCGCAGCGGAGTGCGCCCGCAGGCTGCCCGCCGCGTCCTCGACGGTCCGGGCCAGCCGGTCGACGCGCTCCCCGGTGTGCTCGAGCTGGGTCCGGAAGCCCGCGGCGGCCGCACCGGACCACGCGACGTCGCCGCAGGCGAGCAACCGCCGCCGCCCGGCCCGGACGTCGTCGGCCTCGGCGGCGAGGCGGCGGGCCAGGGTGTCGACGTGGGCCTGACCGGGATCCATGTTCTGCTCCTGCCGTGGGGGGCGCGTCGTGATCGGCGCCGGGTGACCGTAGGCCGGGCGGGCCGCCGGCCGCGGCGACGGCGGGGCCGGGTGTGGACGGGCGGGCGCCCCGGGAGCCTGTGGAGACCGGGGCGCCCGCTGCGGGCCCCCGTCCCCGGGGCGAGGATGGCCGTGTGAGCAGGGTGAGCGAGACCTTCCTCAAGCGCCACGACCGGCCCGGGCCCCGGGACGCCGAGGCGGCGGGCCTGGCGTGGCTGGCCGCCGCGGACGCGGTGGCCGTGTGCCCGGTCCTGGCGGTCCGCGACGACGGGCTGGTCCTGCAGCGCGTGGAGGAGGTGCGGCCCGGCGCCGAGGCCGCCGAGGAGTTCGGCCGGTCCCTGGCCCGGACCCACGCCGCGGGGGCGGACCGGTTCGGCGCGCCGCCGCCGGGTCTGGAGGGGGACGGCTGGATCGCCGCGCTGCCCCTGCCCATGACGACGTCGGAACCGCCGTCGTGGGGTTCCTTCTACGCCGAGCAGCGGTTGCGCCCCTACCTGCGCGCGGCCCGGGACGCCGGTGCCCTGTCCGCGGCCGACGCCGGGGTCCTGGAGACGGTCTGCGAGCGCCTGGTCGCCGGGGACCTGCCCGGGGAACCGGCCGCGCCGGCCCGGCTGCACGGTGACCTGTGGTCGGGCAACGTCCTGTGGTCGCGCGAGGGGGCGGTGCTCATCGACCCCGCCGCGCACGGCGGGCACCCCGAGACCGACCTGGCGATGCTGGCGCTGTTCGGGCTGCCGCACCTGGACCGGGTGCTCGCCGCGTACACCGAGGCCGCCGCGACCCCGCCCGGCTGGCGCCGGCGCGTCCCGCTGCACCAGTTGCACCCCCTGCTGGTGCACACCGTCCTGTTCGGCGGCGGGTACGGCGGGCAGGCGGTCCGCGCCGCGCGCGAGACGCTGGCCCTGTGACCCACGAGTACCCGCTGGAGGTGGTGCACCTGCTCGTCTCCCCCGAGCACGCCTACTTCGGACGTCCCCGCGAGGGGGCGGCGGACGTGCCCACCCACACCCCCGACGTGGTCGAGGTGGTGGCGGGCCAGGGGATCCGCGGCGACCGGTTCTTCGGCAAGGCCGCGCACATGGACGCGGCGGTGACGTTCCTGGCGCTGGAGGCCTGGGAGGCCGTCGCCCGCGACCTGGAGCTGGCCGCCGTCCCCGACCCGCTGCTGGCGCGGCGCAACGTCGTCGTCCGCGGGGTCGAGCTGGACCCGTTGCGGGGCCACGACTTCGAGGTGGTGACGGCCGCCGGGTCCGTGACGTTCCACGGGGGCCGGCCGGCGAACCCGTGCGCGTGGATGGACCGCGTCGCCGCGCCCGGGGCCCACCGGGCACTGCGCGGGCGCGGCGGTCTGCGCTGCACCCCGACGACGGGCGGCCGGATCGCCCTCGGCGCCGGGGTCCTGCGCTCGCCGGTCCCGCTCGATCCCGCGCGGGCGGGCGAACCCGTCCTGCGCCGCCACCCCCTCCCCTGACGTGCCGCCTTGACGTGCGAGGCCCCGGAACCACCCCGACGCTGAGCGCATGGTGAAGAAGGGCGATCACGTCGAGTGGAACACCCCCCAGGGCACGACCGAGGGGGAGGTCAAGGAGAAGAAGACCGACGACTTCGAGCTGTACGGCCAGCACCGCAAGGCCTCCGAGGACGACCCGCAGGTCATCGTCGAGAGCGAGAAGTCCGGCAAGGAGGCCGCGCACAAGGAGTCCTCGGTCGAGGAGGCCTGAGGCACCGCGGGAGCGGGAGCGGTGGTGGCGGCGTGGGACCATGTGGCCCGTGACGAACGAGCCGGACGCCGCCACCACCCTCACCGCCGCCGACCTGGGCGAGCCCGCGCTGGGCCCCCTCGACGGGCGCTACCGCCGCTCCGTCGCGCCGCTGGCCGCGCACCTGTCCGAGGCCGCGCTGAACCGCCGGCGCGTCCACGTCGAGGTCGAGTGGCTCGTGTTCCTCGGCACCCACGACGTCGTCCCCGGCGTCCGCCGGCTCACGGACGAGGAGACCGCGTTCCTGCGCGAACTCCCCCTGCGCTTCGACGCCGCGGCCGTCGCCGAACTCGGTGAGATCGAGCGCGTCACCGTCCACGACGTCAAGGCCGTCGAGTACTGGATCAAGCGCCGCCTGGAGGGCACGTCGCTGGCCGACGTCGCCGAACTCACCCACCTGTTCTGCACCAGCGAGGACATCAACAACCTGTCCTACGCGCTCATGGTCCGCGACGCCGTGCAGCAGGTCTGGCTGCCCGCCGCGACCGGCCTGGTCGACGACGTCGTCGGCATGGCCCACGACCTGCGCGACGTGCCGATGCTCTCGCGCACCCACGGTCAGCCCGCGACGCCGACGACGCTCGGCAAGGAACTCGCCGTCCTGGCCCACCGGATGCGCCGCCAGCTCGCCCGCGTCGCCGGGGCGGAGTTCCTCGGCAAGTTCAACGGTGCCACCGGCACCTACGCCGCGCACCGGGCGGCCGTCCCCACGACCGACTGGCCGGCGGTCTCCCGCGAGTTCGTCACCGGCCTGGGCCTGACGTGGAACCCGCTGACGACGCAGATCGAGTCCCACGACTGGCAGGCCGAGCTGTACGCCGACGTCTCCCGGTTCGGCCGGGTGCTGCACAACCTCTGCACCGACGTGTGGACGTACATCTCCTACGGGTTCTTCGCCCAGGTCCGCGGCCAGGGCACGGTGGGGTCCTCCACCATGCCGCACAAGGTGAACCCCATCCGGTTCGAGAACGCCGAGGCGAACCTGGAGGTCTCCGGCGGGTTGTTCCGGGTCCTGGAGGAGACGCTGACGACGTCGCGGATGCAGCGCGACCTCACCGACTCCTCCATGCAGCGCAACATCGGGGTCGCGTTCGGGCACTCGCTGCTGGCGATCGAGAACGCCCGGCGCGGGCTGGCCGGTCTCGACGCCGTCCCCGCGGCCCTGGCGGCCGACCTGGACCAGAACTGGGAGGTCCTCGGCGAGGCCGTGCAGTCGGTCATGCGCGTGCACGGGCTGCCCGAACCCTACGAGCGCCTCAAGGAACTCACCCGCGGCCGCAAGGTCGACCGGGCCAAGCTGCAGGAGTTCGTCGCCGGTCTCGGGCTGCCCGAGGGCGAGGCGGCGCGGTTGTCGCTGCTGACCCCGGCCGACTACACGGGTGACGCGTCCGCGCTGGTGTCTGTCCTCGACGAGGGCTGAGCCGTGCGCGCCGTCCTGGTCACCGAGTTCGGCGCGCCCGCGCACCTGGCCGAGGTCCCCGACCCGACCCCGGCCCCGCACGGGGTCGTCGTCGCCGTCGAGGCCACGGGCGTGTGCCGCAGCGACTGGCACGCCTGGCAGGGCCACGACGACGACGTCGTCCTGCCGCACGTGCCCGGGCACGAACTGGCCGGGACGGTCGCCGCGGTCGGGGACGACGTGCGGAACTGGCACGTCGGGGACCGCGTCACGACGCCGTTCGTCACCGCCTGCGGGACGTGCCCGGAGTGCGCCGCCGGCGCCCAGCAGGTGTGCCGGTCCCAGACCCAGCCGGGGTTCACCGGCTGGGGGTCCTTCGCCGACCTCGTCGCGCTCGACCACGCCGACGTGAACCTCGTGGCGCTGCCCGAAGGTTTCCCCGCCGCCTCCGCGGCCGCGCTGGGCTGCCGGGTGGCGACGGCGTTCCGCGCCGTCACCGACGTGGGGGCCGTGCGCGCCGGGGAGTTCGTCGCCGTCCACGGCGCGGGCGGGGTGGGCCTGTCGGCGGTCGCCGTCGCCGCGGCGGCCGGGGCGCGCGTCGTCGCCGTCGACCCCTCCCCCGCCGCCCGCGACCTGGCGCTGGCGTTCGGCGCCGAGCACGCCGTCGCCGCCGACGGGGCCGTCGAGGCGGTCCGGGAACTCACCGACGGTGGCGCCCACGTCTCCCTCGACGCCGTCGGGCTGCCCGCGACGTGCGAGGGGTCGGTCCGCTCGCTGCGCCGGCGCGGGCGGCACGTGCAGGTCGGGCTGCTGCCCGCCGCCGCGGGGAAGCCGTCGGTGCCGATGGACCTCGTCATCGCGCACGAGCTGCAGGTCCTCGGCAGCCACGGCATGGCCGCCCACGACTACCCGCGGCTGCTGGCGCTCGTCGCGGCCGGCCGCTTCCCGCTGGCGCAGCTCGTGACGCGGGACCTGCCGCTGGAGGCCGGGCCCCGCGCCCTGGCCGAGGTGGGTGCCGCGACGACCGCGGGGATCACGGTCCTGCGGCCCTGACCGTCGGGCACGATGGGGGTCCACACCTGTCGAGGAGGACTCGTGACACTGCTGGACCCGCAGGACTTCGCCGGCCGCATCCACGTCGACGGCGCCTGGGTGCCCGGGGGCGGCGGCAGCACCCCCAGCGTCGAACCCGCCACCGGCACGACCCTCGTCGACGTCGGGATGGCCGACGCCGACGACGTCGCCCGCGCCGCCGAGGGCGCCGCGAAGGCCCAGCGCGCCTGGGCCGCGACCCCGCACCCCGCCCGCGCCGCCGTCCTGCGCCGCGCCGGTCAGCTGTGGGAGGAGCACGCCGAGGAGATCTCCGGCTGGAACGTGCGCGAGGTCGGCGCCGTCCCGCCGCTGGCCGGGTTCGCCCTGCACGTGACGGCCGCGGAGTGCTACGAGGCGTCGGCGCTGCCGTCGGCGGCGTCGGGGTCGATCCTGTCCAGCGAGGAACCGCGGTTGTCGCTGGCCCAGCGCGTCCCGGCCGGGGTCGTCGGCGTCATCTCCCCCTTCAACGTGCCGCTCATCCTGGGCATCCGCGCCGTCGCCCCCGCGCTGGCCCTCGGCAACGCCGTCCTGCTCAAGCCCGACCCCCGCACGGTCGTCACCGGCGGCGTGAGCATGGTCCGCGTCTTCGAGGAGGCCGGGCTGCCCCCGGGGCTGCTGCAGCTCGTCCCCGGCGGCGGGGACGTCGGGCAGGCCCTGGTCACCGACCCGCGCGTGCGCGTCATCGCCTTCACCGGCTCCACCCGCGCCGGTCGCAGCGTCGGTGAGCTGGCCGGCCGGCACCTCAAGCGCGCCCACCTGGAACTGGGCGGGAACTCCGCGTTCCTCGTCCGGCACGACGCCGACGTGGACGAGGCCGTGAACCTCGCGACGTGGGGCGCGTTCCTGCACCAGGGGCAGATCTGCATGACCGTGGGCCGCCACCTCGTGCACGAGTCGCTGTACGAGTCCTACGTCGACAAGCTCGCGGCCAAGGCCGAGTCGATGCACGTGGGCGACCCGGCGGCCGGGCAGGTGCACCTCGGCCCGCTCATCGACGAGACGCAGCGCGACCGCGTCCACGGGCTCGTCACCGATGCCGTCGCGAAGGGCGCCGACCTGCGCGCGGGTGGCACGTACGAGGGGCTGTTCTACCGCCCGACGGTGCTGGCGAACCCCCCGCGCGACGCCGCCGCGTACTGCGACGAGGTCTTCGGCCCGGTCGCCTCGGTCGTGCCGTTCCGCGACGACGACGAGGCCGTGGAGCTCGCGACCGACACCGAGTACGGCCTGTCGCTGGGCATCGTCACGGCCGACGCGATGGCCGGGTACGAGCTGGCCCAGCGCATCCCGACGGGCATCGTGCACGTCAACGACCAGACCGTGAACGACGAGGCGAACGCCCCGTTCGGCGGGGTCGGGTCGTCCGGGACGGGCTCGCGGCACGGCGGGGTGGAGGCCAACGTCGAGGCGTTCACCGAGACCCGGTGGATCACGGTGCGCCGCCGGCCGGGGTCCTACCCCTTCTGAGCCGCGCGCACCGGCCCCGCTGGCCCAGACTGGTCCGGTGCCCCTCTACGCCGACCTGCCCGCCCGCCGGACCCGGCAGGTCCTCGCCGACGCCGGGTGCCTCCTCGTCGTCGTCGCCGCAGTGGCGGCGGGGCGGGTCGTGCACGCGGCGGTGGCGGGGGTGGCCGAACCGGCGCGCCGGTTCGCGGACGGGTCGACGGACCTGGCCGAGGGGCTGCGCTCGACCGGCGGGTCGCTGGGCCGGGCCCCGCTGGTCGGGGACGAGGTGGCGGGGTTGCTGGGCCGCTCGGCCGACAGCGCCGCCTCCCTGGCCCGGGCCGCCGGGGAGCAGCGCGACGCCGTGCTGCACCTGGCCACCGTCCTGGGCCTGCTGACGGCGCTGCTGCCGGTCGTGCTCGTCGTGGGGGTCCGGGTCGTGCAGCGGTCGCGGTGGGCGGCGCGGACCCGGGACGCGCACCGCCTGGCGCAGACCGCGGCCGGGGAGCGGGTGCTGGCGCTGCGGGCCCTGCAGCGCCGTCCCGGGCGGGTCCTGCTGGACCTGGCCCCCGACCCGGCGACCGCCTGGCTCGCGGGGGAACCGGCGGTCGTGCGGTCCCTGGCCGACCTGGAGCTGGCCGCGCTGGGGGTCCGCCGGGTCACTGCAGCGCGGAGGTGAGCCGCGAGACGTTCTCCTTGATGACGTCCCACCGGGAGCGGCCCAGCCACTCCTGCAACGTCAGTTCCGTGCACTTGGCGCGGTAGGTGTCCTCGACGCGGCGCAGGTCGTCGGAGAACTCCCGCCCGCACACCATGAGGGTGAGTTCGAGGTCGAGCATGAACGAGCGCATGTCCATGTTGGAGGAACCGATGACGGCGACCTCCTCGTCGACCGTCATGTGCTTGGCGTGCAGGACGTACGGCGCCGGGTAGCGGAAGATGCGCACCCCGGCCCGCAGCAGGTTCTCGTAGTAGGAGCACTCGGCGTAGTGCACGAGGGCCTGGTCGCCCAGCTCGGAGACGAACAGCTCGACGTCCACCCCGCGCTCGGCGGCCGTCGTGATCGCCGACAGCATGGACTCGTCCGGCACGAAGTAGGGGCTCGTGATCGAGATGCGGCGCTGGGCGGAGTAGAGCAGCGCGTTGAACAGCTTGAGGTTGTTCTCCCCGTCGAACCCCGGCCCGCTCGGCACGACCTGGCACTCCAGCCGGCCCGGGGACCCCACCGGGGACACCTCGGGCCGTTCGGCCTGCAGCAGTTCGTCGGTCTCGGAGTACCAGTCGGTGATGAACATGGCCTCGACCCCGGAGACGACCGGCCCCTCCAGGCGGACCATGAGGTCCTGCCACTGCAGGCCGCGCTTGAGGTTCCCCCGCTTGTTGTAGCTGCGGTCCAGCACGTTCTGCGACCCCAGCCACGCGAGCTCCCCGTCGATCACGAGCAGCTTGCGGTGGTTGCGCAGGTCCGGGCGCTGGTACTTCAGCTTGTGCAGCTGCACGGGCAGCATCGGGTGCCACTCCACGCCGATGTCGTCGAGGAAGCGGATGGTCCGCCGGTACCCCGGGTAGCGCAGGGACCCGATGTGGTCCAGCAGGAGCCGGACCTTCACCCCGCGCTGGACCGCGCGCTCGAGGGCGGTGAAGAACGGCTCGCTCGTCGCGTCCTTGGTCATGATGTAGAACTCGACGTGCACGTAGTCGCGGGCGCCGTCGATGCTGCGGGCCATCGCCTGGATCGCCTCGTCGTACTCCCCGCACAGCACCGCGGAGTTCCCCCCGACCAGCGGCATCGACCCCAGGTTGCGGTTCAGCTCCACGACACCGGCCAGCCACGGCGGCCAGGGGTGGTCGTTGGAGACGAGGTCCATGCCCTTGGTGGAGTCGAGGATGAGCCGGTTGATCTCCCGCTGTTTGCGCCGGCGGGCCCGCGGCAGCTTCGGGTTGCCGATGAGCAGGAAGGCGACGACGCCGACGTAGGGGATGAAGAAGATGGTCAGCAGCCACGCCAGCGCCGAGCTCGGACGCCGGTTGACGGGGACGACGGCGACGGCCGTCACGCGCACGACGAGGTCGACGACGAGCAGGGCGATGGCCGAGGCCGTCACCGAGGGGAGCCAGTCGGGCCAGTCCATCCGCGGGTGCGCTCAGATCTCGACGGTGCCGCGCGTGGTCTCGAACGTCACCGAGCGCAGACCAGTGGCCCGCCGGGCGCCCACGACGTCGAGCCAAGTGAACTCGACGCGGTCGGAGCAGAACTCCGGCGGCAACCCCAGCCAGTCGCGCACGCGCGAGTGCTGCCCGGCGATGGTCAGCCCGGCGAGGCGGGTGCCGCCGGCCAGCGACAGCGCCGAGGGGTGCTGCGTGGCGGGCCCGTCCCACTCGATGAGCAGCGGCAGCTGCGGTTCGGTGTTCAGGGCCGGGGCGCCGATCTGCCGCCAGCGCAGCTCCACCCCGTCGGGGCGGCGGCGCACGCCCTCCTCGATCTGCTCGCCCAGCCGGTCGCGGTAGCTCTCCAGGTCGTCCACGAGGACGCTCCAGGTGAACCACCCGCCACCGGCCTGGCTGCGCTCGCGCACGGCCCGGCCGAACAGGGCCTTGTCGGCGACGGGGTGGTCGAGCACCTCGACGACCTCGACGTAGGTGCCCTCCGACAGCGGCAGGACGACGTTGCGCGTGCCGAAACGGGGGTGCGGGCCGCCCTCGGCGACCCGCACGCCGAGGCGGGCCGCCAGGGACCGGGCGGTCTCGGCCAGGCCCTCCGGCCCCGCGGCGAAGCCGACGTGGTCCACGCGCATGGCGGTCAGCTTCTCAGGCCCGCTCGGCGCCCACCGCCGCGGGCCCCTCGACGTGCGCCCGAACGTGCGCCCCGACGTGCGCCCCGACGTCGGCCACGTCGAACGCGCGCGGTCCCAGCCCCTCGCGCACCGACGTCGCGGCCAGCAGCTGCAGCACCTCGTTGACCGGGGTGGGGACGCCGTGCCGGCGGCCCAGGTGGACGACCTCGCCGTTGAGCCAGTCGGTCTCGATGGACCCGCCGCGGTGCAGGCTCTGCCAGCTGGAGGACCCCGGGCGCTCGGTCCCGGCGACGGGGGCGGTCCCGAACCCGAGCTCGGCGAGCTGCGGGAGGGCCTGCTCCCGGTCCAGCGCCGGCGTCCCGGCCGCGGCCAGGACGGCCTCGCCCTCGGCGCGGGCCCGCGCGCGCAGCTCCTCCCACCCCGGTCCCGGGCGGCAGACCGCGTCGAGGGCGTTGCCGCTGTTGTCGAGCAGCTTGCCGCGCTTGGCCGCCATGACGTCGTCGCTGACGGCGGTGGCGAACCCGGAGGCGGCCAGGTCGGCGGCGATGCGCTCCACGAGCTCGTCGCGTCCGTGCGGGTAGCGGCCCAGGACCAGCCCCCCGGACACGGGCGTGCCCTCGGAGACGACCACCCCGGGTTCGAGGTGGCTGGCCGGCAGGAAGACGCAGGCCCCGACCACGCGGCGGAACCACCGCAGCGCCAGCCGCTCCCCCTCCACGCCGTTCTGCGCGCAGACCACGGGCAGGGTCAGCCCGGCGGTGGAGTCCCCGACGGGGGCGGCGGCCCAGTCGGCCAGCAGACCCGCCGCGTCCTGCACCTTCACGGCCAGCACGAGCACGTCGTCGGCGGACAGCTCCACGTCGGCGGGCGAGTTGGCGACCGGGGCGTGCAGCTCGACCGGCCCGTCCGGGGTCAGCAGCTGCAGCCCCCGGTCCCGCAGCCGGTCGGCGTGCGCCCCGCGGGCCACGAGGACGACCTCGTGCCCGTGCTGCCCCAGCCGGCCCCCCAGGGTCCCGCCGATGGCTCCTGCTCCGATGACGACGTAGCGCACCGAGGCAGTCAAGCACCACTCCCGGGCGCGAACCCGCCGAGGACGCCGGGGCCGGCCGGGTCAGCGCGCTGCCCCGGCCATCAGCCAGCGCCGGACCTCGACCTCCAGCAGCGCCCCCGGGGTGCCGTCGCCGAGCGGGTCCCGCACGTCCCACCCGCCGTACCCCGCGGCGAAGGCGGCGACGACGGGGTCGGGGTACCCGGTCGTGCGCAGGCGCGCGACCCCCTCCGCCACGACGGGGGCCTCGCCGTCGGGCAGGGCCAGGCTCACGCGCGGGTCGGCCCGGACGTTGCGCACCTTGACGCTGTGCGCCGCCGTCCCGATCCAGAACGTCCCGGCGTCGTGCACGAACCAGACCGGGGTCAGGTGCGGGGAGCCGTCGGGGCGCAGGGTGCAGCACCAGAGGGTGCGCTCGGTGCGCAGGCGGGCCGCGATCGTCTCGTCCACAGCGGGGAGTCTGCCGTCCCGCCGTGTCCGAGGGCGGTGGCAGCATCCGGGGCATGCCCGCCGAAGCACCCACCACCGCTCCTGGCCCCGACACCGGCCTCGACACCGGCCCCGACACCGGCCGCGACGTCCGCGCCGAGCTGCGCGCCGAGGCCGAGGAGGTCCTGCGCCGTCTGGTCGGGGACCCGGCCGCCGCGCTGCGCGAGGACCAGTGGACGGCGATCGAGGCGCTGGTGGCCGACCGGCGACGGGCCCTGGTCGTGCAGCGGACGGGGTGGGGCAAGTCGGCGGTGTACTTCGTGGCGACGGCGCTGCTGCGCGCGCGGGGATCGGGGCCGACGGTGATCGTCTCCCCGCTGCTGGCGTTGATGCGCAACCAGATCGCCGCAGCCGAGCGGGCCGGGGTGCGGGCCGTGACGGTGAACTCGACGAACGCCGACGACTGGGGCCGGGTGTACGAGGAGGTGCGCGCGGGCGCGGTCGACGTCCTGCTCGTCTCCCCCGAACGGCTCAACAACCCCGGGTTCCGCGACGAGGTGCTGCCCCCGCTGGCCGCCACGACGGGGCTGCTCGTGGTGGACGAGGCGCACTGCGTCTCGGACTGGGGCCACGACTTCCGCCCGGACTACCGCCGCATCCGGACGCTGCTGGCCGACCTGCCCGACGGCATCCCCGTCCTGGCCACGACGGCGACGGCGAACGAGCGGGTGACGGCCGACGTCGCCGAGCAGTTGTCGGTGACGGGCCGGCGCACGCTGGAGGACGTCCTGGTGCTGCGGGGCTCCCTGGACCGGGAGTCGCTGCGGCTGGCCGTCGTGCGGATGCCCTCGCACGCCCACCGGCTCGCGTGGCTGGTGCAGCACCTGCCGGAACTGCCCGGGTCGGGGATCGTCTACGTCCTGACGGTCTCGGCGGCCACCGACGTCGCCGCGCACCTGCGCGCGCACGGCATCGAGGCCGTGCCCTACACGGGGCAGACGGAGGCGGGCGAGCGGTTGCAGGCCGAGGACGACCTCGTCCACGACCGGGTCAAGGTGCTGGTCGCGACGAGCGCGCTGGGCATGGGGTTCGACAAGCCCGACCTGGGGTTCGTGGTGCACCTGGGGGCGCCGAGCTCCCCGATCGCCTACTACCAGCAGGTCGGGCGCGCCGGGCGCGGCATCGACAACGCCGAGGTGGTGCTGCTGCCCGGCGCGGAGGACCGGGACATCTGGCGGTACTTCGCCTCGATCGGGTTCCCGGCCGAGGAGGACGTGCGCCTGGCCCTGGGCGTCCTGGCCGACGCGGGTGAACCCCTCTCGACGCAGGCCCTGGAGACGCGGGTGGCGTTGCGGCGCAACCGCCTGGAACTGATGCTCAAGGTCCTCGACGTCGACGGCGCGGTCCGGCGGGTGCGCGGCGGGTGGCAGGCCACCGGGCAGGAGTGGACCTACGACGCCGACCGGTACGCGCGGGTGAGCACGACCCGCGAGGTCGAGCAGCAGGCGATGGTCGACTACGTCACCACGGACGGGTGCCGGCTGGAGTTCCTGCGCCGCGCCCTGGACGACGCGGACGCCGAACCCTGCGGGCGGTGCGACAACTGCGGGGGTTTCGCCGTCCCGGTCGAGGTGGACGAGGCGGCCGTGGCGCAGGCGGGCACGGACCTGGACCGGCCCGGGGTCCCGCTGGCCCCCAAGAAGGTGTGGCCGACCGGCATGAAGGGGCTCGACGTCGCCCTGACGGGCCGGATCGCCCCGGCCGAGCAGCCCGGGGTCGGCCGGGCCGTGGCCCGCACCACCGACCTCGGGTGGGGCGGGGCCGTGCGCGAGCTGTTCGCCCCCGGGTCCGGGGACCAGGAGACCCCCGTCCCGCTGCGCCACGCCGCGGCCGCGGTGCTCGACGACTGGGCCCGCGGGCTGGGCCTGGACGGGATCGTGGCGATGTGCTCGGCCTCGCGCCCGCAGCTCGTGTCCCACCTGGCCGGCGGGCTGGCCCGGTACACGGGGCTGCCGCTGGTGACGACGTTCCGCCTGCTCGACGACGCCCCGACCCGCACGGACGTCAACAGCGCGCACCGGCTCGCGCAGGTCGTGCGGCGGTTCGAGCTGCCCGACCCCGACCTCGTGGCCGGCCGCAACCTGCTGCTCGTGGACGACCGGACCCGCAGCGGCTGGACGCTGACGGTCGCCGCGCGCCAGCTCCGCCGGGCCGGGGCGGAGACGGTGTGGCCGTTCGTGCTCGCCGACGGGGAGTGAGGACCGGGGCCCGCGCCGATCCCTACCCGCCGAGGCGGACCGCCGCCCGCACGGCCGTACCGAGCCAGCGCGAGGCCCCCTGCCGGGGCAGGGCCGCGAGGCGGCCGGCGAGCGCCGGCAGGCGGTCCGCGGCCCCGGCCCGGACGGCGGCGGCGACGAGCACGGCGGCCCGCTGGTGGGTGTCCATCGCGCTGTGCCCGAGGCCGGGCAGGTCGAGCAGCACACCGTGGGGCAGGAGCCGGGCCAGGCGCTCGGCGACCGGCCGGGGGGTCCGCAGGTCCCGGTCCCCGGAGACGACGACGGTCGGCCAGGTGAACCCCGGCAGCAGCGCGGGCAGGTCGTACGGTTCGCCCCGGTAGGGGGGCCGGTCCCCGGCGACGCGCGCGAAGGCCACCTGCGGGTCCAGCGGGCCGCCGTCGGGCGGCAACCCGAAACCGAGCTGGCCGAAGGCGATCCCGGCCACGAGGTCGGGTTCGGTGACGTGCCGCACACCGCGGCCGTCGAGCCCCCCGTCGGCGAGGCGGCTGAGCCGGCGCCACAGCGGGCCGAGCCGTCCGTCGCGGTGGGCGTGCAGCAGGCGCAGGAGCGCGGCGGGTCCGGCGAACTCGTAGACGGTCGGGGCCACCGCGGCGACCGTGTCCGGTTCGGCCGCCGCCGCCGAGCGCACCGCCGCCGCCAGCTCGGTGTCGGCCTCCCACAGCAGGCCCCGCCGGTGCGCACGGACGGCCGCGAGGTCGTCGGCGACGGACAGCAGGGGTGAGTCCAGCACCATGGCGGCGACGCGGTGCGGGTGCCGCACGCCGAACACCTGCGCCACGTAGGTGCCGTAGGAACTGCCGTGGACGACGACCCGTTCGATGCCCAGGTGGTCCAGGACGGCGGCCAGGTCGTCGGCGGCGGCCTGCACCGTCACCTCGGCCGGGTCCAGGTCCTGCCCGGCCCCGTCGTGGCGGGACAGCCCGACGCCGCGGTGCTCGACCATCACCGCACCGACGCCGTGAGCGGCGGCCGTGGCGCGCAACCGCGCGTACGGCAGCACCGAGGCCATGCCCGGGCCGCCCGGGACGAACAGGACCGGGGCGTCCTGCGCCGGACCGGAACGGACCCAGGTCAGCGGGAAGGAGCCGCCCCCGGCCAGGGGCCGGTCGAGCGTGCCGCCGTCCCTGTCCCGCACCCTGCGCGCGAGCACCCCGAGTGCGTCCACTCCTGCTGAACGTGCCCGGGGGCGGTCGGTTCCCGCGGGCGGTCACGTCCCGGGGGACGGGAGTTCGTCGACCTCGGCCTGCTCGGTGCGCACGGTGGTCTCGACGACGGCTTCCCCGGTGCGCGTCACGACCCCGATGCGCACGACCTCCACCGGCTCGACCCGCAGGCTCACCTGGGGGACCTCCTCGTGGAGCACGAGGACGATCTCCCCGGCCGGCCCGGCGGGGACGGTCCCGGGACCGGTCTCGCCGGGTTCGAGGGGTTCGAGGGGTTCGAGGGGTTCGTGGGTGAGGACGAGCTGCTCGACGCGCACGGGCACCTCGACGGTGCGCGTGGTCTCCACGATCCGCTTGCTGATGCGCACCCGTTCGTGCGCCACCCGCACCGTGCGCGTGCGCAGCGCCTCGGCCGACAGGACCACCTCGGGGGTGGTCCCGTCGGCCGGGACGTCCTCGGGGTGCTGGCTCAGGAGCGGTCCGTCCCGCGCGCGGTGCCCTGCTCGACGCCCTGGTCGGCGTCGAGGTCGATCTGCTCCTCGCGCAGCTCGGCCTGCACGGTCTCCTGGCCCTGGACGGTCTCGGTGTCGAGGCGGACCCGCTCGACCGGGACGGTCTCCTTCTCGGCGACGGCCCGCTCCTCGGTGAGGACGACCTCGTGCTCCTCCTCGGTGAGGTCGCCCCCGGACAGGGCCGCCCCCCGGTTCTCCTCCGTGATCGGTTCGCGCGTGACGCGGACCTCCTCGTGCGAGACGGGGACGGTGCGGGAGACGTTCTCGCTGGTGACGTGCTTGCGCAGCCGGGCCCGGCCTCGCTCCACCGTCTCCGAGCCGACCCGCAGCTCCTCCTTCGAGCGCGTCATGGCGTCGTCGGTCGTGGGGCCGGAGGTGTCGTGGCCCGCGGTCGCGCGCTGCGCGGTCTCGCCGGTCGCGCGGGTGTCCGCGTGGGTGTCCACGTGGGTGTCGGTCCGCGTCGTGCCACCGGTCTCCAGGCCGTAGTACCGGTACAGCTCGTCCTCGTCGGACTCGCTGAGCTCGGCCCCCGGGTCGTGGTGCGGGGCGTCCTTGACCATGGACTTGCCGAAGGGCACGGACAGGGCCCCGCCGCCCACCTGCGCCTCGGCGAGGGGGATGAGGGACAGGTTGGAACCGAAGAACCCGGTCTTGACCGAGACCCACTCCGGCTCGCCGGTGCGGTTGTCGAGGTAGACCTGCTCGACCTTGCCGATCTTGTCACCGTCGTCGCCGGTGACGACCACGTCGTAGAGGTCCTCGGGGTTGAAGCCGTTGCGAGGCATGGTGTCCTTCCGTTCTTCGGTGTCTGCGCGGTCTCGCGGGCGGGGGTGCTGCGACCTCCGCCGCGGTCTTCCTGCCCGCTGCGGGCCTTCCCAACCGTGCGGTTGCCGACGAGTGGACGGGGTAGGGGAGGGCTGCCGGTGACGCACCGGTTCCGCGCGGGGGCCTCGGGCCCGCGTGCGGCGACCACCGAGGAGGAGCAGGACACCGTGGGAGAACGTCAGACCGTCATCCGTTCGCTGCACGACATCGGGCTCGCCGCGTGGTTCGGCGGTTCGCTCTTCGGGGCGGTCGGCCTCAACGGGGCCTCCGCGGCCGTGGGCGACCCCTCCGACCGCACGCACGTCGCCGCCGCCGGCTGGGCCCGGTGGGCACCGGTCAACGCGGCCGCCCTGGCGGTGCACTCGGTCGGGGCGGTCGGGCTGCTCACCGCCAACCGCGGCCGGGTCGTGGCCCAGTCCGGACCGCGCGGCAACAGCGCCGTCAAGACCGTCCTGACGCTGGCCGCCATGGGCGTCACGGCGTGGTCGGGCCTGGAGGGCGCCCGGCTCGGCAAGGACTCCAAGGCCCCGGCGAACTCCGGCGTCGACCCGAACGCCGACACCCCGCAGGACGTCGCCGCGTCGATGAAGAAGCTCAAGGTGCTGCAGTGGACGATCCCGGCGCTGACCGGGACGCTCCTGGTGCTCACGGCCCAGCAGGGTGAGCAGCAGAAGGCCTCCCAGGTCGCCAAGGGCCTGCTGCCCTCGAAGCTGCGCTGACCGCCGGGGCCCACCGCCCCGCCGCATCAGCGCGGGGGTTGCGGTCCGTCCACGCCGCCCGCGCCGACCGCGCCGACCGCGCCGCCCGCGCCGTCGATGACGTCGACGACGTGGACGTGGACGCGCACCCCCCGGTCCTCGCCGACCACGTCGCGGACCGCCGCGGTGACCGCGACCCGGACGGCCGCGGCCGTCGTGGGGATGTGGGCGCCGTGGTGGACCCCGGTCTCGACGGTGACCAGGGCGAGGTGGTCGTCGGCGCCGGTGACGCAGCGGACGGCGGTGACCTCGGCCGCCGGGGTGCGCTCGACGGCCTGGCGGACCCGGGTGGTCAGGACGCCGCCGGACACGACGAACTCCCCCCGCCCGTGCCGGCCGCGGACGGGGACGGAGGGGCGGTGGGTCCGGCGCACCAGCTCCAGGAGGTGGGCGCGGACCACCCGCCAGCCCGTGGGGGTGTGCCGGCGCAGGGCCTCGGTCGCCCGGGCCAGCACCTGGTCCCCGCGGGAGGGGTCCGGGATCGCGGTCACCGCCAGTCCTCCAGGGTCGTGGCCAGGGTCGTCCGGGACCGTTCCAGCAGCCCCCGGACGGCGGTCGTCGTGGTGCCGAGCACGGAGGCGACCTCCTCGTAGCTCAGTCCCTCGACCTCGCGCAGCAACCACGCGGTCCGCTGCCGGGGCGGCAGGAGCTGCAGGGCGAGTTCGAGGGCCTGCCGCAGGGCGCTCTCCACGCTGGACCGCTCGGGGTCCTCCCGCAGGTCGCGCAGGCGGTCCTGCACCTCCTCCACCGGGATGAAGGGCCGGCTGCCGGCCGCCGGCCACCGGCGCAGGCGGGCGAAGGCCGCGTGCCGGGTGAGGGTGAACAACCAGGTGCGCAGGGAGGAGTCCCCGCGGAAGGACGGCAGTCCGCGCCAGGCGGCGAGGAAGACGTCCTGGACGCAGTCCTCGGCCTGGTCCGGGCCGTGCAGGAGGTTCCCGGCGCAGCGCAGCAGGGACGGGCCGTGACGCTCCACGATGCCGGCGAACGCGTCGCGGTCGCCCAGGGCGGCGCGCCGGGCGAGCACGTCGTCGGGAACCCCAGCGCGTTCTGCATCCACGAGGTCTTCTCCACAGGTCATCCCGCACGGAGGTGCGGACGGTGCGGGGGGCAGCGCACCACGTCGGCGCGTCCACCGCGAGCCGGGAGAATCGGGGCGGGGAACCGCGGAACCGTTGCCCGGAAACGGTCCCGGGACGGTGGGGACACCCTCGGCACCGTCGACGCGCGGGAAAGGCCCCCTGCCCCCACCATGAGTCCGTGTGCGTCCCCACCCCCGCCTCGACCCTGGTCGTCCCGGTCGACCTGTCGTCGGGCAGGCTGGCGCGGCACTTCCTGGAGGAGCACTGGTGCCACCAGCACTCCAGCGCGCACCTGGACCAGGCCAAGCTGCTGTTCACCGAGCTGGTCACCAACGCGGTCCGGCACGCCGGTCCTCCGGTCCTGCTGCAGGTGGAGTGCGTCGAGACCGACGGGGTCCTGCTGTCCGTCAGCGACGGTGACCCCTCCCCACCCGTGACGACCGTCGCCGACCCGGCCGACCTCGGGGGCCGGGGCGTGCACCTGGTCGAGCTGCTCAGCCGGGACTGGGGTGTGCGCCACCACGACCCGGTCGGGGCGGACGGGGAGTCGGCCCCGGCCAAGACGGTGTGGTGCCGCCTGGGCCGGCGAGATCCCGAACCGGTCCCGCAGCGAGGCGGGCACCGGACCGACCGGCACGGAGCACGACCCCTGTGACGCCGACCCCTGTGACGACGAGCCGACGTGACCTACTCTCCCCGTGAAACCGCTCCAGACTGGGGCGGACGACGAAGCGAAGGACCAGCGTGAGCACTTCCGAGCGCGACCAGGGCCCCGACGAGGCGACCGACGGTGGTCACCTCGAGGTCGACCACGAGGCCGGGCTCACCGTCGTCACCCTGCACGGTGAGGTCGACGCGGCCCTCGGGACGGTGCTCGACGACCTGACCACCCACGCCGGGGCGGCCGGTCTGCCCGTGCGGGTGGACCTGTCCGCGGTCACGTTCCTGGAGTCCACCGGGGCCTCGTTCCTCGTCCGGCTCACCCGGGCCGTGGCCCCCCACCGCGTGACGCTGGTCAAGCCCGCGCCGCAGGTGCTGTACCTGCTGCAGGTCACCCAGCTCATCACGATCTTCGACGTCGTCGACTGAGCCACCGCGCCGCCCACCGGCGCCGGACACCCGCGGGGCACCAGGCCCCGATTTGTCGTACGCGACTCGTCGGCTACCGTGGTGATACGCATCGACAGGCCCACGACGGCAGCGTCGCCCGGGCGTGCGGCCCCCGAACGACGAGGAGTGTCGACGGGTCACCGAGTCAATCGATGCGCATCGACGACGAAGGGATGCGACCGTGCCCCCCTCCAGGACCCTGTCCCGCAGAGCCCTGACCACCGCCGGCCTCACCGCTCCGCTCGCCCTGGCCGCCTGCGGCGGCTCCGGCGTCAGCTCCGACCCGGACGTGCTGCGGGTGCTGGACAGCTACTCCAACGACCCCGACCACCGGATCATCGGCGAGGCCCTGGACGCCGCCGCGCGCTCGGTCGGCGTGCGCCTGGAACGCGTGAGCGTCTCGGGGGGCTCGCTGGTCCAGCGGGTCCTGCAGCAGGGCTCCTCGGGGACCCTCCCGGACATCCTCATGCTCGACAACCCCGACCTGCAGCAGATCGCCTCCACGACGGCGCTGACGGCGTTCGGGCCGCTGGGGATCCCCACCGAGGACTACGCCCGCGGCGTCCTGGACGCCTGCACCCACGACGGCGAGGTGTACGGCCTGGCCCCGACCGTGAACACCATCGCCCTGTTCTACGACCGCCGGGCCCTCGACGCCGCCGGGGTGGCGCCCCCCACCAGCTGGGAGGAGCTCCGGTCGGCCGCGGCGGCCCTGACGACCGGGGGCCGGTACGGGTTCGCCTTCTGCGCCAACGCCACCTACGAGAACACCTGGCAGTACCTGCCGTTCTTCTGGAGCAACGGCGGGGACGAGCGCGACCTCGACACCCCCGAGGCCGCCCAGGCGCTCGGCCTGCTCACCGACCTCGTCGAGCAGGGGCACGCCTCCCGGTCGGTGCTGAACTGGACCCAGGCCGACGTCAAGGACCAGTTCATCTCGGGCCGGGCGGCCATGATGGTCAACGGGCCGTGGCAGTTGCCGGAGATCACCTCGATCGAGGGGCTGGACTACGGCATCGTCGACCTCCCCGTCCGCGACCCGGCCACGCAGACGGTCGTCGCCCCTCTGGGCGGGGAGGTGTGGACCGTGCCGGACACCGGCGACACCGCCAAGCAGCGCAAGGCCGCCGACGTGCTGACCGCCTTCCTGTCCGACGAGAGCCAGCTGTCGATGGGTGAGCAGCGGTACACCGTGCCCGGCAAACCGGCGCTGCGCTCGGAGTACCTGCAGCGCCGTCCCGAGATGGAGACGTTCACCGACCTCATCGTCGACGCGCGCGCCCGCACCGCCGAACTCGGTGCCGACTGGCCCGCGGCGGCGAAGTCGATCTACACGGCCGTGCAGCTCTCGCTGTCCGGGCAGGCCACCCCGCGCGAGGCGCTGGCGGAAGCGGAGGACTACCGATGAGTTCCACCACGACCGAACGCACCCCCCGGACCCAGGACCGCACCGACTCCCCCAGCCGGCGCGGGAACCGGTGGGCCGCCGCCCTGTTCCTGGGCCCGGCCGTCGCCTACCTGGTCCTGTTCTTCGGCTACCCCGTGGTCAAGAACGTCGTCATGGGGTTCCAGCAGTACGACATCGCCACCTTCTTCACCGGCGAGGCGCCCTGGGTGGGGTTCTCCAACTACGCCGAGGTCGTGAGCAGCGCCCTGTTCGGCAAGGCGCTGCTGAACACCTTCCTGTTCACGGCCGGCTCCATCCTCGGGCAGTTCGTCCTCGGCATGGCCCTGGCCGTGTTCTTCCGCCGGAAGTTCCCGCTGTCGGGGTTCCTGCGGTCGCTGATCCTGCTGCCCTGGCTCATCCCGCTCATCGTCTCCAGCGCCGTCTGGCGCTGGCTGCTGGACACCGACGCCGGGGCGCTGAACCGCTTCCTGCTCGGCACCGGCCTCATCGACAGCGGTGTCCCGTGGCTGACCAGCACCTCCCTGGCGCTCGTCTCGGTCATCGCGGTCAACGTCTGGATCGGCATCCCCTTCAACGCGGTCATCCTGCACGGCGGGCTGCAGGGGATCCCCGCTGACCTGTACGAGGCCGGTGCGCTGGACGGTGCGACCGGGTGGCGGGCGTTCCGGCACATCACCTGGCCGCTGCTGCGCCCGGTGGTCAGCGTCACGCTCGTCCTGGGGGTCGTCTACACCCTGAAGGTGCTCGACATCATCCTGGGGCTGACGAACGCCGGGCCGGCCAACGCGACCCAGACGCTGACGACGCAGTCCTACCAGTTGTCCTTCCAGAGCTTCGACTTCGGGCAGGGCGCCGCGGTGAGCAACATCCTCATCGTCATCTCGCTCGTGTTCGCCGTCGTCTACCTGCGAGCGAACCGTCGCTCCGTCGAGGACTGAGGAGGTCCGACATGACCGACGTCCGCCGCCCCTGGCTCAACACCGCCCTCGGACTGCTCATCGTGGCCGTCCTGCTGTTCCCGGTGTACTGGATGGTCAACGCGTCCCTGCAACCCGGTGGCGCCACGCTGGACACCGGCTGGCTCCCGCTGAACCCCGACCTGGCCGGTTACCGCACCGCCCTGTCCGAGCAGGGCCCGAACCTCGTCACGAGCCTGGTCGTCGCCCTCGGCAGCGTCGTGGTGAGCCTGCTCGTCGCCGTCCCGGCCGCCTACGTGCTGGCGAAGTTCGACCTGCGCTGGGCGAACGTCGTCCTGTTCGCGGTGCTCATCAGCCAGATGATCCCCGGGATCGTCATCGCCAACGCCCTGTACAGCGCCTACGCCGACCTCGGGCTGCTGAACTCCATCCCCGGCCTGATCCTCGCCGACTCCACGTCCGGGATCCCGTTCGCCATCCTCATCTGCCGGGCCCTCATGGAGTCCCTGCCGACGTCGATCGTCGAGGCGGCGCTCGTCGACGGCGCAGGACCGGTGCGGGCCTTCTTCTCGATCGTCGTGCCGGTCAGCCGCAACGCGATCATCACCGCGGGCCTGTTCACGTTCCTGTTCACCTGGAGCGACTTCCTCTTCGCGTTGACCCTGACGACGACCGAGGAGGTCCGTCCGGTGACGCTGGGGATCTACAACTACATCGGGGCCTACGTCAACGACTGGAGCTCCGTCATGGCCACCGCGGTGCTGGCCTCCCTCCCGGCGATCGTCCTGCTGGTCGCCGCTCAGAAGTACGTCGCCGCCGGGGCCACCGGCGGGGCGGTCAAGTGAACCCCCAGAAGGGAAGAACCATGATCAACGTCACCGTGTGGGGCGAGAACCGCCACGAGCAGCTCGAACCCGCCGTCGCCGAGCGCTACCCGACCGGGATGCACGGAGCCGTCGCCGAGGGCATCGAGGCCAACCTCGGCGAGGCCGTCACCGTCCGCACCGCCACCCTGGACGACCCCGAGCACGGCCTGACCGAGGAGGTCCTGCGCGGCACCGACGTCCTCACCTGGTGGGGCCACGCGGCCCACGACGAGGTGTCCGACGAGGTCGTCGAGCGCGTGCAGCGGCACGTCCTGGCCGGGATGGGGCTCATCGTCCTGCACTCGGGCCACTGGTCGAAGGTCTTCACCCGCCTCATGGGCACCTCGTGCACGCTGCGCTGGCGCTCGGAGCACGACCGCGAGCTGTTGTGGACGGTGGACCCGACCCACCCGATCGCCCAGGGTGTCCCGCACCCGATGGTGATCGAGGAGGACGAGATGTACGGGGAGTTCTTCGACATCCCCACCCCCGACGAGCTGGTGTTCATCTCCAGCTTCTCCGGCGGGGAGGTGTTCCGCTCCGGCTGCACCTTCAAGCGCGGTTTCGGGAAGATCTTCTACTTCCGCCCCGGGGACCAGGACTTCCCCACCTACTTCCACTCCGGCGTCCGCAAGGTGATCTCCAACGCCGTCGAGTGGGCCGTCACCGTCCGCCCCGAGCGCACCGCCCCCGTCCTGCTGCGCTACGACACCGAGGACTTCTACAACGGTCACGGCTACGAGGGCGCGCTGGACCCGGACAAGCAGGAGGCGCAGCAGTGACCCGCCTCGTGCTCGTGGGGGCCGGTGGGATGGGCCGGGCGTGGCTGGGCACCATCCTGCGCGACCCCGAGGCCGAACTGGCCGGCGTCGTGGACCTGGACCTGGACGTGGCCCGCGCGGCGCTGGCCGAGGTCGAGGGCGGGGCCGCGGCGGACGTGCCCGTGGGGCAGGACGTGGTCGAGGTCGCCCGGCGCGTGGGCGCCGACGCCGTCGTCAACGTCACGGTGCCGCAGGCCCACCACCCCGTGACGACCGCGGCGCTGTTCGCCGGGTTCCCCGTGCTGGGGGAGAAACCGGTCGCCTCCACCGTCGCGCAGGCGCTGTCCCTCACCGCCGCCTCCGAGGTCAGCGGCCAGCCGTTCTGCGTCTCCCAGTCGCGCCGGTACAACCGGCACGTGGAGGAGTTCCGCGCCCAGGCCGCCGTCCTGGGCGACCTGGGGTCGTTGTCGACGGAGTTCTTCAAGGCCCCGCACTTCGGCGGGTTCCGCGAGGAGATGGCCCAGCCGCTGCTGGTGGACATGGCCATCCACCAGTTCGACCTGGCCCGGTACCTGCTGGACGCCGAACCGGTCTCGGTCTACTGCGAGTCGTTCAACCCGCCGTGGTCCTGGTACTCCGGGGACGCCTCGGCCGCCGCGGTGTTCGAGATGTCCTCCGGTGCCCGGTACACGTTCACCGGGTCCTGGTGCGCGCCGGGCGTGGAGACGTCCTGGAACGGGTCGTGGCGGTTGTCCGGCGCGAACGGCTCGGCCGTCTGGAACGGCGACGAGCCCCCCGTGCTCGACGCCCCCGGCACCGAGGACGGGGTGGCGCCGGCGGACGACCCCGGTCAGGAGATCGCCGGGTCGCTGGCCGCGTTCGTCGCGTTCCTCACCCGGGGGACGGCGTTCTCGGGCATGGTCCACGACAACGTCCTGAGCCTGGCGATGGTCGAGGCCGCGGTGGAGTCCGCCGCGTCCGGGGCGCGGGTGCACCTCGACGACGTCCTGGAACGCGCCTACGCCCGTGCCCTGGCCGACGAGCGGCGCGAGGACGTCGCGGCGGCGCTGCAGGGCTGGCCGTCGGTGCGCGGGGCGCTCACCGGCGGGCGCTGACCCGGTGTCCCGCGCCCGGCCCACCGGTGGCCGGGCGCGGGACACCCGGCCCGGTCACAGCGTCCGGGTCGTCACCAGCCGCTCGGCGAGGTCGTGCAGCTTGACGTTCTCGTCCTGGCTCAGCCGGGCGAGCAGCGCGAACGCCTGCTCGGACCCCATCGCGTAGCGCTCCATGAGCATCCCCTTGGCCTGGCCGATGACGTCCCGGCTGGCCAGCGCCCGCTTGATCTGGCTCAGCTCCTGCGCGGCGGCCAGCGCGGAGGCGGCGTGCGCGGCGAACACCTCCCCGAGGCCGGGGGCGTCCTCGTCGAAGGCGTCGGGACGGGTGGACAGCAGGTTCAGCCCCCCGAGGGTGGTGTCCTCGTGCACGAAGAGCTGGAAGCACAGGACGCTGCGGACCCCCAGGCGCTCCGGCGCCGTCTTCGACAGGCGCGGCCAGCGGCTCTCCCCCGTCAGGTCCGACGTGTGCACGACGGGCTCGCTGAACATCGCCTCCAGGCACGGGCCCTCGCCCAGCTCCTCCTGCAGGCCGTCGAAGTCGCGGGCGACCTGGCTGCTGACGGCCGCGGAGAAGACCCCGCGCCGGCCGGTGACGAGGCTGATGGAGCCGTGCTCGGCCCCCGGCACGAGCGCGACGGCGGCCTCCACGACGGTGTCCATGACCTCCTGCGGGCTGCTGCGCCGCTGCAGCGCGCGGGCCAGGTCGGCGAGGTCGGCCGGGCGCCGGGGGTCGGTCATCGCGCACTCCTGCGGTCTGCTCGGGACGGGTGGGTCCGGTCGATCCTAGGACGACCGGCCGCGCCGGCTCAGGCCGTGAGCTCCTGCGCCGACACCAGCCACCGCACGACCCGGCGCAGGCTCGCGTCGAACCGCGCGTCCGGGGTGTTGAGGTGGCCGTGCACCGTCCCCGGTTCGCACACCGACACCACGGGCGACCCCGCCAGCACCAGCCGCCGGACGAACTCCTCGGCCGACCCCCGCAACCCGTCGGCCTCGCTCGTGAGGACGAGGGTGGGCGGGAAACCCGCGAGGTCGGCGGTGCCGGGGACCGCCGGGGCGGGGGCGGTCTGCACCGGCCCCCCGAGGAACCCCTCGTACATCGCGGCGACGTCGGCCGCCGACCACCGCTGGTCCGGCGGCAACGTCTCGACCGCGGCCTGCGCGACGGGCGAGGCGGCCGGCGGCACGGCGTGCAGCGTGGGGTAGGCCAGGAACACCGCGGCCGGGACCTCGCCCTCCCCCGCGAGCAGGCGCAGCACCGCCCCCGCCGCGAGGTTCCCCCCGGCGCTGGCACCGCCGAGCTGGACGCGCTCGGCCGCAACCCCTTCGCTGCGGCAGAACTCCCGGCCCCACCGCCACGCCGTCAGGACGTCGTCGGAGGGGGCGGGGTAGGTCGTGCCCGGCCCGGCCCGCCGGTAGTCGACCGCGACGACGAGGACGCCGTCGTCCTGCAACCGCCGGGCGACGGCGTCGGACTCGGGCATGTCGAGGTCGCCGGCGACGAAACCCCCGCCGTGGGCCCAGACGAGACCGGCCCGGGGTTCGTGGTGGAGCCCGGTGTCGGGGCGGTAGACGCGGACCGGAACACCGTCCGCGTCGTCGTCGTGGGTGCGCACCCGCGGAACGCTACCCGCCACCGCGCCGTGGCCGGGGGCCACGACCATCAACTTCTCGATGTACTGTCGTGGGGTGACCGCCACGACCACCGACCCCCGCACCGACCCCCGCACCGACCGTCACGCCGCGGGCCACGCCGAGGTCCTGGCCCGCTTCGGCCACGCCCTGTCCGACGCGACGCGGACCCGGCTGCTGCTCGCGCTGCGCGAGGCACCGGGGTACCCCGCCGAACTGGCCGACCTCCTCGGCGTCTCGCGGCAGTCGCTGTCCAACCACCTGGCGTGCCTGCGCGACTGCGGCCTGGTCGTCTCGGTGCCCGAGGGCCGGCGCGTGCGCTACGAGATCGCCGACGCCCGGCTCAGCCACGCCCTCGGCGACCTGCTCGGCGTGGTGCTCGCCGTCGCCGACGGTCACGTCCCCACCGGGAAGGGGGCCCGGTGAGCCACGGGCACGGGCACGGCCACGGGGGCGCCGAGCTCGCGCAGAACCGCCGCCGGCTGACGGCGGCGCTGGCGGTCACCGCCACCGTCCTCGTCGCCGAGGCCGTGGGCGCCCTGGTCTCCGGCTCCCTGGCCCTGCTGGCCGACGCCGGGCACATGCTCACCGACGTGGCGGGGCTGACGATCGCCCTCATCGCGGCCAACCTCGCCGCCCGCCCGGCCTCGGCGCAGCGGACGTGGGGCTACCGGCGCGCCGAGGTGCTGGCCGCCACGCTGCAGGCCGCGGCCCTGCTCGCCGTCGGCGTCTTCGTGCTCGTCGAGGGGGTGCGGCGGCTGGCCGAGCCCCCCGAGGTGCACTCCGGTGCGATGGTCGCCTTCGGCGCCGTCGGCCTGGCCGGCAACGTCGTCGCGCTGTGGCTCCTGCTGCGCGGCAGCGGGGAGGCGAACGTCAACGTCCGCGCCGCGGTCCTGGAGGTGGTCAACGACGGCCTCGGCTCGATCGCCGTGCTCGTCGCGGCCGGGGTCATCGCCCTCACGGGGTGGACCCGCGCCGACGCCGTGGTCTCGCTGCTCATCGGCGTGCTCATCGTGCCCCGCACGGTGAAGCTGCTGCGGGAGACGACGTCGGTCCTGCTGGAGTCGGCCCCGCCCGGCCTCGACCTGGACGACGTCCGCCGCCACCTGCTCGAACTGCCCCACGTGCACGCCGTCCACGACCTGCACGCCAGCCAGATCACCTCCGGGCTGCCGGTCCTGTCGGCGCACGTCGTCCTGGACGACTCGTGCTTCCTCGACGGGCACGCCCCGGAGATCCTGGACTCCCTGCAGGCGTGCCTGGCCGAGCACTTCCCCGTCGCCGTGCAGCACGCGACGTTCCAGCTCGAACCCGTCGGCCACTCCGGGCACGAGAGCGGCACGCACGACTGAGCCCGGACCCACCGACGCCCGGGCCCACCGGCGGGACTACGCCAGCAACGCCCCCGCGAGCTCGCGGAACTGCCGGCGCGGGAACTCCCCCCGGCCCCCCAGCACCTGCAGCGCCACCTCGTCGGCGCCGGCCTCGACGTGCCGGTGCACCCCGGCGACGACCTGCTCCAGCGACCCCCAGGCCACGAGCTCGTCGACGAGGCGGTCGCTGCCGCCGTGCAGCAGGTCCTCCTCGCCCCAGCCGTGGCGGCGCAGGTTGTTCGTGTAGTTCGGCAGCGCGAGGTAGGTCGCCAGGTGCTCGCGGGCGGTGGCCCGGGCGGTGGCGGGGTCCTCCTCGAGCACGACGGCGGCCTCCGGGGCCAGCCACGACCCCTCCCCCAGCGCCTGCCGGGCGGCGACGGTGTGCTCGACCGTCACGAAGTAGGGGTGCGCCCCGGCCGTCCGGTCGCGGGCCAGATCCAGCATCCTCGGCCCGAGGGCAGCCAGGACGAGCCGCTGCGCCGGGATGCGGTCGCCCAGCGCGTCGAGGTACTCGACCGTGCGGGTGTACGGCTTGTCGTACCGCTGCCCACCGCCCTCGACGGCGGGGGCGTGGGAGTTCCCCAGCCCGAGCAGGAAACGCCCCGGGTGCTCGGCCTCGAAGCGCGCGAAGGCCTCGGCGGACTGGTCGGGGGTGGCGGTCCAGATGCTGACGATGCCGCTGGCGACCCCGAGCGTGCTGGTCGCGCCGAGGAGCTCCCCGAAGGCGGGCAGGACACCGGGCTCGAACCCGCCGGAGAACCACAGCCGGTGGTAGCCCAGTTCCTCGACCTCCGCGGCCACCTCCCTGGCCTCGGCCGACCTCGACGGGTCCTGCCACGGGCCGCCGCCCCACAGACTGATCACGCTCATGCCGTCGCCAACCGTCGCCGGCTCACCCCTGTTCCAGGTACCCGTCCCCCTGATCGGGCGAATGAGTCCACGCCCGGTCGCGTCGAAGCACAGACAGCGGGGTCTCCCGCGCGCGGGAGCACGAGGCACCGGGAGGGTCATGGGCAGGCGGGACGTCGCGGCGCTGGGGCTGCTCGCCGTCCTCGGCGTGCTCGTGGCGGTGCCGGGGGTGGGCGGCCCGGTGGGCGCGAGCGCCGGTCTGGCCGCCACTGCGGGCGCCCTGGCGCTGGCGGCCGTCGGCGTGCGCCGGCACCGGCCGGTGCTGCCGCAGGCGTGGGTGGCGGTCCTGGCCCTGCTGGCCGCGGGGGTGCTCGCCCCCGCCGGTGCCCTCGTGGGCGGGCCGGTCGGGCCGTGGGCGCGCTGGAGCGTCGTGGTCGTGCAGGTCGTCGCCCTGGCCCTGGTCCCCTTCGTGGTGCGCACCCTGCGCCGCGCCGGGGACCCGGGGCGGCGCACGTGGCCCGACGTCGTCCTGACCGCCGCGGCCGGTGCCCTCGTCGTCGCGCAGGTGCTCGGCATGCTGCGCCACACCGGGGTGGGCGAGGACCCCGCGGTGCTCGTGGGGGCCGCCGCGGACATCGTGCTGGCCATCGTGCTGCTGCGGATCCTCGCGACCCGCACCGCGATGGCCCCCGCGACGGTCCTGGTCCTGCTGGCGGCCGGGGCCCTGCTGGCGATCGCCGCGCTCGTCACGGCGCGCGCGGACCTGCTCGGCAGCGGCCGGCACCTGCTGCAGGGGGTGCAGACCCTGGCGATGGTGCTGCTGGCCGCGGCGGCGCTGCACCCGAGCATGCGCCTGTTCGGGACCGCCTGCGCCGGTGGCACCCTGCGCGGGGACGGCCAGCGGCTGCTGAGCGTGCTCCCGGTGTTCTGCACCGTGCCGCTGCTGTGGGTGCTGGGCGCGGTCCACGTCCTGCCCGACGTGGCCGTCCAGGTCGTCGCCCCCAGCGGCTACGTGCTGGCCTGCGCCGGTGTCGGCTGGGCGGCGCTGTCGGTGCGGCGGGCCGAGCGCAGCGCCGAACGCGACCCGCTCACCGACCTCGTCAACCGCCGCGGGCTGCCCCGGGCCGTGGAGGGGCTGCAGCGACGGCTGCCGGACCGGGACCTGCACCTGTGCCTGGTCGACCTCGACGACTTCAAGCAGATCAACGACACCCGCGGGCACGCCGTGGGTGACGCGCTGCTGGTCGAGGTCTCCGGCCGGCTGCGGCGGGCCGTGGGGCAGCACGGTGTCGTCTCCCGCACCGGCGGCGACGAGTTCATCGTGGTCGTGCACACCGGCCCGGACCGGGAGGAGGGGCCGGCCGACCTGCTGCTGGAGGCCCTCGACGCCCCCTTCGAGTTCGACGCCCTGCCCTACCGGGTCAGCGCCAGCATCGGCATCGCGCCGCTGGGCGCGGACGGGACCTTCGAGACCGCGCTGGTCGACGCGGACGTGGCGATGTACGCGGCGAAGCAGGCGGGCAAGGGCCGCGCGCAGGTCTACCGCCCGCAGCTGCGCGAGAAGGTCCTCGGCGCCCTGACCGTGCAGCAGGAGCTGCGGTCGCTGCTGCTGCAGGGCGGTCGGCGCGAGGACGTGGGTGAACTCCTCGTCGTGCACCAGCCGGTCGTGGACCTGGTGCCCGACGCCGCCCCGCGCATCGTCGGCGTCGAGGCCCTCGTCCGCTGGCAGCACCCGCGCGCCGGGCTCCTGACCCCCGACCAGTTCCTCGCCCACGCCGAGGCGGCCGGGCTGGGCGCCCGCCTCGACGAGCACGTCACCACCCGCGCGCTGCGCGACCTCGCCGGCTGGGACGCGGCGGGGGTCGGGGGCCTGCACCTGGCCGTGAACCTGGGGATCGGCAGCCTGCACCGGCAGGGCATGGGCCGCTGGATCGGCGACCTGGCCGCCCGGCACGGGATCGAGCCGTCCCGGGTGCACCTGGAGATCACCGAGCACGAGGAACTGCCCGACGACCCGTGCATCGCCGCCTCGCTGCGCGAGGTCGTCGCCGCGGGGTTCCACCTCGACCTGGACGACTTCGGGATCGGCTACACGTCGCTGTCGTACGTGCGCCGGTTCCCCGTCTCGACGGTGAAGCTGGACCGCTCGCTGACCACGCTCGCCACCGGTGGGGACACCTCGCTGCTGGAGGGCATCACCGCGCTGTGCCGGGCGCTGGACATGGAGATCCTCGCCGAGGGCGTCGAACGCGCCGAGCAGGTCGCCCCGCTGCGCGCGCTGGGGGTGCAGCGGGCGCAGGGCCACCTGTTCGGCACCGCGATGGCCGCGGCCGACGTGCCGGGGTTCGTGCGCCGCAGCGGCCGGGCCGCCGGGGATGGGGTACTGGCCGGCTGAGGCCACCGCCACCGCCACCACCGCCACCACCACCGGTGGCGGTGGGGCCGCCGCAGCCCGACAGTCGTCGTGTGGACCAGACGAGCTCAGACCTGCCCGGCGCGGCGGACCGGCCCGACGAGCCCGAGCACGAGGTGGAGGACGCCTTCGACCGCCTCGTCAACGAGGGCGAGGACCGGCTGCGGCGTCCGCTGCTCCCCCTGGTCAGCGTGGGGCTGCTCGGCGGGATCGACATCGGGACCGGCCTGCTGGCCTACCTCGTCGTCAAGCACGAGACCGGTGACGACCTCCTCGCGGGACTGGCGTTCTCGGTGGGTTTCGTCGCCCTGGTGATGGCCCGCAGCGAACTGTTCACCGAGAACTTCCTCGTCCCGGTCACCGCGGCCGTCGCCCGGCGCGGGACGGTGCTGCAACTGCTGCGGCTGTGGGGGGTCACGCTGGCGACCAACCTGATCGCCGGGTGGGTCATCACCTGGATCATCGTCACCGCCCTGCCCGACCTGGCCCCCACCGCCGTCAGCTCGGCCGAGCACTTCGTCGACCTCGGCGTGAACCTGGAGTCCCTGGCCCTGGCGGTGCTGGCCGGGGCGGTCATCACCCTCATGACGCGCATGCAGCACGCCACCGAGAGCATGGGCGTCAAGATCGTCCCGGCCGTCCTGTTCGGGGCGCTGCTGGCCGGGGCGCAACTGCTGCACAGCGTCCTGGACTCCCTGCTGATGTTCGCCGCCCTGCACGTCGGGGCGCCCTTCGGGTACGCCGACTGGGCCGCGCTGACCGCCTGGGCGGTGCTGGGCAACCTCATCGGCGGTCTCGTCCTGGTCACCGCGATCCGCCTGCTGCGCGTGCCGCACCGCATCGCCGAGGAACGGGCGCACCCCCGCTGACCCCGCCGACGCCCGCGGCCCGGGCCGGTGGGTGAGCGATCCCACACCCGTCCCGGCACCGGTGCCCACGGCGGCCCGTCAGACTCGGGGCAGACCCCGTCTCCAGGAGGACCCCATGACGTCCGGGCTGCTCGCCGCCCGCTGGTTCCGCGTCATCGCCACGTTCGAGGCGATCTCGTGGACCGCGCTGCTCATCGCGATGTTCCTCAAGTGGGTCGTCCAGGCCCCGCACGAGGGCGGCGTCCCCGTCGTGGGGATGGTCCACGGCATCGGGTTCGTCGTCTACCTGCTCTCGACGGTGTGGGCGGCCCGCACGATGCGCTGGACGTTCAAGACCCTCGTGGTCGGCCTCGCGGCGGGCGTGCCGCCGTTCGGCACGATCGTCTTCGAGCGCTGGCTGCTGCGCCAGGGCCTGCTCACCAGGCGATCGCGTCGAAGCGCTCCCGCAGCCGCCGCCCCTTCGCGGGGTTGACGGCCTCCACCCGGGCGATGCGGCCGAGCAGGTGGGCGCGGAAGTCCGGGTGACCCTCGCGGTCCTGACCGTCCGGGCCGTGCCGCACGCAGTGGTGCAGCACGGCCTTGAGCCGGTCGAACTCCTCCCGCGGCACGTTCGGGTGCTCGTTGACGACCAGCCCGGTGACGAGCTGGCGCGCCCCGGCCCCGCGCACCCGCGTCTTGGCGGGGTTGAGCGCGAACCCCTCGTCGGCGGCGATCGCCGCTACCGCCCGCTGCAGCCGGCGCGGGTCGAGACCGTCGGCGCAGGAGAACGTCAGGTCGTCGGCGTAGCGGGTGTACGTCAGGCCCGCCGCCCGCGCCCAGCCGGCCAGGCGCCGGTCCAGCCCGAGCGCGACGAGGTTCGCCAGCGCCGGTGACGTCGGCGCGCCCTGCGGCAGGTGGGCGCGGGACAGGTTGCGGCGCAGCCGGTACCGCTCGTCCCCCGACCCGCCGGCCGGCATCGCGCGCAGGACGGTGAGCGGGGTGACGTGGGTGAGCAGCCCCGTCAGCACGTGCGCGACGGGTTCGGGGTACCCGCCCTGGCGGAACACCCCGAACACCCGCCCGGCCGGGACGGCGGTGAAGAACCCCTCCAGGTCGAAGCGGACGACGGTCCGGGCCCGCACGTGCTGGGCGGCGCCCGTCAGCGGCGAGCGCCCCGGGACGAAACCGTGCGCGGCCTCGTGCACCGGGAACCGGGCCAGCACCCGGTGCAGCACCGTGCGCTGCACCGCCTTCAGCCGCGGCAGGGGCGCCTCCAGCAACCGCGGGGCGCCCCGTTTGGCGCTCCAGCGCGAGGAGTAGTGGTGCAGCGGCCCGGCGGGGGCGCGGACCTGGAGGCGGCGCACGTCGGCGAACCAGTCCAGGTGGGCCTCGGCGAGGTCGAGGAACGCGGCGAGGTCGGCGACGGTGTCCAGGGCGGGTGCTCCCCACCGGTTGCGGCCCATCGCCGTGGTCGCCGTGACGAGGTGGGCCACCTGCAGGGGTTCGCCCGCGCGCTCGGCGGCCGCGCGGGCCCTCCCGTACGGGGTGGAGCGCGCGACGAACGCCCGCAGGGCCCGGGGTTCGTCGACCGGGGGTCGCGGGAACCGTTCGAGCACCTGGTCGGTGAGGATCCGGACCCACCGCGCGCGGGGGCGGCCCACGGCCCACCGGCCGCGCCGGTCGAGCTCGGCCACCGTCCAGGGACCGTCGAGGAACGCCGCCGCGAGCGCCGCGGCGACGGGGTCGGCGGGTTCGCCGCGGCGGTCAGGCACGGGTGCGGTGACGCCGGACGACCTGTCCTGCCGTGCGGGACGTCGGGTGCGCGCAGCGCACGGAGCGTCCTGCGGTGTCGTGCCGGAGGTGACGTGCCGTCCCCGGGGGAACCCCGGAGCTGCTCTGATGAGCCCTCTCGTCCCGGCGCCACCGCACCCGCCCACCCTGGCACACCGGGGGCGCTCGCGGGTGGGGATGGGCAGGATGGCCGGGTGCTCCTCGCCGACGTCGTCACCACCTCCGCCGCCGTGGCCGCGACCCGGGCCCGCACGCGCAAGGTCGCCGAGATCGCCGACCTGCTGCGCCGCCTCGACCCGGGCGACCCCGGGGACCCCGCCGGGGTCGAGCTGACGGGGGTCGTGGCCGGCTACCTCGCGGGGAGGCTGCCGCAGCGGCGGACGGGGCTGGGGTGGCGGTCGATGGCGACCGCACCCCCGGCGGCCGACGTGCCCTCCCTGCGGGTGGACGACGTCCACGCCCGGTTCGAGGCGATCGCCGCCCTGGCCGGGCCCGGGTCGAAGGGGCGCCGGGAGGCCGCGGTCGCCGACCTGCTCGCCCGCGCCACCGCCCCCGAGCAGCGCTGGCTGCGCGCGGTGGTGACCGGGGAGGTGCGCCAGGGCGCGCTGGACGCGCTCGTGCAGGACGCGGCCGCGGCCGTGGCGGGCGTCCCGGCCGCGGACGTGCGGCGCGCGGCGATGCTCGCCGGTTCCACGGTGGCGGCGGTCGTGGCGGCGCTGCACGGCGGGGCGCAGGAGCTGGCCGGCTTCGGGCTGCAGGTCGGGCGTCCGCTGCTGCCGATGCTGGCCTCCAGCGCCACGACGGTGCCCGGGGCCCTGACCGCGCTGGGCGGGGGCACCGTGGCCGTGGACACCAAGCTCGACGGGATCCGGGTGCAGGTGCACCGGCGCGGGGGCGCGGTCACCGTCGCGACCCGCACGCTGGAGGACGTCACCGCCCGGCTGCCCGAGGTCGTGGAGGTCGTCGCGGCGCTGCCGGGCGGGGACGTCGTGCTGGACGGGGAGGTGCTCACCCTCGACGGGGACGGGCGGCCGGCGCCGTTCCAGGACACGGCCTCCCGCACGGCGCGGGCGAGCGGGACGGGCGGGGGCGCGGTGGCCCCGTTCTTCTTCGACGTGCTGCACGCCGGCGGCCGGGACCTGCTCGACGTGCCGCTGCGCGAGCGCCTGGAGGTGCTGGACGCCCTCGTGCCGCGAGGGCACCGCGTCGCACGCCTGGTCACCGCCGACGCCGGCGCCGCGGCGGAGTTCGCCCGGGGGGCGGTGGCCGCCGGGCACGAGGGCGTCGTCGTCAAGGACCTCGCCTCGCCCTACGCGGCGGGCCGGCGCGGCGGGGCGTGGGTGAAGGTGAAACCCGTCCACACGCTCGACCTCGTCGTGCTGGCCGTCGAACGCGGGTCCGGGCGCCGCTCGTCGTGGCTGTCGACCATCCACCTGGGCGCCCGCGACCCGGAGACGGGTGGTTTCGTCATGCTGGGCAAGACGTTCAAGGGCATGACCGACGAGGTGCTGGCGTGGCAGACCCGACGGTTCCGGGAACTGCAGGTCGGGCCGGCGGGCGAGGACGGGCACGTCGTCCACGTCCGCCCCGAGCAGGTCGTCGAGATCGCCTTCGACGGCGTGCAGCGCTCCCCCCGCTACCCCGGCGGGATCGCGCTGCGGTTCGCGCGCGTCGTGCGCTACCGCGACGACAAGAGCGCCGCCGAGGCCGACACCCTGGAGACCGTCAGAGGTAGCGCGTCGGGTCGAACTCGGCCAGCGGGATGATCCGCACGCGCGGGAGCACGACGTTGAACGCGCGGACGTCGTCCTCGAGGTCGTAGACCTTCAGCCCGCGCTCGGCCAGGCCGGCGTACTGGGAGTTCACGAACTCCCGGAACCCGACGAGCCCCACGAGCCGGTCACCGGTCAGCAGCCGGTCGACCTGCGGGAGGAAGTCGACGTCGTGCGAGCCCAGCAGCACGTCGCCGTCGCGGTCGACCAGGGCGTCCAGGGTGCGCTGGATGCCGATGTCGACGACCTTCTCCCCCGGACCCCCGGCCAGCGGGATCGGCTGGTAGCCCAGGGCCAGCAGCGCCTGCACGAACGACATCGGCAGGTGCCCGCTGGAGGCGTTGAGGAAGAACAGGCCCTTGGCGGGCTGCTGGAAGGTGGTGCGGGCGAAGTTGAGCAGACGCTCCCAGCGGGGGCGCTGCTCCGGACCGGGCCGGCCCTCGAGGATCGAGGCCCCCAGGGTCGCGTCGATGTTCTCGCCGTCGACGACGACGTAGGTCGTCCGCTGCCCGTCAGTCACCACGCCCCCGAGGCTATTCCATCCCACCGGCCCGTCCCACCGGCCTCAAGCCGGCCGCCCGATCCGTCGATGGTCCTGCTGTGACCGCTCGCCCCCCCGCAGTCCGCCCCGTCGACTTCTCGGCGGCCCCCCTGCAGCAGACCCTCACGGCGCTGCTGGCCGAACGCGAGGCCGCGCTCGTCGTCGACGCGAGCAGCGGCCTGGTCCTGCACGCCTGCCCCCGGGCCGCCGAGCTCCTGGGGTCCGGCCTGGACGGGCTCACGGGGCGCACCCTGGCCGACCTGCTGTCCGTGCCGAACGGCGGGGACGTCGGCGAGCTGCTCGGGGACCGCAGCCAGGGCCTGGAGGCCTTCGTGACGGGCCTGGCCGACGAGCGCTGGGTGCGGTGCACCTCCCGGCGCGTGGAGGGGACCAGCGCGACCCTCGTGCTGCTGGCCGACGTCACCGCCGCCCGCGCCGAGCTGTGGGACCTGCGCAGCAAGTCCCGCGCCGTCGAGCGCGCCCAGTCCGTCGTGGAACTGTCCCCCGAGGGGGTCGTGCTGCGGGCCAACGACACCGCCCTGGACCTGCTGGGGTACGAGGCGGACGACGTCGTCGGCCAGCACCACCGGATGTTCTGCGACGCCGCGTACGCCGCCAGCCCGGACTACGTGGCGTTCTGGCGCCGCCTGCGCGCCGGCAGCACCGAGACCGGGGAGTTCACCCGGTACGGCGCGCGCGGGCAGGAGATCCGCCTCCGGGCCACCTACAACCCCGTGTTCGGCGCCGACGGCAAGGTCGTCAAGGTCCTCAAGCACGCCCACGACGTCACCGACAGCGCCCGCCGCGCGGTCGAGCTGGAGGGGCGCGTCGCGGCCATCGACCGGTCGCAGGCGGTGATCGAGTTCGCCCTGGACGGCACGGTGCTCGCCGCGAACGCGAACTTCCTGGGCCTGCTCGGGTACGTCGAGGCCGAGGTCGTCGGGCAGCACCACCGGATGTTCGTGGACCCGGCGGACGCGGTCTCGACCGAGTACCAGCGGTTCTGGGAGAAGCTCGCGCGCGGCAACTACGACGAGGGCACCTACCGCCGCATCACCAAGGCGGGGTCGGACGTGTTCATCCAGGCGACGTACAACCCGATCCTGGACCCCGAGGGCCGGCCGTTGAAGGTCGTCAAGTACGCGGTGGACGTCACCCGCAACACCGTGGAGAACGCCGAGTACGCCAGCCGCGTGCAGGCCGTCGACCGCGCCCAGGCCGTCATCGAGTTCGACCTGGAGGGCAACGTCCTCACGGCCAACGAGAACTTCCTGCGCACGATGGGCTACTCCCTCAAGGAGCTGCAGGGGCAGCACCACAGCCTGTTCTGCTCCGCGGAGTACCGGGTCTCGCCGGAGTACCGGGACTTCTGGCTGCGCCTGCGCAAGGGCGACTTCATCGCCGGGCGGTTCCACCGGATCGGCAAGTTCGACCGCGACGTGTGGATCCAGGCCACCTACAACCCCGTGTTCGACCTGCGCGGGCGGCCGTTGAAGGTCATCAAGTACGCCTACGACGTCACCGCGCAGGCCCAGCTCGAGCAGCTCATCACCGCCAAGAGCGGGGAGATGACCGAGACCGTGGCCGAGCTGTCGCACTCCATCGACTCCATCGCCACGAACGCGGTGCAGGCCAGCGACCTCGCCGCGCGGACCCACGGGGACGCCCAGACGGGGTTCGAGGCGCTGAAGAGCTCGATGGCCGCCATCGAGCTCATCCGGCGCTCCTCCGGCTCGATCGCCGAGATCGTCCGCGTCATCACCGAGATCGCGGCCCAGACGAACCTGCTGGCCTTCAACGCCTCCATCGAGGCCGCCCGCGCCGGGGAGCACGGGGTCGGGTTCTCCGTCGTCGCCGGTGAGGTGCGCAAGCTCGCCGAGCGCTCCTCCACGGCGGCCGGGCAGATCGCCGAGCTCATCGCGGAGTCCGAGACGCGCGTCGCCGAGGGCGCGGAGGTCTCCCGCGCCGCGCAGGAGGCCTTCGAGAACATCGTCACCAGCGTGGCCCAGACCTCGGAGTCGATCTCGACGATCGCCGGGGCGACGCAGTTGCAGCAGGACACCTCCGCGGTCGTCCGCGCCCTCATCGCCGACCTGGCGGCCCGGACCGGCGCCGAGTCGTGAAGGTCGGGCTGCTGCGGGTGCAGGGGGCGCTCGTCGCGCTGCCGGTGGACGTCCTGCGGGAGGTCGTGCCCCTGCCCGAGCGCTTCGACGCCCTGCCGACGGCCGCGCCCGGGCTCGTGGGGGCGGTGCTGCTGCGCGAGTCCGTGCTGCCGGTCCTGGACCTCGCGGCGCTCAGCGGCACCTCCGCGCCGGGGTCGGCGCGGGAGACGGCGATGGGGGTCGTGGTCCTCGTGCACGACGGGCGGGCCCTGGGCCTGCTCGTCGACAGCGTCCACGACGTCGTGACCCTGGACCCCGCGGCGCTGCAACCGGTCGCCGCCGGGGAGCGGCGCCTGTTCACGGCGGCGTTCGTCCGCCCGGGCACCGCGGAGGTGGGCACCCTGCTCGACCCGGCGGCCGTCTTCGGCGTCCCGGGGGTCCTGGCCATGACCACCGTCCGCGACCCCGGGGACGGGCCGGTCGCGCGCACCGGTGACGGCGAGCTCGACCCGGCCCACCTCGTGGTGCGCTGCACCTCCGCCGGTGGCGGGGACGTGCTGCTCGCCGTCGACGTCGCCGACGTGCAGACCACGCTGCCGTCGCTGAGCCCGCGCCCCTCCCAGCTGTCCTCCCCGTCGTGCCTGGGCGTCACCGACCACGGCGGGGTGCGGCTGCCCGTGCTGGACCCGCTGGCCCTGCTGGGGCTGGCCCCGGCGGACCGCTCTGTGGCGTGGCAGGCCCTGCTCGTGCGCTCCGAGCGCGGGCTGCTGGCCCTCGTCTTCGCCGAGGCCCTCGACATCGTCCGGGTGGCCCCCTCGGCGCGCTCGGCCACCCCGCCCTCGCGCGGTCTGGCCGCCACCGCTGTGCAGGGGGTGGCCCGGCTGCCCCAGGGGCCGGCGTTCGTCCTGGACGTCCCGACGCTGCTGGCCGACCCCGAGGTGAGCGCCCTGGCCTCGCTCAACACCGGCCCGGGGACGGCCGCCGCGGCCGGGTCGGCCGGGTCGGCCGGGGCCGGGGCCCTCGCCGCCTCCCCGCCGCTGGACCCGGTGGTCCTCTTCCGGGCCCGGGGGACGGTGACGGCGCCGCTGCACCAGGTCGACGGGGTGGTCTCGTTCCCGGCCGACCCGGTGCCCTGGATCGGCGGGAGCTCGGAGCTGGGGGCCCTGGTCACCGAGCACGACGTGGTGCCCCTGCTGGACCTGTCCGAGCTGCTGGGCCGCGGGCGGCTGGCGGACCCGACCGCCGGGGTCGTGCTGCTCGTGCGGCCCCCGGCGGCCGACCCCGACGCCCCGCCGCGGCGGGTCGGGCTGGTCGTGGAGGGCCTGTCCGACATCGAGCGTCCCGTGTGGCGCGAGGACCTGGGCGAGGCCGCGGCCGAGGAACGGGCGCCCCTGGTGCGGACGGGTTCGGCCACGGGGCCGTTGCTGGCCTGCGTGGACCTGCACGCCCTGGCCGAACCCCACGTCCGGACCGCCGGGGGCACCGGACGGTCCGTGGCGACCACCGGCCGACGGGTCTGAGTTGTGGCACGCTGTCACACGTGACTGAGCAGTCGGTGGAGAAGCCCGCCGCCCCCCGTCGTGGACGCCCGCCCGCCTCCTCGCGCGAGGAGATCGAGACCGTCGCCATCGAACTCTTCCTGCGCAAGGGGTTCGAGGAGACGACGCTCGCGGAGATCACGGCCGCGGCCGGGGTCAGCAAGACGAGCTTCTTCCGGTACTTCCCCTCCAAGGGGTCCATCATCTGGTGGCGCTTCGACGAGTTCACGGCCGGTTTCGCCGAGGTCCTCGAGACGTCGCTGACGTCGCAGGACAACACCCTGGACATCATCCGGGCGAGCATGATCGCTGCGCTGCAGCGGGTCATCGACGCCGAGGGTCTGTGGATGCAGCGGTTCCGGGTCCTGGACGAGTCGACCGAGCTGCGCTCGGAGGAGTCCGAGCAGTGGGCCGCCTGGCGCGAGCACGTGGCCTCGTTCACGGCCCGGCGCCACGGTTTCGCCGCCAGCGACGTCGCTCCCCAGAGCATCGCCGGCGCCGTCCACGGCGGGTACGTCGCGATGCTGCGGCGCTGGCTGCAGGTGGAGAACCCCGGCGCGGAGCTGCTGCCCCAGCTCGACGCGGAGCTGCGCCCGCTGTGCCGGGTGCTGCAGAGCTGGCTGGACGACTCCTGCGCCTGAGAGTTTTCTGAGCAAACCCCCGGCCCGGGGCGCCGGTGCCGGTGGGTTTCTCCAACGATGGAAACCCTCCGGCGGCGTCACCGGCCCGGCGGCCGGCGCTCCAGCAGCACCGCGACCTCGACGTGCGGGGTGTGCGGGAACATGTCCAGGACACGGGCCCGCACGGGCCGCAGCGACGGCATCGCGGACAGGTCGGCCGCCAGCGTCTCGGGGTTGCAGCTGGAGTAGACGACGTGGCGGACCCCCGAACGCTCCAGCCAGCCCGCCAGCTCGGCCCCGGTGCCCCGCCGGGGCGGGTTGACCACGACGAGGTCGGGCACGTCCGTCGCCGCGAGCGCGAACGCCGTCGCGTCCCCGGCGGCGAACTCCACGCCCGGCAGCCCCCGCGCGGCCAGGCGCGCGCTCTGGACGGCCTCCTCGCTGACCTCGATGCCGACGACGCGGCGCCCGGGCGCGGCGCAGTGCAGCGCGAAACCGCCCACCCCGCAGTACAGGTCCCACACCGAGGCCGGGGCGACCTCGGCCACCCACTCCCGCACCTGCGCGTACAGGGCCGTCGCGACGTCGGTGTTGGTCTGGAAGAAGCTGCGCGGGCGCAGGTCGAGCTCCACCGCGCCCAGCGGCATGGGCAGCGTCGTCCGCTCGGTCAGCGCGATCTCCACCTCCCCCTCCAGGACGGCCTTGTGCTCGGGCAGCAGGTTCGCCGTGACGACCGCGATGCCCGGCGCCTCGCGCAGCAGGCGCGGCAGGTGCTCGCGCAGGCGCGGCAGGGCGCGCTCGGAGCGCAGGACGAAGCGCACCATGAGCTGCCCCGACGGCGACTGCGTGAGCAGCACGTGCTTGAGCTCCCCGCGCCGCCGGGGCACGTCGTAGGGGGTGAGCCCGGCCCGGGTCACCAGGCGCGCGACGGCGGGCAGCACCGCCCGCACACCCGCCGCCACGACGGGGCACTCGCGCAGGTCCACGCCCCGCCCGCCGGCGTCCAGGATGCCGAAGGTCGGGTGCTGCACCGTCCCGCCGACGACCATCTTGGCCTTGTTGCGGTAGCCGTCCTCGCGGCTGCGGACCGTCGGCAGCCACTCCAGGCCCGGGTGGTCCCCCAGCAGCTCGGCGCAGCGTTCCTCCTTGCCGCGCACCTGGTCGGCGTAGGGCAGCTCGATGAGGGTGCAGGAGCGGCAGGCGTGGGCGTCGAAGTACGAGCACTGCATGGCGCCCCCATCATCCCAGAGCGCTCAGAGGTCCCGGGCGCAGCAGATCGACAGCGGCTCCCCGACGTGGGGCCGAAGGCGGTGGTCCGCTCGTACCCCTCGCGCGGGGAGAAGCGCAGCGCCTCGGGCTGCAGGGTGCCCGTCCCCAGCAGGACGCGCCGGACCCCGCGCGCCCGGGCGGCGTCCTCCAGGGCACGCAGCACGGGGGTGGCGACCCCGCTGCCGCGCGAGGCCGGCTCGACGTACGTCCGCTCCAGCTCGGCCTCCCCCTCCCCCCAGCGGGCGCAGTCCCCCGCACGCCACGGCCCGCCGGCACGCGGCGCTCGCCCTCGTCGCGCAGGTCGAGGGCCTGAACACCCTGGCCGTCGCCGACCCGCGGACCTGCACGCCGCACCGCCAGCGCACGGCGCTGGACCGGGTGCTCGCGACCGTCCTCCCCCCGACCCTCCCCCCGACCCTCCCCCCGACCCGCCCCACGACCCCGGCCGGCTGACCCCGACGGTCCACCGCAGGGTTCACTCCAGCCAGACGCGCCCGTCGAAACCCCCGCGCTCGGCGCGCTTGCGGTCCGCCCGGTGCGCGACCTCCTCGATCGTCGTCCCGCACAGGCGCGCGACCGCCACCAGCACCTCGTAGACGTCGGCGGCCTCGGCCAGCCGTTCCTCCGCGCCCGTCGCGGCCCGCAGCTCCAGCGCCTCCTCGACGGCCTTGTCCAGCAGCGCGCCGGGAAAGGCGTCCTCGGACAGCACGCGGACCACCGGGTCCTCGCCGTTCGCCCGGATCACCTCCGGGATGCGGTCGCGCACGAGCTTGCCCACGTCGAACCCCTCCACGGTCGTCCGGTCCGGTCCCGGACGTTCTACCCCACGCCGTGGCCGACGGGCGGGGAGCACGCCGTCGGCCTACCGTGGCCCGCACCGCCAGCCACGAGCCGGGAGACGCCCGTGACGACGATGAACGGCCAGACCGTGCAGACCGACGACGTCCGCCAGGACCTCGTCGACCGCTACCCGCCCATCGCCGACCACGCCCTCGTCGGGGACGGGGAGACCGCGGCCCTCGTGGGCCTGGACGCGCGCGTGGCGTGGGCGTGCCTGCCGCGCTTCGACTCCCCCGCGGTCTTCGCCTCGCTGCTCGACGCCGACCGCGGCGGGCGCTGGGACCTGCCCGTGCGGGGCCTGCGCGGGCGCCACCAGCACTACCTGCCGTCCTCGGCGGTCCTGGTCACCGAGCTGACGACGGACACCGGCACGCTGCGCGTCACCGACGCGATGCTCCTGGACGGCCCCCTGGCCGAGCGGCGCTCGGCGGCGACGGGGGCCTTCGGCCGGCTGCTGGAGGTCACCCACGGGACCGTGAGCGTCCGCAGCGTGCTGCACCGGCACGACGGCGCCGCCGTGGAGGGGTCGGTGGTGCCCGTCCCCGGTGGCGGGGAGCACCGCCTGCACCTGTCGTCCTCGCGGCCGGCCGAGGAGGAGCACGAGCTGACCGCGGGTGATCGCTGGGCGCTGACGCTGTCCTGGAACGGTGGACCGCTGGAGCTGGACCCCGACGGGCTGGCCGGTGCGCTGGGCCGCACGGACGAGGCCTGGCGGGACTGGAGCGCCGGGGTCCGGTTCGAGGGTGCGCACGCCGACCTCGTGCTGCGCAGCGCCATCACGCTGAAGCTGTGCGACCACCACGCCAGCGGCGCCGTGGTGGCCGCCCCGACGTCCTCGCTCCCCGAGGCCGTGGGCGGTGAGCGGAACTGGGACTACCGGTTCACCTGGGTCCGCGACGCCGCCTACACCGTGTACGCGTTGCGGCGCATCGGGATGACCCAGGAGTCCGACGCCTTCCTCGACTGGGTCCTGGAGGCCAGCACCCGCGGGGACTCCCGTCCCGACGTCCTCTACACCCTCGACGGGACGTTCCCCGAGGCCGAGGTCGAGGACGGGGACTTCGAGGGGTACCGGGGTTCGGCCCCCGTCCGCTGGGGCAACGGCGCCAGCGGGCAGCTCCAGCACGACGTGTACGGGGAGATCCTCGACTGCGCCTACCAGTTCGCCCGGCACAGCGGGGCCCTGACCGACGAGCGGTGGGAACGCCTGGAGCACCTCGGCCGGCTGGCCGAGCGCCACCACCTGACGCCGGACCAGGGGATCTGGGAGATCCGCGACACCGGCCGACCCTTCACGTACTCGGTGGCGATGTGCCAGGTCGCGTTCGACCGGCTCGCGCGCCTGGCCGAGCTGACGGGCCGGTCCGAGCGCGGCGCCCACTGGCGGCGGCTGGCCGACGACCTGCGCACCGAACTGCTGGAACGGGCCTGGAGCGAGGAGGACGGCTGCTTCACCGAGCACCTCGACCAGCCCGGGACCCTCGACGCGAGCCTGCTCGCCCTCCCCCTGCGGCGGGTGGTCGAGGCCGCCGACCCGCGCATGGTCGCGACCGTGGAGGCGGTGGCCCGCAAGCTGTCCCCCGGCGGCGGGCTGCTCTACCGCTACCTGCACGCCGACTCCCCCGACGGTCTGGAGGGCAACGAGGGCGCGTTCGTCCTGTGCTCGTTCTGGTGGGTGGACAACCTCGTGCAGAGCGGCCGGGTGCAGGAGGGCCGGGAGCTGTTCGAGAGCCTGGTCGCGCGGGTCAACCACGTCGGGCTGCTGCCCGAGCAGGTGGACCCCACGACCGGGGAGTTCCTCGGGAACTTCCCGCAGGCGTTCAGCCACATCGGTCTCGTCTCCTCGGCCGTCCTGCTGGCCCGGGCGGAGGCGGCTGCGGACTGAGCCCGGGGCCGACGGCGCCGCACCGGCGCGCCGGACTGCTCCGTCCGGGTGACACCGCGCGCCCCACCTCACCCGGACGGCCCAACCGCCCTGGACGGACGGTGACGGCCGCCGATCGGAGGTCGTGCCCCTCCGTCGCGCCGTCGTGGCCGTGCTGTCCATCGGGCTGTCCGCCGGGTTGTCCGCCGGGTTGTCCGTCGGGCTGGCCGTCCTCGCCGCCCCCACGGCCGGCGCCACGACCTCCCCCACGGCCGGACCGGTCGTGCCCCGCGCCTCGCGCGTCACCGCGCCGGCGAGCGGGTGCCTCGTCACCGGTGACCTGGCCGTCCGCTACCGCGAACTGGGGGCGCGGGCGTCGGTGCTGGGGCCGTGCACGGGCAACGAGGTCCCGGTCGCCCGGGGCGGCAGTGCGCAGACCTTCACCGGCGGGTCGCTGTACCGCAGCCCGGCCACCGGCGCGCACGTGGTGCGCGGGGCGATCCGCGGACGGTACGCCGCCCTGGGCTGGGAGAACTCCACCCTGGGGTTCCCGACGACCGACGAGTTCGAGGTCCGCGGCGGGCGGGGCCAGCACTTCCAGGGCGGTTCGGTGTACTGGTCGCCCGCCACGGGCGCCCACGACGTGTCCGGGCCGGTGCGCGAGGTCTGGGCCGGCCGGGGCTGGGAGAACTCCTCCCTCGGGTTCCCCGTGACGGACGAACTCACCCTGCCCCTGCAGGACGGCCGGGTGCAGCACTTCGAGGGCGGCGCCGTCTACCGGAGCGCGACCACCGGGGCGGTCGTGGTCGGCGGCGCCGTCCAGGCCGCGTGGGCGGCGACCGGGTACGAGGGCGGCCCCCTGGGGTACCCCACGGGCGAGGAGCACGAGGTGCCCGGCGGTCGGCGCGGGGAGTTCCAGCGCGGTTCGATCACCTGGGACGCCGCCACCGGACGCACGAGCGTGGCCCTGCTGCCGCGGCTGGCCGTCCTCGGCGACTCCATCACCCACGGCGCCTGCGGGGGCGGCGCGCAGAGCGCCCCGGCCCGCGTGCGCGTCACGACGACGGCCTGCTTCGGCTGGCCCGGGGCGACGAGCGACGAGATGCAGGCCTTCGTGCAGGACCAGCGGTTCCGGTCCGCCTGGCCGGCCATGCCGCTGCCGATGGCCACGGTCGACCTGCGCCGGGCCATCGCCGACAGCGACGTCCTCGTCGTCGGCCTGGGCACCAACGACGCCCTGCGCGACCGGGCCCCGTTCCCCGCCGGGAGGTGGCCGGCCGGGGACACCGCCCCGGTGCCCAGCGGGCACGTCCCCGTCGAGAACGGTTACTTCGACCAGAAGATCGACTTCTTCCTGCGGGCGGCGGACGGCAGGCCCGTCTACTGGTACGACCTCGCCCTCCGGGGCGCCGACCCCGCCACGCGGGCGTTCTTCGAGCGCCGCAACGAGCGGCTCGCCGCCGCGACGCGGCGCTGGCCCAACCTGCACGTCCTGGCGTGGTCGGCGACGGTCGCGGCCCACCCCGACCTGCTGGTCGACGAGGTGCACCCCGGTGAGGCGGGGCGGGCCGCCCGGTGGGCCCTGCTGACGGCGGAACTGCCGGCGGAACTGCCGGCCCGCTGACCGGGCACCGCACGGGAGCGGTGACCGCGCGGCACAGGACGCGGACGGGAACCCGCGGACGTCACCAGGGTTCGACACCGTCCCGTCCCAGGAACCGGCCGCTGGGCCCGTCGGTGTCCAGCACGGCGGCCACGATCGGATCGCTGCCCTCCCGGACGGAGTGGCCGACGCCGCCGGTGAACTCCGTGGCCGTCAGCCCCGGGTCCACGGCCGTGACCAGCACGTCCGGCAGGGCCTTGGCGTACTGCACGGCGAGCATGTTCAGGGCCGCCTTCGAGGCCGGGTAGGGCAGGTGGGCGATGTCGCGGTACACGTCGTCGCCCTGCTGCAAGGTCAGCGACCCCATCCCGGAGGACACCAGGACCAGCCGGGGGTCGTGCCCGCGGCGCAGCAGCGGCAGGAAGGCGTGGGTGACGCGGACGGCACCGACGACGTTCACGGCGAACACGTCGACGACGTCCTGCGGTCCGACGTCCTGCGGCCCCGCCCACGTGCCCGGCACCCCGGCGTTGTTGACCACCACGTCCAGGGAACCGGTGACGGCCTCGACCTCGGCCGCGGCGCGGGCCACCGAGGCGTCGTCGGTGACGTCCAGGCGCAGGGGGTGGACCTGCCCGGGGACGTCGGGGAGACGGTCGGGGTGCCGGGCGGCGGCGAAGACGGTGTGCCCCACGGTGGCCAGCCGCCGGACGGTCTCGGCACCCATCCCGCGGGAGGCACCGGTGATCAGCACTGTGGTCATGCCCGTCAGCCTCGGGGCCGGGTCCCGCCGGTGCCAGGGACGGCCCAGCGGGGGACCGGCCGTCCCAGGCACCGGCGACCGCGCGCCGAGCAGGGCCCGGTGGGCCAGACTGACCGCCGGGACGTCGCCCGACCGCGCCGAACTGGCCGCCGCTCTGCGGCAGTGGCGCGCCCGGCTCGGGCCCGGTGACGTCGGTCTGGCGGCCGGCACCTCACGGCGGCGGACGCCCGGCCTGCGCCGGGAGGAGGTGGCCCTGGTCGCCGACCTGTCGGTCGACTACGTGGTCCGGCTGGAACAGGGCCGTGGCCCGCACCCCTCACCGGCGGTGCTGACGGCCCTGGCCGGGGCGTTGCGGCTGTCCGCCGCCGAGACCGCCCACCTCTTCGCCCTCGCCGGGACGCCCCGGCCCCCGGACCGGCGCATCGTCGACACCGTGCGCCCGTCGGTGCGGCGCCTGCTGGACCGGATGCGGGACCTGCCGGCGATGGTCGCCGACGCCCGGGGTGACGTCCTGGCCTGGAACGACCTCGCGACGGCCGTGCTCGGGGACCTGGCGGCCGTCCCGCCCCACCGGCGCACGCACCTGTGGCTGCACTTCGTCGGCGTCGAGGGCTTCACCTCCCGGTTGGTGCTCGACGGTGACGACGGCCCGCGGCTGGACCGGGCCGCGGTGGCCGTCGCGCGGGCGGCCCTGGCCCGCCACCCCGACGACGTGCGCCTGCGGGGCACCGTGAAGGAACTGCGCGGGTGCGTCCCCCGGTTCGCCGCGCTGTGGGACGAACGCCCCGTCGAACCCCGGCACAGCGACGTCAAGAGCTACGACGTCCCCGGCCTCGGGCGTCTCACCCTGGACTGCGAGAGCCTGACCGTGCCCGACGACGACCAGCCGCTCGTCGTCTACTCGGCCGCACCCGTGAGCCCGTCGGACCGCCTGCTCGACCGGTTGCGCGCCCGGACGGGGGACGGGGAGGAGACGTCCGCGGCGACCGGGGTGTCCGCCGGGTCACCCGCCGCCCGCTGACCGGCACCGGTCACAGGCCGAGGCGCCGCAGCAGGTCGGGCAGCACGTCCTGCAGGGGCGCGTCCAGGCGGACGCTCGCCTTCTGGTCCCCCCGGGTCGGTCCCGCGGTGACGAGCGCGACGGGCCGGTCGTGCTTGGCCGCGTGCAGCACGAACCGGTACCCCGACATGACGGCCAGCGAGGACCCCAGCACCAGCAGGGAACGGGCCCCGTCCACGAGCTCGAAGGAGCGTTCGACGCGGTCCCCGGGCACGGTCTCGCCGAAGAACACGACGTCGGCCTTCAGCGCGTCCTGCCCGCACCGCCGGCACGGCACGGTGGTGAAACCCTCGAGCTGGGCGTCGGTGAGGTCGGCGTCCCCGTCGGGGTTCAGCGCCTGGAACTCCTCCACGCGCGCGGTGAACCCGGGGTTCGCGGCGGTGAGGCGGTCGGCGAGCACGGCCCGGTCGGTGACCTCACCGCAGTGCAGGCACACGACGCGGTCGAGGTTGCCGTGCAGTTCGACGACCTCCCGGGTGCCCGCGGCGAGGTCGAGACCGTCGACGTTCTGGGTGATGACGCCCGTCACCAGCCCCGCCCGTTCCAGGGCGGCGACCGCCCGGTGCGCGTCGTTGGGCTGCGCCCGGCGGAAGTGCTCCCACCCGACGTGGCTGCGCCCCCAGTACCGGCGCCGGTTCTCCGCCGACCCCGTGAACTCCCGGTAGGTCATGGGCGTGTGCCGCTGCAGGGACCCGTTCGGGCCCCGGTAGTCGGGGATGCCGGACCCGGTCGACATCCCGGCGCCCTCGAGCACGGCGACCCCGCCCGCGCCCACCAGTTCGGCGAGTTCCTCGATCACTCCCCCATGCTGCCCGGGGGCCCGTGGCGGCGCAGGCCGAGGGTCGCGAGGACGGCGGCGACCGCGGCCAGGCCCGTGACGACGCCGACCACGACGGCCCAGCCGCCGGCGGCGAAGGCGAAGCCCGTGAGCCAGCCGACGACGCTGGACCCGGCGTAGTAGGCGAACGTGTAGAGCGCCGAGGCCTGCGCCCGCACCCCCGGCTCGGCCCGCGCCCCGGCCCAGCCGCTGGCGACGGCGTGGGCGGCGAAGAAACCGGCGGTGAGCAGCACCAGCCCGGCGAGGACCACCACGAGCCGCGCCGACAGCGTCAGCAGGCACCCGGCGGTGAACACGGCCACGGCCCCCAGCAGGACCGGCAACCGGCCGCGGGCGGCCAGGCGCCCGGCGACCGAGGAGCTGAGGGTGCCGGCGAGGTAGACGACGAACAGCAGCCCGACGACGGTCTGGGACAGCGAGAACGGCGCCTGCAGCAGCCGGAAACCCAGGTAGTTGTAGACCGTGACGAAACCGCCCATGAGCAGCAGCGCCTGCGCGTAGAGGGCGAGCAGCGCGGGGTCGGACAGCGCGCGCCGCACCCGGTCCCGCAGCGGCGGGCCGCCCGCCCGGCGGTGCCGGGCGAAACCCCGCGGGCGCGGGACGAGGACGCAGAACACGGCCGTGGCGGCGATCCCGACGACGGCGACGGCGGCCACGCCCCACCGCCAGCCGGCCAGGTCGGCGACGCCGGAGGACACGACGCGGCCGGTGAGGCCGCCGACGGAGTTCCCCGACACGTACGCCCCGGCGGCGAGCGCCACCGCGCGGGCGTGGACCTCCTCGGCGAGGTGGGCCACCGCCACGGCGGGCAGCCCGCCGAGCGCGGCCCCCTGCAGGGCGCGCAGGACCAGCAGCGGCCCGAGCGAGGGGGCCAGGGGGACGGCCAGGCCGAGCAGGCTCGCGAGCACGACCGAGGCGACCATCACCGGGACGCGGCCGAGCCGGTCGGCCAGGGCGCTCCAGCCGACGACGGACACCGCCAGGGCCCCGGTGGCGACGGACACCCCGAGGGCGGCCTGCGAGGCGCCCAGGTGCAGCCCGTCCGCGAGGGCCGGCAGGACCGACTGCACGGAGTAGAGCTGGGCGAAGGTGGCGACGCCGGCGGCGAACAGGGCGACGACGAGGCGCCGGTAACCGGGGGTGCCGCGGTCGTGCCCCAGCCAGGGCGGGGTGCCGGTACCGGCCTCGAGGCTCACCCGGCGACGGTAGGAACGGGCCGACCCATGCGTCCAATGCCCCGATCGAGCCGGACCCATGCGTCCAGGGTGGCCGGACCGGGGTGGTCAGACTGGGGTGGCCAGACTGGGGTGGTGGACGAGGTGGAGGCGCTGGCGGCGCCGTGGCGGGTGCTGGCGGCGGTCGGGCAGACGCAGCACGTCACCCGGGCCGCGCAGGCCCTGGGCCTGCAGCAGCCGACGGTGAGCCGCGCGCTGGCCCGGGTGCAGCGCGCGGTGGGGGTGCCGCTCGTGGTGCCCGAGGGGCGGGGCGTGCGGCTGACGGCCGCCGGGCGTGCGCTCGCGGAGGTCGCCGGGCGCGCGCTGGCCGACCTGGACCGCGGGGTGCGGACCGTCCGCGACGACGACGCCGTGCAGACCGGTCGCGTCTCGCTGGGGTTCCTGCACACCCTCGGTGCGGTCGCCGTCCCCGGGCTCGTGCGCGCGTTCCGCCAGGAGCACCCGGGGGTGCGGTTCCGGCTGCACCAGGGCGCGGCGGGGGCCGTGCTGGACCAGCTCACGACGGGGGAGGTGGACCTCGTGCTCACCTCCCCCGTCCCGGACCGCCCGGGTCTGCTCTGCGACCCGCTGGTGGAGCAGCCCCTCGTCGTGGGGCTGCCGCAGGAGCACCCGCTGGCCGTGCCCGGGCCGCTGGACCTGGCGGCCGTCGCGGACGAGGAGTTCGTGCTGTTCGAACCCGGCTACGGGCTGCGCGAGGCCGCCGAGGTGCTGTTCGCCCGGCACGGCATCGTCCCGCGCGTCGCCTTCGAGGGGCAGGACAGCCACACGCTGCGCGGTCTGGTGGCCGCGGGCCTGGGGGTGGCGGTCCTGCCGGCGGCGCAGCGCGGCACGGCGGAGGCGTTCGCCGGGGTGGTGGAACGGCCGCTGACCGGGCCGGCCTCGACCCGGGTGCTGGGCCTGGTCCGCCGCGAGGAGGCGCTACCGCGGGTGGCCGCGGCGTTCCGCGAGGTGGTGCTGGCGCGGCCGGACCTGTTGCGGGCGTGAGGGTCGACCCTCGAGGCGGAAGGGCGCCGCCGGGCCGGACGAAGCTTCCCCTCGACCTCCCGCCCGGCGGCGCACCCCCAGTGTGACCGACGTCCGTGCCCGTGCGCGAGTCCTGGGGCCGGTGGTGTCCGTGCGCGCGGCGTGTCACCGGGTGCCGGTGGTGGTGTCCCCGTCCCGCAGCCGGGCCAGCAGGTCCTCGACGCGGCCGGCGATGTCGTCGCGCACGAGCCGCACCCGCTCCACCCCCTCGATCCCGTGCGCGGAGGGTTCGTCGGTCTCCCAGACCTCCACGGCCGTCCCCGCCACGGTCTCGACCCGCGCCGAGGAGACGGTGACGTCGACCCCGGTCTCGCGGACCGCGCGACGGGCGAGCTCGGCCGCCACCTGCGACGTGCCGCCGTCGCGGACGCCGACGGGCAGGACGCTGCGGGGTCACCGAGTCACCCGCGCCCGTTCCAGGATCGCGGCGATCACCGCGGTCTTGGCCTCGGCGTAGTCGTTCGTGTCTTCCCACGTCCTCGCCACCAGGTCACGCTTGGTCGCCTCGTACAACGCGCGGTCGGCGGCGTCGGCGCGCAGGTGGTCGCGCAGCAGCAGGTAGTCCTCGACGGCCCGGTCGCCGCGGCCGTAGACGTGCACGTGCACGTCGCGCTCAGGGGTGCGGACGAGCCGGTGGCCGGGTTCACGGGTCCGCAGCACGTACCCGGCGGCCAGCAGGGGGTCGAGGTGGTCCTCCTCGGCGGTGACGTCCCCGACGACCACGACGAGGTCGACGACGGGTTTCGCCGCCAGGCCGGGCACCGAGGTGGACCCGATGTGCTCGACCTGCACGTCCTGCCCCGCCAGGGCGGACAGGATGCGGGACCGGTGCTCGCGGAACGTCTCCGCCCAGCGGGGGTCGGGGTCGGCGAGGGTCACGGTCAGCGGTTCGGGTCCGCCGACGAGCTCCACGTCGGTGACGTCCGGGCGGCGGGGGGTGCGGGGTTCCACCGCCCCATCCTCGTGCGGGTCGCCGGGCTCAGCGGCCCCCGGACACGTCCAGCGTCGTGCCCGTGACGTAGGAGGCGGCGTCGGAGAGCAACCAGACGACGGCCTCGGCCACCTCGTCGGCCTCCCCACCCCGGCCCAGCGGCACCGTCCCCCGCAGCCGTTCCACCCGCCCGGGTTCCCCCGAGGCGGCGTGGATGCCGGTGCGGATGAGCCCCGGCCGGACACCGACGACGCGGATCCCGTCGGCCGCGACCTCCTGCGCGAGCCCGACCGTGAGGGTGTCGACGGCGGCCTTGGAGGCGGCGTGGTCGACGTACTCCCCCGGGCTGCCGAGGACGGCGGCCCGGCTGGAGACGTTGACGATCGTCCCGCCGCCGGCGGCCGTCAGGTGCTTCACGGCCTCCCGGGCGCACAGGAACGCCCCGACGACGTTGACGTCGAGCAGGCGCCGGATCCGGCCGGCGTCCAGGTCGACGACCTTCGACCGCGGCGCGGTGATGCCGGCGTTGTTGACCAGACCCGTCACGGGGCCCAGCTCGCGGGCGGTGTCGAACAGGCGCGTGACGTCGGACTCGACGGACACGTCGGCCCGCACGGCGATCGAGGGCGTCCCGAGGTCGGCCGCGGTCGTGGCCACCTCGTCCGCGGCCTCCCGGTGGGTGGCGTAGCCGAAGCAGGTCCGCACCCCGCGCGCGGCGAGCGCCAGGACCACCGCCGCCCCGATCCCGCGACTACCACCGGTGACGACAACGGGTCCTCGCACCGACGCACCGTAGCGAACGGTCAGTCGACGAAGACCTCCGCGGTCCACAGGTGCAGCAGGGCGTGACCGCGCCAGGGCCGCCACGCCTGCGCGCGCGCCAGCGCCTCCCGGGCCGCGATCCCGCCCAGCGCGCGGCGCAGGACGAGGTCGGAGGGCAGGAACGCGTCGTCGTCGCCGAGGACGCGCAGGGCCACGTAGTCCGCGGTCCACGGGCCGATGCCCGGCAGGGCCAGGAGCTCGGCGCGGGCGGCCTCGGGGTCGGTGGTGGCCGCGGCGTCCAGGTCCAGGCCGTCGGCGAGGGTGCGGGCCAGGACGTGCAGGGTCCGGGACCGGGCCCCCGTCACCCCCGTCACGGCGCGCAGGGCGTCCGGCCCGGCCGCGGCCAGGACCTCGGGGGCGGGGAAGGCGGTGAGGGTCTGGACGGGGGTGCCGTAGGCGGCGACGAGCCGGCCGGCGAACGTGCGCGCCGCCGCGAGGGAGACCTGCTGACCCAGCACCGTCAGCAGCGCCGTCTCGGCCCCCGAGACCGCGCGCGGGACCCGCAGGCCCGGGGTGGCCGCCACCAGCGGGGCGAGCAGCGGGTCACCCGCCAGGTGCCGTTCGGCCTCCTCCTGGTGCCCGTCGAGGTCGAGCCAGCGCCGCACGAGGGGCGCGACCTCCTCCAGGTGCGGGCCCTCCAGCACGACGGCCTCGCAGCGTTCCCCCGTCCCGAGGTCCACGGTGGCCTCCACCGGCCCGTGGCTGGTCCAGAACACCCGGCGGTGCACCCCGCCGGCGTGGGTCTCGGCCCCGGGCAGGGCGTGCGCGAGCAGCCAGCGCCGCAGGGGTTCGGCGGCCAGGCCGCCGGGGACGGGCAGTTTCACGGGTGCTCCGGGTCGAAGACGGGCGGGCCGGCGGGGGTCAGGTCGGGGTCGTCGTCGCGGAACGTGCGGATCCGCCCGACGGGGGTGTGCGGACCCTCGAACCGTACGGTGACCCGGCCCGCCCCCGAGCCCTGCACCCAGCCGGGACCGAACCCGGTGTGCTGCACGTCCTGGCCCGGCCGCCAGCCCGGGGCCGCGGGCGGGCCGTAGGGCTGCGGGGACTCCAGGGGTTCGTCCTCGGTGGTGTCGGTGTCCTGCGGTTCCGGCTCCAGCTCGGCGAGCAGGTCGATCTGGCTGAACTCGCTGAGCCCGGAGACCCCCACCCCGAGCAGCCGGACGCCGTCGGCGACGTCGACCGCGTCCAGCAGGTCCCCGGCGTTCTGGGCGATCTCGCGCGCCGAGCTCGTCGCGTGCGGCAGCGTGCGCGAGCGGTTCAGCGTCGAGAAGTCGTAGCGGCGCACCTTCACCGTCACCGTGCGCCCCGACAGACCGGCCGCCGCGAGCCGGGCCGCCACCCGGTCGGCCATGCGCCGCAACCGTTCCGCCAGGTCGCGGCGGTCGGTGAGGTCGACGGCGAAGGTCTCCTCGGCCGAGACGGACTTCGCCTCGCGCTCGGCCACGACCGGCCGCGGGTCGACCCCGCGGGCGAAGGCCAGCAGGGCGGTGCCGTGCGCGCGGCCGAGCATCCGCACCAGCTCGGCCTCGTCGGCCGCCGCGAGCGCCCCGATGGTCTTCAGGCCCACCCGGACCAGCCGGTCACCGGTGACGACCCCCACCCCGGGGATCGTCCGCACGCTCATCGGGGCCAGCAGCGCCTCCTGCTCGGCCGGGGGGACGACGACGAGGGCGTCGGGTTTGCGCAGGTCGGAGGCGATCTTGGCGACGAGCTTGCTGGCCGCCACCCCCACCGAGACCGTCAGCCCGGTCCGGGCCCGCACGGCCGCGCGGAAGTCGGCGGCGACGGTCCTGGCCGCCTCCACGTCCAGACCCGGGTGCGCGGCGGCGAGGTCGACGAACGCCTCGTCCAGCGACAGCGGTTCCACCAGCGGGGACAGCTCGTGGGCCAGGTCCATGACCTGCCGGGACACCTCCCGGTAGGCCTCGAACCGGCCCGCGAGGTAGGCGGCGTTCGGGCACAGCCGGCGGGCCCGGGCCGTCGGCATGGCCGAGCCGATCCCGAACACGCGCGCCTCGTAGCTGGCCGTGGACACCACCCCGCGCCCGCCGGTCCCGCCGACGACGACGGGTTTGCCGCGCAGCGACGGCTTGTCCCGCTGCTCGACGGCGGCGAAGAACGCGTCGAGGTCGAGGTGCATGACCCCGGGCACGGACGGGTCCGTCACGACCGGCACGGTCCCACGGCTAGGCTCCCCCGGTGCTGGACCTGGCGACGACGGACCTGATCCCCCTGTACCTGGCGGCCCTGGTCATCGGGTTCTCCAAGACCTCCATCGGCGGGGCCGGCACGATCGCCGTCGCGGTGTTCGCCGCCGTCCTGCCCGCCAAGGAGTCCACGGGGATCATCCTGCCCCTGCTCGTGCTCGGCGACCTCTTCGCCATCTCGGTCTACCGCCGCCACGCCGACTGGGGCCTGCTCCTGCGGCTGTTCCCCTACGTCGCGGTGGGGGTCGTGGCCGGTGCGGGTTTCGTCGGCCTCGTCGACGACACCGTCATGCGCCGCTCCATCGGGGTCCTGCTCGTCCTGCTCGTGGTGATCCACGTCTGGCGCCAGCGGAGGCTGCGCGAGAACACCGACGTGGTGCCGATGTCGGCCACCCGCCGCCGGTGGACCTCGATCGGTTTCGGGTTCCTCGCCGGGTTCACCACGATGGTCGCCAACGCCGGCGGGGCGCCCATGTCGATCTACCTCTTCACGATGGGCCTGGGCGTCATGTCCTTCCTCGGCACGGGCGCCTGGTTCTTCTTCATCGTCAACTGCTTCAAGGTGCCGTTCAGCGTCGGCCTCGGCCTCATCAGCGTGGACTCGCTGTGGCTGGACCTGCGCCTGGCCCCGGCCGTCGTCGTGGGCGCGCTCATCGGCTGGTGGCTGGCGAAGCGGCTGGACATCAGGACGTTCGAGAAGTGGGTGCTGGGGTTGTCCGTCGTCTCGGGGCTGAACCTGCTGCGCTGAGGCACCGGACCGGCGCTGCCCCGGGCCCCGGGTCCCGGGTGAAACGCTCAAGCCCCGCTCCCCACCGGCCGACGATGGGACAACGGCTCCGCGCGGAGCCCGTCGACGACAGGGGGAACGGTGGAGCAGGGGAAGCGGTCCAAGCTGGGACTCACCGGGGGTTTCGCCGTCTCCACCGGGACGGTGGCCGTCGTGGCCGTGCTGCTCGGTGGTGGCGCGGCCGTCCAGGCCGACCGGCAGGCCACCGACCTCGAAGCGCTGCAGCGCGACGGGATCGCCGTCGCCCAGGCCGCCGCGACGGTCAAGAGCGAGCACGCGACCGCGAACCTGAACTTCCTGTCGGTGGCCCTGGCCACCCCCGACGTCACCCCGGCGCAGATCGCCGACTTCACCGCGCAGCGGGAGGCGGCCGCCCGGCGCGTCGAGGGGGGCATGGACCTGCTGCAGGCGCGGGCGACGGGGCGGCAGGCCGCCCTGGTGGACGACATGGCGGCCCAGCTCGCCACCAGCGACGCCGCGCTGGCCGTCCCCTTCGACGCCCCACCCGCGGAGTTCCAGCAGTCGGTCGACGACTACAACAGCGCCGAGGCCGCCTTCGCCGAGAGCCTGGAGGAACTGACGCAGCTGAGCCGGCAGCAGGTCGACGACATGATCGCCGCCACGCGCTCGGCCGCCACCCGCACAGTCGTCTCCGTCCTGGTGGTCCTCCTGGCCGGGCTGACCCTGGCCCTGATCACCACCGTGACCGTCGTCCGCCGGGTCCGCGCCGACGCCCGGGCCATCGCCCGCACCGCCGAAGGGCTGCGCGACGGGGACCTCACCGGCCGCAGCGGCGTGGACCGCGGCGACGAACTGGGCGCCATCGCCACCGCCCTGGACGGCGCCCTGGACAGCCTGCGCGGGCAGTTCTCGGCCGTCGCCCGTGCCGCCGACGCCCTGGAGTCCTCCACCGGAACCCTGCTGTCGACCAGTTCGCACGCCGGTTCCGCCGCCGAGCGGGCCGGGGTCGAGGTCCGGCAGGCCGCCGGGGAGGTGGGCCGGGTCACCGACGGCCTGCAGACCGTCTCCAGCGCCTCCGGGGAGATGGAGACGGCCATCCGCGAGATCTCCGCCAGCGCCGCCCAGGCCACCGACGTCGCCGCCCAGGCCGTCGAGACGGCCGAACGCACCAACGTCATCATGGCCCGCCTGGGTGACTCCTCCGCCGAGATCGGCGCCGTCGTCAAGGCCATCACCGCCATCGCCGAGCAGACGAACCTGCTCGCGCTCAACGCCACCATCGAGGCCGCCCGCGCCGGGGAGATGGGCAAGGGGTTCGCCGTCGTCGCCGGTGAGGTCAAGGAACTCGCGCAGCAGACCGCGCGCGCCACCGAGGACATCTCCCAGCGCGTGTCGGCCATCCAGGGCGACACCCGGGGGGCGGTGGAGGCCATCGGCTCGATCGCGGAGGTCATCGCCCGCGTCAACGACCTGCAGACCACCATCGCCTCCGCGGTGGAGGAGCAGTCGGCCACGACCTCGGAGATCAGCCGCGCCCTGGGCGAGGCGTCCGAGGGCGCGCGGCGCATCGACACGAGCATCGAGGAGGTCGCCTCGGCCGCCGGCGCCACCGAGGCCTCGGTCGTCTCGACCCGCTCGGCCGCCGACGAGGTCGGTTCCGTCGCGCAGCGCCTGCGCGAGGTCGTGAGCGGTTTCCGCGTCTGAACCGCCCGCCCCGCAGGTAGGGGCGGGCCCGGTCAGCCCGCCTGGGCGCCGTGGTGCTCCAGCGCCACGGCGACCCAGAACTCCACCCGTCCGTCGGAGGCCGGGACGCTGAGCCAGGACGGCCCCATGTCGCGGCCGGCCCCCATCTCGGCGCGCACCGCACCCTCGTGCGCGACGAGGTCCGCCGACCGGTCGGGGTCCACCCGCACCAGCAGGGTTCCGTCGCCGCGCACGCTGAGGACCATCCGCCCGTCGACCACCACCGACGTCCCGCCGAACATCCGGCGCTCGCGGACGTCGCGGCCGGCCAGCAGGTCCCGGACCCGCTCCAGGGTCCTCACGGCCGGGTCCTCAGAGCCACTTCTCGGCGAGGTGGTCGGCCCGGACGTGCCGGATGGTGCCCGAGCGGGCTCGCAGCGCGATCGACTCGGTGCGGATGACCGGGCCGAGCCGGCGCACCCCGGCCACGAGGTTCCCGTCGGTCACCCCGGTCGCCACGAAGAACGTGTTGTCCCCCTTGACGAGTTCGTCGGCGGTGTAGACGTGGTCGAACTTCAGGCCGGCGTCGAGGCCGTGCTGCTTCTCGTCATCGGTCTTCGGGGCGAGGCGGGCCTGGATGAGACCGCCCAGCGCCTTGATCGCGCACGCCGTGGCGACGCCCTCGGGGCTGCCGCCGACCCCCACGCACATGTCGAGGCGGCCCTCGTAGGAGGCGGCGTCGATGCCGCCGGCGACGTCGCCGTCCAGCAGCAGGCGGGTCCCGGCCCCGGCCGCGCGGATGTCGGCGATGAGCTGCTCGTGGCGGGGGCGGTCCAGGACGCCGACCGAGATCTCCGAGACGTCCTTGCCCTTGGCCCGGGCCAGCGCGCGCACGTTCTCCCCGATCGGCTGGCGCAGGTCGACCACGCCGACACCCTCGGGGCCGGTGACGATCTTCTCCATGTAGAAGACCGCGTGGGCGTCCAGCATGGCGCCGCGGTCGGCGGCGGCGATCATCGAGATGGCGTTGCGGCGGCCCAGCGCGGTCAGCGAGGTCCCGTCGATGGGGTCGACGGCGATGTCGCAAGCCGGCCCGTTGCCGGTGCCGACCTCCTCGCCGTTGAACAGCATCGGCGCCTCGTCCTTCTCCCCCTCACCGATGACGACGACACCGGCGAAGGCGACGGTGCCGAGGAACTCGCGCATCGCGTCGACGGCGGCGCCGTCGGCCCCGTTCTTGTCCCCGCGGCCGATGTAGGGCGTCGCGCGGATCGCCGCCGCCTCGGTGGCCCGGACGAGCTCGAGGGCCAGGTTCCGGTCGGGCGTGGTGGGCAGGGTGCTCATGGCGCCCATCATGCCCGTCCCGGACCCCGGCCTCCCGTCGGATCAGAAGCGGAAACCCGCCACCAGTTCGCTGAGCCGGCCCGCGGCCCGCGAGACCTCCTCGGCCGTGGCCGAGGTCTGCGAGGCGCTGTCGGTGGTCTGCCCGGCGGCGTGGGCGATGCCGGTGATGTTCGCCGCGATCTCCTGCGATCCGGTGGAGACCTCGGTGACGTTGCGGACCATCTCCGCCGTGGTCGCCGACTGCTCCTCCACCGCCGCCGCGATCGTGGCCTGCAACCCGTCGATCTGGGCGATGACGTCCGCGATCTGGGCGATGACCCCGGTCGCCGCGCCCGCGTCGGCCTGCGTGGCGTTCACCTTGGCGATGATCTCCTCGGTCGCCCGCGCCGTCTGCTGCGCCAGTTCCTTGACCTCCCCGGCCACGACGGCGAACCCCTTGCCCATCTCCCCGGCGCGGGCGGCCTCGATGGTCGCGTTCAGCGCCAACAGGTTCGTCTGCTCGGCGATGGAGGTGATGAGCTTGACGACGTCGCCGATCTCCCGGCTGGAGGCCCCCAGGCGGGTGATCGTCTCCCCCGCGTCCTGCGCGGCGGTCACCGCGGTCGCGGCCGTCTGGGAGGCCTGCGCGGTGGAGGTGGCGATCTCGCGGATGGCCGAGGACATCTCGTCCCCGGCCGCGGCCACGGTCCCGATGTTCGCGCTGATCTCCTCGGTCGCCGCGGAGACGACGTGCGCCTGCGAGGCGGACTCGGCCGCCCCGGAGGACAGGCGGGAGGCCACCCCGGTGAGCTGCTGGGAGGAGGCGGTGAGCTGCCCCGCGGTGGTGGTGACGTCGCGCAGCAGCGTCGTCAGGGTGTCCATGGACGCGTTGGTGGCCGCGGCCAGGCGCCCGACCTCGTCGTGGGCCGGGTCCGGGACGCGCCGGTCCAGCCGCCCCTGCGCCAGCCCCTCGACCACGGTCAGGGTCTGGGCCAGGGGCTTGGAGATCGACCGGGCGATGACCAGCGCCAGCGCGACGGCCAGGGCCACGGCCAGGCCCGCCACGGCGAACAGCGCGAGCAGGCTGCGGTGGTACTCCGCACCGCCGCGGTCGGCGATCGCCGTCGCGGCGGCGGACTCGGAGCGGCTCAGCTCCTGCAGCGACGCCTTGACCTGCTCGGCGGCCGGGGCGACCCGCTGGGCGGCCACGGCGGTCGCCCCGGCCGGGTTCGAGGACGTCCCCACGGTGATGAAGTCCTGCACCGCCGCGCGGTACGTCTCCAGCGACGTCGTGTACGCCGACCGCTGCTCGGCGGTGGAACCGGGCGAGGCCGCCAGGTAGTCCGTCCACGCCTGGTCCAGCGCGGCCTGGTCCTCCTCGAGCGTGCCCAGGGCGGCCTGCAGGTCGGCCCCGGCCAGGGACGCTCGCAGCAGGTCCTCGCGGATGGTGCCGAAGGAGGTCTCCAGGTGGGCGGCGGCCGCCACGGAGGTCACGCCCGAGGCGGAGAGGGTCCGCAGGTTCTCCTGCGCCGACTGCAGCCGCACGGCGGCGAAGCCGGCGATCACCACGAGGAGCAGCACGACGGCGCCGAAACCGGCGACGAGCTTGGTGGACACGCGCAGATCGCGCAGACGAGCCGACATGGACTACCTCGAACCTCCCGATGCCCCCGCGGTTCAGGGACCCGGTCCTCCATCGGCTCGGTGGCTCGGCGACTGAACCGTTCCGGGGGTTCTCGGAGTTCTCGGGGTGTTCAGCCGGTGGTCCGCAGGTGGCGCAGCACCGCCTGCACGCGACGGTGGGCCGACTCGTCCTCCCCCAGCCCGAGCTTGGCGAAGATCCGCTGGGTGTGCTTCTCCACCCCGCCCAGGCTGACGTGCAGGGCGGCGGCGACGGCGGCGTTGGACCGGCCCTGCGCCATCTGCTCCAGCACCTCCCGCTCCCGCGGGGTCAACGCCGCCAGGGGGTCCCGCCGCCGGTCCATGAGCTGGCGCACCACGAGCGGGTCCAGCACCGTGCCCCCGTCGGCGACCGTCTGGACCGCCGCCAGGAAGTCCTCGACGTCGGCCACCCGGTCCTTCAGCAGGTACCCGGTCCCGCCCTGCCCACCGCGCCCGGTCCCAGCCCCGGACCCGCCCGGGTCCTGGCCCAGCAGGTCCTCGGCGTAGGAGACCTCCACGTACTGCGACAGCACCAGCACGGCCGCCCCCGGCCACGTGCGGCGGACCTCCACCGCCGCGCGCAACCCCTCGTCGGTGTGCGACGGCGGCATCCGCACGTCGACCAGGGACAGGTCCGGCCGCTCCCGCAGGACGGCCTCGACCAGGCCCGGGCCGTCCCCGGCGCTGGCCACGACCTGGTGGCCCGCGTCGTGCAGCAGCAGGGCGATCCCCTCCCGCAGCAGGACCGAGTCGTCCCCCAGCACGATCCGCACGACCCGTCACGCCCTCCCGTCGGCCACGCCACCGGACGCGCCACCGGACGCGCCACCGGGACCGCCGAGCGGGACCGTGGCCACGACGGACGTCGGCCCGCCCCGGGGGGAGGTCACCGACAGCCGGCCCTCGACCCCGGCCAGGCGCTGGGCCAGACCGGCCAGGCCGCTGCCCTTGGCCGGGTGCGCACCCCCCACCCCGTCGTCGACGACGGAGACGACCAGGTCGGTGCCGACGGTGCCGACCGCCACCTCGACCCGGCCGGCCCCGGAGTGCTTGGCCACGTTGGTCAGCGCCTCGGCCACCGTGAAGTAGACGGCCGTCTCGGTGTGCGGGGGCAGGTCGGCCGGCACGTCCAGGGTGGCCGACGTCGGGATCGGGCTGCGCTGCAGCAGTTCGGCCACCGTCACCCGCAGCCCGCGGTCCACCAGGAGCGGCGGGGCGATGCCCCGGCTCAGGGCCCGCAGCTCCTCGGTGGTGCCACGGGCCCGGACGAGGGCGTCGTCCAGGATCTCCCCGGCCGCCCGGGGATCGGTGGACAGGTGGCGACGGGCGCGGCCGATGTCCAGGGTCAGGCGCACCATGCTCTGCTGGGGGCCGTCGTGCAGGTCCCGTTCGAGGCGGCGCAGGGACTGCGCCTCGGCCTGCCGGGCCGCGGCCCGGCTGTGCGTGACCCGGTGCACCTCCGACTGCCAGCGGGCCCGGCCGCACAGCAGGACGTCGGCGAGGCCGCCGTGCAGCAGCGCGCACCCCCGCAGCACGCGGGGCAGCAGGACCAGCGCGACGGCACCGGCCACCAGGTGCAGGAGGCTGTCGGCGCGCCGGCCGTCCCACCCGAGGAGCTCGGCCGGCCCCACGTCGTCGGCCGGCAGCCACCGTTGCCAGGACCAGTACGTCAGGCCACCCAGCGCGAGCGCCCACCAGCTCACGCCCACCACGAAGGACACGGTCCCGGTGACGAAGGCGAGCAGGGCCCAGACGGTGTCCAGCCAGGACTGGGGGTCGCGCAGCGGCACCAGCGCCCGCCGGAGACGACCGGCACCCGGCGCGGCCCGCACGTACGCGGGGGTGGGGGCCGCCCGGCCGCAGCGGCGCAGCTCGGTGCGCTGCAGGTGGGCCAGACCGCGCGCGCCGAGCAGCGTGCCGGCCGCGACGAGGACGCCGACCCACACCACCAGCAGTCCGACGGCGGCGGACAGCCCCGTGACCACGAGGACGAGACCTGCGACCCCCAGGGCCCACCCGGAGGCGATGAACACGCTGTCCTGCAGCACCTGCCGCACCCGCCCTCGGAGTCCGCCGCGGCGGGCGGGGGGCGGCGGCGGGGACCCGTCCGGGTGGGGAGGCAGCGTCGGAGCGTCGTCGAGGGGAGCGGTCTCGGTCATGGCCGCAGCCTCCCGGTGGTGGTGCCCACCCGGCGATCCTGCCAGCCCGACACCTCGGTGGGGACGGTCGGGTCTGCACGGTCGGGCCTGCACGGTCAGGCCTGCACGGTCAGGCCTGCACCGTCCGCCGGGCGGTGGGGACCTCGCCGGCGTCCGGTTCGGCGCAGACGCGGTCGCGCCCCTCGGCCTTGGCCCGGTACAGCAACCGGTCCACGCGCGCGTACAGCTCGTCCAGGACGTCCGGGACCGTCCCCCGCGGGGGGCGGGCCGCCGCCCCCGCGCTCACGGTGACCGGCGGGACCCCGCCGTCGGCGGCGACGGCGACCCGGAGCCGCTCGGCCAGCGCCGCCACCTCCTGCGCGCCGGCGCCGGGGGCCAGGACGAAGAACTCCTCGCCCCCGATGCGGGCCAGGAGGTCACCGGGGCGCACGGTCGCGGCGAGCACCGCGGCGACCCGGACCAGGACCTCGTCACCGGCTCCGTGCCCGAAGGTGTCGTTGACGCGCTTGAAGTGGTCGACGTCGAGCAGCACGGCGCCCACGCTCCGGTCCCCGAGCCCGGCCAGCGCGTCCCGCACACCGCGCCGGTTGAGCAGGCCGGTCAGGGGGTCGCGGGCGGCGAGCTCGTCGGCGCGGTCGCGCGCGGCCACGGCACGCGCCACCGCGGCGTCGAGCCGGGCCCGCAGGACGAACAGGCCGGCGACGGTGAGGACGAGCACCACGTCGACCGCCACCACGCGGGCCGTCCGCACGAGCGGATCGCCCGGGAGGACCGCGACCAGCCCGGAGGCGACGGCGACCGTGAGGGCGAGGTGCCCGGCCATCGAGCGGGCGGTCGAGGTCATCGCGGCGTACAGGGGGCCCACGACGAGCGCGGCCACGGTCGTCTGGCGGAACGCCGGGTCGGCCACGGTCACCGCGAGCACGGCGATGAGGGCCGTCGCCCACACCGACCACCAGCCCTGCGGGCGACCGGTCCGCCGGTGCCGGACGAACGCCAGCACCGCCACCGGCGGCGCCAGCAGACCCGCGGTGAGGACCACCGGGGCGGCCCCCGGACGCAGCACGTCCGGGACGAGGAACACCACGGCCAGGGCCAGCAGCAGCAGCGCCGGGGCGCACAGGAGCAGGAAGACCTGGTTGGCGCGCAGCCAGGGGCCCGGGTCGGCGGGGTCGGCGGGGACCGCGACGTCCGGCCCGCGGACCACCGCTGTTCCACGTCCCCCCACGGGAAGGTCCTCGGCAGCCGCGGACCGGTCCTGGAGCCTCGGTCCCCCGGGCGGGTCAGCCGGGCCCACCGGCCGGACCGGCTCGGCCGCGCCGGGTCCGCACCTCGCGCGTAGCGTTTCGGTATGGAGTACCGCCACCTCGGCCGCACAGGTCTGCGCGTCTCGCCGCTGTGCCTCGGAACCATGAACTTCGGCCCCCGCACCACCGAGGCCGACAGCCGCACCGTGATGGACGCCGCGCACGAGCACGGCGTCAACTTCTTCGACACCGCGAACGGCTACGGCAGCCACAAGGGCGAGACGGAGGAGATCGTCGGCCGCTGGTTCGCCCAGGGCGGCGGCCGTCGCGAGAAGACCGTCCTGGCCACCAAGCTCTACGGCGACATGACCGACTGGCCCAACGACGGGAAGCTGTCCGCCTACAACATCCGCAGGGCGTGCGACGCCTCGCTGCAGCGGCTGCAGACCGACCACATCGACCTGTACCAGATGCACCACGTCGACCGGGCGACACCGTGGGAGGAGATCTGGGAGGGCATGTCCGTCCTGCGCCAGCAGGGCAAGATCCTCTACGCGGGGTCCTCGAACTTCGCCGGCTGGCACCTCGCGACCGCGCAGGCCAGCGCCGCCGAGCGCGGGATGGTCGGTCTGGTGAGCGAGCAGTCGCTCTACAACCTCATGTCGCGCTGGGTGGAGCTCGAGGTGCTGCCCGCCGCCCAGCACCTCGGCCTCGGGGTCATCCCGTGGTCCCCGCTCGCCGGTGGCCTGCTCGGCGGGGTGCTGGCCAAGCAGGCCGGCGGCGACGAGGGCCGCGGCACGTCGAACACCGAGGGGCTGGCGGCCAACCGCGCGGCCATCGAGGCGTACGAGGACTTCTGCCGCGAGCTCGGCGCCGACCCCGCCGACGTCGGGATCGCCTGGCTGCTCACCCGCCCGGCCGTGACGGCCCCGATCATCGGCCCGCGCACGGTGCAGCAGCTCACCGGGTCGCTGCGCGCGCTGGACCTGCGGCTGGACCGGGCCGCGCTGGACCGCCTCGACGAGCTGTTCCCCGCACCGTTCCCGCACGGCGGCCGACCGGCCCCGGAGGCCTACGCCTGGTGACCCCCACCCGCCCGCGCCCCGTGCCGCACGGTGGGCAGCCGGGAACTCCTCGGCTCCTGCAACGTTGCACAGGTGGTTGGCAGGTCACCTGCGGACGTGCCATCGTGACGGCTCGACCACAGGTGACGACGGAGTCTCCAGCAGCAGGAGTCGGATGATGGACGGGAAGGACACCGGGGAGGCGCTGGCGCTGGCCCGCGACCTGCTCACGGGCGTGGACCGGCGGTACGAGCACGTCGCGGCGGCGGCCAGGACGGCCGAGCGGATCGCCCGCGTCGTCCCCGAGCAGGACCGGGACGTGCTCGTGACGGCGGCGACGCTGCACGACATCGGGTACGCACCCGCGCTGCGGCGCACGGGGTTCCACCCCCTCGACGGGGCCGACCACCTCAAGGGCCTGGGCTGGCCGCTGCGGGTGGTGGGCCTGGTCGCCCACCACAGCGGCGCACGGTTCCTCGCCCGGGCCCACGGCGTCGAGGACCTGCTCGACGTCTACCCCGACGAGGGCGGTCCCGTCGCCGACGCCCTGCTGTTCTGCGACATGACCACGGCCCCCGACGGGCGGACGGTCTCCTTCGCCGAACGGGTGCGCGACGCGCACGGCCGGCACCGCGAGGCCCCCGAGGCCGCCCGGCGCGCCCGCGCCGAGCGCGAACCGTTCCTGCGGGCCGCGGTCGCCCGCGTGCAGGCCCGGCTCGGCCCGGCGCGCTGAGGGCCCGGCCGGGCGGGGACCCTCAGACGGTCGCGCCCTCGAACGCCTCGGCCGTCAGCTGCACCGAGCGCAGCCGGGCCGGGGTGGACAGGGCCTGGTGGGCGACGACGAGCTCGTCGGCCCCGGCCTCGCGGGCGAAGTCCTGCAGGTAGGACCGGACCTCCGGCGGGGTCCCGACCGCGGAGTAGTGCTGCATCTGCTGCACGTGCTGACCCGCGGCGGTTTCCATGAGGACGTCCACCTCGGCCTCGGTGAAGGTGCGCCCCCGGCCGAACAGCGAGGTCGCGAACCGCCGCTGCACCTGCGTGAAGGACTCCCGCGCCTGCGCGGTCGTGTCCGCCGCCACGACGTTCACCCCGGCGATGACGTGGGGTTCGGCGAGCTGGTCCGAGGGCTGGAACTCGGCCCGGTAGGCGGCGACCGCCGCGCGCAGCTGCTGCGGGGCGAAGTGCGAGGCGAACGCGTAGGGCAGGCCGAACCGGGCGGCCAGGTGCGCCCCGAACGTCGAGGACCCCAGGACGTACAGCGGGACCCCGGACCCCCCGCCCGGCGTGGCCTGCACGCCCGGCACGCGGGAACGACCCTCGAGGTAGGCCTGCAGCTCCAGGACGTCCTCGGGGAACTGCGCCGACTGGGCCGGGTCGCGGCGCAGGGCGTAGGTGGTGGCCTCGTCCGAGCCGGGCGCGCGCCCCAGCCCCAGGTCGATCCGCCCCGGGTACATCGCCTCCAGCGTCCCGAACTGCTCGGCGATGCTCAGCGGGGAGTGGTTGGGCAGCATGACCCCACCCGCCCCGAGCCGGATCGTGGACGTCTTCGCCCCGACGTGGGCGATGAGGACCGCCGGCGCCGAGGAGGCGATGTGCGGCATGTTGTGGTGCTCGGCGTACCAGACGCGGCGGTAGCCGTGCTCCTCCGCGGTCTGGGCGAGCGCGACGCTCGCCGCGATGCTGTCGACCGCCGACTGCCCCGGGGCGATGGGGGCCAGGTCGAGGACGGAGAGCGCGAGCGACATGGGACGACCTTTCGAACGGCGTGTCTTTCCGCAGCTCTCAACCACCGCGGTGGCCCGTCGATTCCGGGCCGCGGCCCCACTCCCCCACCACCGGCCCTGCCAGACTCCGCGCGTGGACGCGGACGAGGTGGTGCACCGGCTGCGGAGGGGCGGGAGCGTCTTCGCCGAGCGCGAGGCGGAGCTGCTGCTGGCCGCCGGGGTGACGTGGACGCGCTCCTGGCCCGGCGGGTCGCGGGGGAACGCCTCGAGGACGTCCTGGGGTGGGCGCGGTTCGGCGGCCGGCGCTGGGTCGTCGCCTCTGGGGTGTTCGTCCCCCGCCAGCGCAGCACCGCCCTCGTCGAGGCGGCCACCGCGCACGCCCGCCCCGGGGACACCGTCCTGGACCTGGGCTGCGGCACCGGGGCCCTCGCCGGGGCGCTCGCCGACCGGGTGCCCGGTCTCGTCGTGCACGCCACCGACCTGCTGCCCGCGGCGACGGCCTGCGCCCGGTCGAACCTGCCCGGCGCCCACGTCCACACCGGCGACCTGTTCGAGCCGCTGCCGGCCGGGCTGCGGTTCGACGTCGTCCTCGCCAACGTCCCCTACGTCCCGACCGCCGGGATCGCCCACCTGCCGGTGGAGATGCGCGAGCACGAGGACCGGCGCACCCTCGACGGCGGCGCCGACGGGCTCGACGTGCTGCGCCGCGTCCTGGCCGGGGCCGGGGAGCGGCTGACCGGGCGCGGGCGGTTGTTCACCGAGCTCGACGAGGCGCAGACCGGGCCCGCGGTGCGGTGCGCCCGCGAGCACGGCCTGGACGCCGAGGTCCTCCCCGCCCCGTCGGGGGAGGAGGACGAGGAGGACGGCAGCCGCGTGCTCAGCGTGCGGGTGGGGGCACCTCAGGTGGCCATGTCGACGAACCGCGAGTAGTGCCCCTGGAACGCGACGGTGATCGTGTCCGTGGGGCCGTTGCGGTGCTTGGCGACGATGAAGTCGGCCTCCCCCGCGCGCGGGGACTCCTTCTCGTACATGTCCTCGCGGTGCAGCAGGATGACCATGTCGGCGTCCTGCTCGATCGAGTTGTGGACGGCGATGCCGTTGGCGACGAAGTTGTGGCCGCCGACGACGGTGGCGTCGTAGACCTGCTCCTCGCCGTCGGGCTCGATGGCGACGACCTCGTCCCAGATGACGTCGTTCACGGCGTGGACGTCGAGATCGGCGTGGTCGAGGACGTCCACGACCGTCGCCAGAGCCCCGCGCTCGGACGTCGCTGCCGCCTCGTCCAGCACGCTCGCCGTCACCGCGGCCCGCAGCTCGTCGGCCAACCGCACCGGCGCGTCCAGCTGCTCGCGACGGCCGATCACCTCGGCCAGGGTCTGCGCCGATTCGGCGGCGAGACGACCGTCGATGCCGATCTCCTGGAGGAACCGGCGCACGTCGTCACGACCGGACACCTCCAGGGTCCAGCCGTGCGGGAAACCCCCGGCACCCGTGCCCCGACGCACCTGCGCACTGATGCCGAAGCGCAGCAGCAGCAGCGCGACGTCGTCCAGCGACCGACGTGCGGGGTGCACCAGGCGCACTCCGCGACCGACCTCCACGGTGCCGAGCTCCGCCGACAGGTGCGCCAGGAAGAGGGCGATCCGCGGCTTGGGCAGGTGGAACACCTCGGACGGCAGACCTCCCGACCCGGAGGTACCGCGGAGACCGAGCTCGTCGAAGAACTCGCGGACGGGGTGTTGCGCACCGGGGTCGGTGCTGAGCACCAGACCGGCACCGTGCGGGCGGACGCGCAACCCGAGGGCGGCCGCAGCCGCGGTGACGGCCTCGACCCCGCCCTGACGACCACCGCGGTAGCTCACCGGCCGGTGGGCGGACACCCGCCCACCGCCGAGCAAGCGCGCGAGGAGCACGACGTGGGCGTCGTCCCAGGCCGTCAACCGCTCGGGCGCCGGCACGTGCCGAGGTGTTGCGAGGCGATCACCGGTGGACAGCTCCCCCAGCGGTTTCCACCCGTCGAGGGTGAGGAACGGGTGGTTGGCCGTCGCCCGCACCTCCTTGCCCGACGCCGTGCGCAACCGGAACACGGGCTTCACCCCCGTGGGGAAGACGTGGGTGAGGTGCCGTCGCACGTACCGCAGCGACTCGTCGAGCGCCCACACCGGGACGTCGTGCGCCTGCAGGGCGAACAACTCCTCCATCGTCGTCTCCGCACCGGTGTCGGCGCGCAGGACCCGGGTGTCCGCGGTGAGGCAGCCCGATTCGCGAAGGTCCGACACCATCGGCCGCTTGTCCGTGCGCTGCTCCGGACCACGGTTCAGCTGCGACAGCGCGATGACCGGGACCTCGATCTCCTTGGCCAGCAGCTTGAGGGCGCGGGAGAACTCCGAGACCTCCTGCTGGCGCGACTCGACGCGCTTGCCGGACGTCATGAGCTGCAGGTAGTCGACGATGACCAGTTTGAGGTCCGCCCGCTGCTTCAGGCGCCGGCACTTCGACCGGATCTCCATGAGCGACATGTTCGGGGAGTCGTCGATGTAGAGGGGCGCCTCGTTGATGGACCCCATCGTGCGGGCGAACCGCGTCCAGTCCGCGTCGTCCATGCTCCCCTTGCGCATCTTCTGCAGCGGGACGCGGGCCTCGGCGGACAGCAGGCGCATGGCGATCTCGTTGCGGCCCATCTCCAGGGAGAAGATGACCGAGGCGAGGCCGTGCTTGATGGAGGCGGCGCGGGCGATGTCCAACCCCAGCGTCGAGTTGTGGGTCGGGATCATCGACCGGCCCGCGAGGTACAAGTGGTTGTCGTTCGAAACTTCCACGCAGCGGACGGGAACGGGACGAACGGGACGCACGTCGGTGATGAACCGACTGTCCCGACGCTGGAAGGTGCGGACTCGGCGATCTTTGTGCAACAGCCGTTTACGCTCCAGCCGGAAGACGTCGTCGTCGGTGCTGAAGGTGACGGTGAAGGAGGTCGAGCTCTCCGCCGACCTGCCCTTGACAGGTTTCTCGCTCCACCCGGACCGGTACCCGAGGCTGTGCACGAGTTCGCGGAACCCTTCCGCCAGACGCCGGGACGTCACCGCGAACTGCACGGTCCCCGAGGGGGCGACGGTACCGTCCGTGTCGAGGAGCCCGGCCAGGAGAGCACGTCGCTGACTCTCGGAAGCCCGGAGGTACTCGATGGGGAGGTGCTTGTTCCCCAGGACACCAACCGTTCGCAATCGCGCCTGCAGCGTGCCCCTCTCGTCGCGGCAGGTGGCACACAGCGCGAGCCCACTCGACGGACGCCCACACGACGGGCAGGCGGGTGGAACGCTCCGGCCACCCACCAGCTTGGCCTTGCCCCCGCAGCTGCGACCACAGGTCTTGATCTCCGAGGTGCGCGGGATGAACGTGCCACCACAGACGACGCACGTTCGAGCCACCACCGTCACCTTGGGCAGGCCCATGGAGTACGAGAGACTGCCCACCGGCTTCACCTCGAGTCCTTCGGATTCGAGGTGCACGACGAGCTCCGGGTCCGCGGTGGTGATGCGTGCCGAAGCGCTGTGGCCGTCACCCAACCACGCCCCGAGGACGTAGGGAGGGACGAGGAGCTCACGCTCGGCCAGCGCGAGCGGAGCGGCGAGGGGCACCGAGTGGTTGAGCCGTTGATCGCCGGTCGTCACACGGAGACTCGCCGCGATCTCGCCGGTCGTGCGCACCGAGCCGGAGGCCCCTGCGGCAGCCCTCCTGGATGCACGAGTCGTGGTGAACCACTGGTGCTGCTCATCCGCGACGATCACGGTGCCGTCGGAGAAGCTCACCTCGTAGCAGGGGCGGTCGACCATGACCTCGGTGGTGGCCACGACCGTCGTCGGGCGGCCGTCGGCACCGACGAGCTCGTCGCCGACGGCGACCTCGCCCATCGTCGTCCACCCGGTCGGCGTCGGCAGCGGCGTGTCGAGAGCCAGGGCCTTGCCGACCGCCGGCCGCGCCGCGATGACGATCATCTGCCCCGGGTGCAGGCCGTTGGTGAGGCTGTCGAGGTCGGCGAAGCCGGTCGGGACGCCGACCATCCCCTCCCCGCGGTGGGAACTGGCCTCGATCTCGTCGATGGTGCCCTCGATGACGTCCCCGAGGACGGCGTAGTCCTCCTTGGTCCGCTTCTCGGTGACCGCGTACATCTCGGCCTGCGCGCTGTTGACGACGGCCTCGACGTCCATGCCGTCGGAGCCGTAGCCCATCTGCACGATGCGGGTGCCGGCCTCGACGAGGCGGCGCAGCACCGCGCGCTCGGCGACGATGCGCGCGTAGAAGGCGGCGTTGGCCGCGGTGGGGACGGTGGAGATGAGGTCGTGCAGGTAGGGCGTCCCGCCGACGCGGGTCAGCTCGCCCTTGTTCGTCAGCTCGGCCGAGACGGTGACGGGGTCGGCCGGCTCACCGCGGGAGTACAGGTCGAGGATCGCGTCGTAGATCAGCTCGTGGGCCGGGCGGTAGAAGTCCTGGCTCTTGATGACCTCGACGACGTCGGCGATGGCGTCCTTGGAGAGCATCATCCCGCCGAGCACGCCCTGCTCGGCGGCGATGTCCTGCGGGGGCATCCGGTCGAACGACTCGCCCCGGGACTCCCGCCCGCGGCCCTGGCCACGACCCCCGCGGCCTCCGCGATCACCGTCGTCGGGGGGGCCGACGTCGACCGGAGGCTCGTCGTACGTGGTCACGGCAGCAGACCCTCTTCCCTCGGAGACGTCCCCGCGACGGTCTCTGCCCGCAGGTCTAGCGGACGGCTCCGACACGTCCACGGGCACAGTGACCGACGAGCCGTGCGCCGGTCAAATGTCCCTGTGCACAGGGCGGTGGACAGGCTGTGGATCAACTGGGGACCGTTGTGCACAGGGGGTGGACAAGGCTGGGGACAAGTCGCCGGGACCGGGGGACGCAGACGGGTTGGACACCGCTGACCTGCGACGATGCCACCCACAGGTTGTCCACCAGCTGTGGAGACGAGAACGTTCGTCCGGACGAGGAGAAGTCGGTTCTGTTGCGGTTGGGTAACGCTGTGTCAAGAGGCCTCAAGGTGACCGACCGTGATGCCGAGATCCTCCGGTTGGCCGTCCCGGCGCTCGGCGCCCTCGTCGCCGAACCGCTGTTCCTGCTCGCCGACTCGGCGATCGTGGCCCGCCTCGGGACCCTCCCGCTGGCCGGTCTCGGCATCGCCGGGGCCGTCCTGGCGACGGCCGTCAGCGTCTTCGTCTTCCTCGCCTACGGCACGACGGCGGCCGTGGCCCGCCGCCTGGGCACCGGGGACCTGCGCGGTGCCCTGGCCCAGGGCGTGGACGGCCTGTGGCTGGCCCTGGGCCTGGGTGTCGTGGTCGCCGTCGCGCTGCGGCTGGGCTCGGGGCCGGCCGTGGACCTGCTGGGCGTCAGCGGGCAGGCCCGGCCCCACGCCCTGACCTACCTGCACTGGAGCCTGCCCGGCCTGCCGGGGATGCTCGTCGTGCTGGCCGCCACCGGTGTCCTGCGCGGGCTGCAGGACACCCGCACCCCGCTCGTGGTCGCCTCCGCCGGGGCCGTCCTCAACGCCGGCCTGAACCTGCTGCTGGTCCACGGCCTCGGGTGGGGCATCGCCGGGTCGGCCGCCGGGACGGCCGTGACCCAGCTGCTCATGGCCCTCGCCCTGGCCGCCGTCGTCGCGCGCGGCGTCCGGCGCACCGGGGCCCGGGTCAGGCCCCACCCCCTCGGCGTCCTGCGCAACGCCCGCGACGGCGTCCCGCTGCTCGTGCGCACGGTGACCCTGCGCGTGGCGGCCCTGCTGACGACGTTCGTCGCCGCCGCCCAGGGCGATGCGGGCATCGCCGCGCACCAGGTCGCGAACACCGTGTGGACGACCACCGCCCTCGCCCTGGACGCCCTCGCCATCGCCGCGCAGGCCCTCGTCGGGCGCGCCCTGGGCGCCGGTGACGTCGCGGACGTGCGGGCGACGATCCGGCGGATGGTCCAGTGGGGGGTGGCCGTCGGGGCCGGTCTCGGGCTGCTCATCGGGGTCACCAGCCCGCTGCTCGCCGGCTTCTTCGCCCCCGAGGGCGAGGTCCGCGACTTCCTCGTGGCGGCCCTCGTGGTCCTGGCGGTGTGCCTGCCGGCGGCCGGGTGGGTGTTCGTCCTGGACGGCGTCCTCATCGGCGCCGGCGACGGCCCCTACCTCGCGCGGGCGGGGGTCCTCACCCTGGCCTGCTACGTCCCGGCCGCGCTCGCCGTGCTGTGGCTGGCCCCGCCGGGACGGTGGGGACTGGTCGGGTTGTGGGCCGCCTTCGCCGGGCTCTACACCCTCGCGCGCCTGGTGACGCTGGTCCGGCGCGAACGCCGGGACGTCTGGATGGTCACCGGCGCCGGCACCCGCCCCTGACCCGGGCCCCCGGCCCCGGCCCCGGCCCCGGGGACGACGGAGGCCGGCCGCACCCGTGGGTGCGACCGGCCTCCGGTCGTTCAGCAGGACCTGCTCAGGCGGTGGCCTCGACGACGTCGATGGTCACCGTCGCGGAGACGTCCGCGTGCAGGCGGACGAGAGCCTTGTGCGTGCCGGTCGTCTTGATCGGCTGCGGGATCTCGACCTTGCGCTTGTCGATCGAGGGGCCACCGGCGGCCGAGACCGCCTGGGCCACGTCGGCCGGGGTGATGGCGCCGAAGAGGCGCCCACCCTGGCCGGCCCGGGCGGCGAAGGCCACCGTGCGGGCTTCGAGCGACTGCTTGACGGCCTTGGCGTCGTCGAGCGAGGCGATCTCACGGGCCTTGCGGGCCTTGCGGATCGCGTCGATCTGCTTCTCCGCGCCCTTGGTCCACGGGGTGGCCAGGTTGCGGGGCAGCAGGAAGTTGCGGCCGTAGCCGTCCTTGACCTCGACGACGTCGCCGGGGGTCCCGAGGCCGGTGACCTCGTGGGTGAGGATGAGCTTCATCTCGTGACCCCTTCTCAGCGCGCGGAGCTGCTGTAGGGCAGCAGCGCCATCTCGCGAGCGTTCTTGATCGCCTTGGCGATCTGACGCTGCTCCTGGACGGACACGCCCGTCACCCGACGCGCGCGGATCTTGCCGCGGTCGGAGATGAACTTGCGCAGCAGCGCGGTGTCCTTGTAGTCGACCGCCTCGATCTTGGCGGCCTTCAGCGGGTTCTGCTTCTTCTTGGGCTTGCGCACGGGCACCTTGGCCATCGTGGTGCTCCCCTCTCGTGAGAGCCCAGGCGTCAGACCTGGGATGGAATGGTGTTCAGAGCTGTCAGAAGGGCGGGTCGTCGTTCGACGCGCCGCCCCAACCACCGCCGCCGCCCTGGCTGCCGCCGGACGGGCCGGTGGCCCAGGGGTCGTCCTGCTGCTGCGGGGCGCCACCGCCGGAGCCGCCGCCCCAGCCGCCGCCACCGCCGCCGTTGCCACCGCTGCCGCCGCCGGAGAACCCGCCGCCGCCACCGAAACCACCGCCGCCGGAGCCGCCGCGGGAGGTCTTGTTGACCTTCGCCGTTGCGTAGCGGAGCGAGGGGCCGATCTCGTCGACCTGCATCTCGATGACGGTGCGCTTCTCGCCTTCCTTCGTGTCGAAGGTGCGCGACTGCAGCCGACCGGTCACCACGACCCGCGTGCCCCGCGTCAGCGACTCGGCGACGTTCTCGGCCGCCTCCCGCCAGATCGCGCAGCGCATGAACAGCGTCTCGCCGTCCTTCCACTCGTTCGACTGGCGGTCGAACGTGCGGGGCGTGGAGGCGACCGTGAAGTTGGCCACCGCCGCGCCGGAGGGGGTGAAGCGCAGCTCGGGGTCGTTGGTGAGGTTCCCGATCAGCGTGATGACGGTTTCACCCGCCATCAGGCAGCCTCGGCTCGCAGCAGCTTGGTCCGCAGAACGCTCTCGTTGAGGTTCAGCTGACGGTCGAGTTCCTGCGCGACGGCGGGCTCGGTGTTGAGCTCGACGACGGCGTAGATGCCCTCGGACTTCTTCTTGATGTCGTAGGAGAGCCGGCGGCGGCCCCAGATGTCGACCTTGCCGACCTCGCCACCACCCTGGCGAACCACGTTGAGGAAGCGGTCGAGCGAGGGACCGACGGTCCGCTCTTCCAGCTCCGCGTCGAGGATCACCATGAGCTCGTACTGACGCGCGCTCATTCCCCACCTCCTTCGGTCTCAGCGGCCACGGTCTCTCCGTGGCAGGAGGGTCTCGGTGCGTGTCTGCCCCCGCCCGCGTGCGTGGACGAGCCACGACGTGGAGGGGAACCCGACGAGTCTACCGGCCCCACGGCGTCCACTGTGCCGCCGCGGTCCACCCCGCCCCCACTCGCACGGCCGCCCGTCCACAGGCCGGGGGCCGCAGGGCCCCTGTGGAGCCCGGGACGTCACGCCACCCGGACGACGAGCGCGTCGGGGGCCCGGTCGAGGTCACCGCCCGCAGGGTCGTCCAGACCGCCGGTGGCGCGCACGGGGTCCTCGGCCGGGTGCCGCACCTGGCGCACGACGCGGACGACCAGCCAGGCCACCGCGGCCGCCCGGGCCAGCAGGAACGCCGCGTACAGCTCCGGCGGCAGGGCGCGGTCGGTGTTCGTCTGCCCCGCGATGTAGAGCCACACCGCCCCGGAGTAGGCAGCCTCGGCCGCCCACCACAGGACGTGCTCGCGCCAGCGGGGCACCGCGAGCACCGCCAGCGGCAGCAGCCACAGCGAGGCCTGCGGCGGGACGGAGGCCCCCAGGACGACGACGCCGGCCAGGAGCAGGAACGCGACCTGCGCCAGGCGCGGGCGCCGCGGCGCCCACAGGACGAAGACGGCGACGAGCAGCACCCAGACCACCCAGGCGGCCAGCGTCAGGACCACGACCGCCCGCCCGGGCAGCCCCGAGGCCCCCTGCACGCCGACGGCCTGCTGGACGAGCTGGGGCAGCAGCCACAACGAGCCGTACCCCGCGCGCTGGTCCAGGAACGAGCGCAGGGGCGCGGCCCAGGCCGCCGGCGCCAGCAGCGCCACCGGCAGGTTCACCAGCGCCCACACCGCCAGCGCCGTCCCGACGCTCAGCCCGGCCGCGCGGCGCCGTCCGGTGCGCACCGCGAGCACGGCGAGCGCGACCAGCAGCAGCAGCGGGTACGGCCGGGCCGCGAGCGCCAGGCCGAGCAGGACACCGGCCGCGACCGGGTGCCGCCGTCCCCAGCAGGCCAGGCCGGCCAGGGCCAGGGCCAGGGCGGCGAGGTCGAACGACAGCAGCGAGGACAGGACGAGGACGGGGCTGGCGGCCAGCAGCACGGTGTCCCAGCCGCGGCGCCGGCCCGCCAGCGCGTGCACGACGAGGACCACGACGAGGGCGGCGAGCAGGAGCAGCACGGCGGCGGTGTCGAAGTAGGACCGTTGCGCCGCGACGCTCACCTCGTGCGGCACGACGCGGGCCACCAGCCAGGACAGCAGCGCCGTCAGCGGCGGCTGGCTCAGGCTCACGCCCCCGGAGAAGGGGCCGGCGCCGGTGGCGAGCCCGGAGGAGGTGTAGACGACCGGCAGGTCGGAGTAGCAGGCGTGCACGAACTGGTCGGGGCTGTTCCAGCCCTGCGCGCGGCAGTGGTGCTTGGTGACGGCGCCCAGCGCCACGGCGAGGGCGGCGAGCAGCACCGAGACGGGCAGCGCCCGCGCCCACCAGGGACCCTCACCGCCGAGGCGGCGGCCGGCGGGACCGCCGAGGACCTCGCTGCCGGCCCGGGCCAGCGGGTCCACCGTCGTGGGCGACACGGGGGGCGGCGCGGGGGGCGCCTGCGCCTCCGGGGGGTGGTCGGGGGTCTGCGGGCTCACCCCTGCAGCTTCCCCTACCCCTCGTCCGCCAGGGTGGTGGCCGGGGCCGGCGCGCTGGCCCCACCGCGGTCCTGGCCCGTGCCCTGACCCTGGCTGCGGGCGTCGGCGGCGCCGGTGGCCGTAGCGCCGGGGCGGCTGGTCGCGGTCGAGCGGCCCGGCGCGGCGGCGCCGGAGGTCGGGGTGCCGGTGGCGCCGCCGGGGCTCCGCGAGGGCGTGCCGGTCGGGGTAGCGGTCGGCCCGTCGCTCGCCCCGTCGCTCGCCCCGTCGGTCGGCCCGTCGGCCGGGTCGTCAGCCGGGTCGTCGGTCGGGTCACCGGTGGGGCTGTCGGTGGGGGTCTGGGTCGCCGTCCCGGTGGACGTCCGGCTCGGGGCCGGGCGCGAGGAGGAGGTGGACGAGGACCCCGACGAGGAGGACGAGGACGAGCCGCGCGAGGAGCCGACGTTCGCCCGGTCGGGGAAGTCGGTCTTGGGTGTGCCCTCGAGCGCGGCGCGCATGAAGGAGGTCCAGATGCGGACCGGGTAGGACCCGCCGGTGACCTCCCGGCCGCCGAGGTCCAGGGAGACGTTCTTCGTCCCGTCCGGGGTGGTCTGGAACAGGGCGACGGTGGCGGCCAAGTCCGGGGTGTACCCGGCGAACCAGGCCGCGAGGTTGTCGTTCGTCGTCCCCGTCTTGCCGGCCGCGGGCCGGTTCAGCCGCTTGGCGTAGGCGCCGGTGCCGGAGTTCACGACCTGCTCCATCGCGTAGGTGGCGTCGGCCGCGACGTCGCTCGGGAACGCCTGCTGCGTCGTGGGCGAGGCGGTGTAGGTCCGCGTCCCGGTGGAGTCGTCGATGCTGGCGATGGTGTGCCACGCCGTGCGCTGCCCCTGGGCGGCGAACGTCGCGTAGGCCTGGGTGACGTCGATGGGGTGCGGGGAGGACGTGCCGAGCACGTTGGCGATGTACTGCGGCCCGGCCGTGCCCGTCTTGTCGTCCTCGGGGTAGCCCGCGGCCACGGCGACGTCACGGGTCTTGGCGGGGGTGACCCGGTCGTTGAGCTGGGCGTAGACGGTGTTGACCGAGTGCTCGGTCGCGGTCACCAGGTCGATGCGGCCGAACTGCTCCCGCCCGAAGTTGGAGAAGGGGTTGCCGTCGACCGACTGGGGGCTGGAGCCGTTGAACGTCGTCCGCAGCGAGATGCCGTCCTCCAGCGCCGCGACGAGCGCGAACGGCTTGAACGTCGAGCCCGGCTGCGCCCGGGCCTGCGTGACGTCGTTGAACTGGTTGGCGAGGTAGTCCGCCCCGCCGTACATGGCGGTGACGCCACCGGTCCTGGGGTCGATGGCCGACAGCGCCGCGTGGAAGCCCTCGGGCAGCTTGGAGGGGAGCTGGTCCTGGACGGCCTGGACGGCGGCGGCCTGCGCCTTCGCGTCGAAGGTCGTGACGATCCTCAGACCGCCCGCCTCGACGTCGTCCTCGGACAGGCCGACCTTGCCGGTCAGCTCGTCCTCGACCGTCTTCAGCAGGAACCCGTTCGGGCCCCGCCACTGGTTGTCCGGGGTGGGCTCGACCGTCTCCGGCAGACCGGCCGCGGCGCGCTCGTCCGGGGACAGCCAGCCTTCGGAGACCATCCCGTCGAGGACGTACCCGACGCGGACCGTGGCGGCTTCGGTCTGCTGCGGGCCCTTGCGCGGGTCGTAGTTGCTGGGGCCCTTGAGCAGCGCGGCGAGCAGCGCACCCTGGGAGACGTCGAGCTGGGCGGCGTCGACCCCGAAGTAGGCCTGGGCCGCGGCCTGGATCCCCCACGCGCCGCGACCGAAGTACACGGTGTTGAGGTAGTTCTGCAGCGTCTCGTCCTTGGACTGCTGCTGGTCGATCTTCAGCGCGATGAAGAACTCCTTGGCCTTGCGCGAGTAGGACTGCTGGTCGCTCAGGTAGTAGTTCTTCACGTACTGCTGGGTCAGCGTCGACCCGCCCTGGGTCGTCCCGTCGCTGAGGTTCGTCCACACGGCGCGGGCGATGCCCGTGGGGGACACGCCGCGGTTCTCGTAGAAGCCGCGGTCCTCGGCGGCCAGCACGGCCTTCTGGACGTGGTCGGGGACCTGGTCCAGCGTGACGTTCTCGCGGTTGCGCGCCGCGAAGGTGCCCAGCTCGGTCGTGCCGTCGGAGAAGTAGACGGTGCTCGTCTGCGCGTCGGCGAGCTTGTTGGGGTCCGGGACCTGCACGAAGGCGTAGGCGGCGGCGAAGCCGCCCACGGCCAGCACGACGCCGGCGACGACGAGGCCGAGCACCCAGCCCAGGACCTTGCGGCGGCGCGGCCGGCGGCCGGTCGGGCGGGCGCCACCGGCCCCCTTCCGGGCGGCGGGGCGGTGCGGCGGGACGGGGTCTGGGCGTCGCGAAGCCACTGGGGTCTGGTCCTCCGGCGATCGGGTGGGGGGCAGCCTTCCATCGGCAGCTGCCGCTCCAGTATGCGTCGGCGGGTGCGGGCCACTGGACGCCCACCGGGGCCCGCGGCGGTTCGCACGACACCTCCACAGCCTCGCCACCGGGCTCGCCGCGGTGACCCGGTGGCGGTGCGGCACGACCGGTCAGTCGGCCGACGGGGCCTTTCCAGGCCGGTCCGACCTCACTGCGCCGGGCTCAGGGCGTCGGACCGGTCCGCGGTCGCAGCGGCCCGCCGGGTGCGTCCCCGGGCGGGGTGCCCGGGGGGCCGGGAGGGGTCGAGGACGGCCGCGCGGGGGCCCCCGTCGGTGTCCCCGTCGGCGTCGTCGTCGGCGTCGTCGTCGGCGTCGTCGTGGGGGTCCCGGTCGGCGTCGCTGTGGGGGTGCCCGGGGTGACCGCCGGGGGCGTGGGGTTCGCGGGGGTCACGGCGGGCGGGGGCACGACGGGCCTGCGGGTGGGCGGACGGATCGTCGAGGGGACGCTGGGGGTGGGCCGGGTCGTGGGCGGGCTCGTCGACGGCGTGGGCAGGGTCGGCGTGCCGGTCGGCGTCCTGGTCGGCGGGCTGGTGGGAGGGGTGCCCGCCGGCGGGGTCGGGCCGGTCAGGGGCGGGGCGGCCGAGGCCGTGGGGGTCTGCGCGGGCGGGGCGGTGGGCGGGACGAGCCCGGGCGCACCGGTCCCCGAGGGGAGGCCGGACCCGGGGACCGCACCGGCGGAGGGCTCCTGCGCCGGGGCCTGCGACGGGGCCTGCGAGGGGTCCCGCCGGTCCTCCTGGCCGGTCGTCCGGGCCGGGGCCGGGGTGCTGCGCCGCGCCGACGGTCCCTGGGCGGTGCCGCCGGAGCGTCCCGCCGTGGTGCCCGCCGCGCTCGGGGCGGGCCCGGGCACCGACGTGGCGGGCGCGGGCTCCGACTCCTGCGGCGGCTGGACGATGGCGACCGGGTTGGGGACGTCGCGCAGCCTGCCCTGCTGGACGGCCGTGATGGCCACCGCGGTGCCGGCGGTGGCGAGCAGGAGCGCACCCACGACGACCACGACGGGCCGCTTGGGCAGGGACCGGGTGGGGGGCGGCGGGGCCACCAGGACGTGCTCGGCCGGCGCGGACCGGCCGGCGCCGGCGTCGAGGGTGGGGCGGGGTTCGACGAAGGCCCGCATCCCGTTGACCCACGCGGGCAGCCGGTCGGGCCGCTGGGCCGGGTCCGGCGACAGGGCCTGCAGCAGCAGGTCGGCCAGACCCGGGTGGGCCGCGGTGAGGGGGGCGGCGGCGAGCTGGCGCCGCACGAGGGAAGCCTCGACCACGCCGTCGGCCGAGGTGACCGGCGGCGCCCCGGTCAGCAGGAACAGCGCCGTGGCGCCGAAGCCGAAGACGTCGGCGGCCGCGGAGGGCAGTCCGCCGGCGCGGACCTCCGGCGCGGTGTAGACGGTGTGCGGGTGGTGCAGCGGCCCGCGGCGCAGGCCGCCGAGGCTGGCCCCGGCGAGGCGGACCCCGTCGGCGGGCCAGAACCCGCCGAGGCGGACCGAGCGGGGCGTGATGTCCCCGTGCACCAGCGGCGGGGAGTCCTCGGACCCGCGGTGCAGTTCGGACAGGACGCTCGCGGCAGTGGCCAGGACGGTGAACCGCTCCTCGACCCCGGCACCGGGGTCGTCGCGCAGCCAGTCGGCGACGGAACGGCCGGCGGCCTGCTCCAGGACGGCGTAGTTCCACTCGGGTCCGTCGGTGCCGGCCTGACCGGGCGGGTGCGGCGCCGGGCCGGGGAAGGTGGTGACGACCCCGGCCAGCCGGGCGTGCCGGACCCGGGCCAGGCCCGCGGCGCGTTCGCGCCACAGCTCCTCGGCGGGGGTGACCTCGCCCGCGGGCTCCGCCCCCTCCCCGCCGGGGACGTGCCGGACCTCCAGGTCGGGGGCCGGGCGCAGGGCGGCGAGGGTGAACAGGGCCTCGCCCGTGGCGGCGCGGTGGTCGAGCACGTGCCACGCCTCGTCGGCGCCCTCGGCCTCCCCCAGCAGCTCGTAGCGGTCGGGGTCCTCGGCCGGCCCGGCGTGGTGGCGCACGAGCGACGGGACGTCGGACGAGGTGAGCCTGTCGTCAGGCCATCCCTCGGTGGTCACCTGCGGCACCTCCGCACCTCGGTGGCGCAGCGCGCCCTACCGGGCGACGCGCCGTGTTCGGAGGCCCATGATGCCCCACCGGGAGCCGTCCGCCGACCCGTTCGGCCCAGTCCCCGCGCCAGGACTTGCAGTTCGCAGCCCAGCACGCTACGTGAGCGCCGCCAGCACCGGTTCCAGACCCTCGACGTGCACGGCGGGACGGGGCCGGGCCGACCAGTCGGCCACGTCGAGGTGCAGCCGCCGGCTCACCGCGGGCCGGTCCTGCCGGACGAGGGTGCGCCGGCCGGCGTCGCGGTAGCCGAGCCGGTCCGAGACCCGCAGCGAGGCGGGGTTGTCCTCGAAGGCGTCGCTGCGGGCGCGCACCGCCCCCAGCCCGGCGAAGGCCAGGTGCAGGACGGCGGCGCGCATGAGCGTGCCCGTCCCCCGGCCCTGGTGCTCCCGGCCCAGCCACGACCCGGTTCCCACCTCCCCCAGCACCCCGAAGTCGCGCGCCTCCAGCGACTGCGTGCCGACGACCACCCCGGCGCGGCGCACGACGAAGTCCAGGCGCCAGTCCTGCGGGGTCCACGAGGCCCACCCGCCGAGCTGCCAGCGGAAGGTGCGGCGGGCCCGTTCGTCCGGGGCGCAGTCGCTCCAGGGGAACGCGAAGGGCATCGCGTCCTCGGCGTGGATCCCGCGCGCGGCGACGCGGGACAGCTCCACGACGCCGTCGAGGTCGCCCGTGCGCAGCTCCACGTCCCCACCGGGGTCGGGCACGGTCAGGCGCAGGGCGGTGAACGGGTGCAGGTCGACGGGCAGCACCTCCCGAGGCTGCCCGGGCGGCCGGGTGGCCGCCACCGGGTTTCGCCCGTCGAGGACCGTCAGGACGGCTGGTCGAACACCGTGACCCGGGGCGGGTCCCCCTCGAACGCGCTCACCTGCACGGTCGCGTGCTGTCCCGTGCAGGCCTGGGCCAGCCGCGAGGACCCGACGTCGCGGGTGAGGACGTTGACGTTGCCGTGCCCGCAGGTGACGCCCGCCGCCGCGCCGGCGACGGGGTCGAACCAGGCGCCGGTGGACATCTGCACCACCCCCGGGCGCAGCGCGTCGGAGACGACGAGCCCGCCCAGGCAGCTGCCGCGGCGGCTGCGCAGCACGACGACCTGCCCGGCGCGCAGGCCCCGGGCGGCGGCGTCGGCGGGGTGCATCCGGACCGGTTCGCGCCCGGCGACCTTCCCGGCCTGCGACGTGGCGCCGTGGTCGAGCTGGCTGTGCAGCCGGGTGGCGGGGTTGTTCGCCACCAGGTGCAGGGGGAACTCCGCGTCGGGGACCTCCTCCGGTGCCAGCCACACCGGGTGGCCGGGGCAGTCGTCGTAGCCGAAACCGGCGATCGTCGGCGAGTGCAGTTCCACCCGGCCGCTGGGGGTCCGCAGCGGGTACGTGTCCGGGTCGGCGCGGAAGCTGGCGAACATCACCTTCTCGGTGGGTTCGGGCGGCAGCACGAACTCCCCCGCGGCGAGGAACTCCGCGTACGGCGGCGCGGTGATCCCGGCGCGCGCCGCCGGTCCGGTGCGCCACTCCTCCCACAGGTGCTCCACCCACTCCGGGCCCGTGCGGCCCTCGGTGAAACGCTCGCCGGTGTCCAGCCGCCGGGACAACCCGGCCAGGACGTCGTAGTCGTCGCGGGCCTGCCCGAGGGGTTCGTGGACCCGGCCCATGGCGATGAGCCGGTCGTCGTAGCGGGCGGCGCCGATGTCCTCGCGCTCCAGCGTGGTCGTGGAGGCGAACACGACGTCGGCGTGCCGGGCCGTGGCCGTCCAGAACGGTTCGTGGACCACGACGGTCTCGGCGGCGCGGAACGCGCGCTGCAACCGGCTCAGGTCCTGGTGGTGGTGGAACGGGTTCCCCCCGGCCCAGTGCACGAGCCGCAGGTGCGGGTACGTCTCGCGGCGGCCGTCGACGTCGTACTCCCGCCCCGGGTGCAGCAGGGCGTCGGCGATGCGGGCCACCGGGATGCGCACGCGCAGCGGGTCGGCGAACTGCGGGAACGTCGGCAGCGGGTAGGAACCGGCCCGCTTGCCGACCCCGCCGGTGGAGGCGTAGCCGTGGCCGAAACCCCCGCCGGGCAGCCCGATCTGGCCGATCATCGCGGCGAACGCGACGGCCGCCCACAGCGGTTGCTCCCCGAACCGGGTGCGGGCCACCGACCAGCTCACCGTGACCATCGTCCGGCCGCGGACGGCCCGGCGGGCCAGGTCGCGGACGGTCGCCGCGGAAACCCCGGTGACCCCTTCGGCCCACTCGGGCGTGAACTCCCCCAGGGTGGCGAGGAACTCCTCCGAGCCCGCGGTGCAACGGCGCAGGAACGCGGCGTCGTGCAGACCTTCGGCCTCCAGGACGTGGCACATCGCCAGCAGCAGGGCGGCGTCGGTGCCCGGCACGACGTCGAGCCACTGCGCCCCCAGCTCGGCGGCGAGGTCGTCGCGCAGCGGGGAGACGAGGACGAACTCCGCGCCGCGCTCGCGGGCGCGCCGCAGCCGGCCGGCGACCTCGTGCCGGCTGATCCCGCCGCTGGCGACCTCGGAGTTCTTGGCCGGCAGGCCGCCGAACGCGAGGACGAGGTCGGTGTGCTCCTCGATGCTCGTCCAGGACGTCGGGGAGATGAGCGGTTCCTGGCTGCCGACGACGCGGGGCATGAGGACCTCCCCGACCCCGTGGCTGTACGTCCACGACGAGCGCACCGCGCCGCCGAGGACGTGGGAGAACCGGTGCAGCTGGCTCTGGGCGTGGTGGAACCGCCCGGCGCTGGCCCAGCCGTAGGACCCGGCGTAGACCCCGCGGGGACCGTGGGCGTCCAGGACCCGCCGGTACTCGGCGGCGACGCGGTCCAGCAGCTCGTCCCACTCCACGGGCAGGAACTCGTCGCGGCCGCGGCGCTCGTCCGGTCCGGGACCGTCCTCCCACCAGCCGCGGCGCACGTGCGGGCGCAGCACCCGCGCCGTGGGGGTCGCGGCGACGGCGACGTTGCCGAGCAGCGCGGAGGGGTCGGGGTCGTCGGGGTGCGGCAGGACCTGGACGCCACCGTCGGCGGCGACGGCGGAGAAGGCCCCCCAGTGCGAGGAGTGCGGGATGCTCACGGCCCCAGTGTCGGGCACCGGGCGCTGCACCGGCCGGACGGTCCGGCTGCGCCGGACGGGTGACCGGGGGCACCATCGAGGAGGGGCGTCCGCCCCCTCCCGGCCACCCGGAGGGGTCCCGATGTCCTCCGTCCCCGACGGTCCACCCGCGCTCGACGCGAGCGTCCTGCCCGGTCTCGTCGGCTACGACCAGGCGGCCCTCGACGCGGCGGGGGAGCCGGTGCGCGAGACGCTGCTGAACCGGCGCGCGGACGGGTCGGTCTTCTGGAACGAGCTGCTGCTGGCCCCGGTCCGGCACGGCGGCGGGGACGTCACCCACGTCGCCGGGTACCAGGTCGACGTCACGTCGCGGGTGACGGCGCACGCCGCGCACGACCGGTTCCTGGAGGCCGAGCGCCGCGCACGGGCCCAGGCGGCCGGGGGCCGCGCGCCCCGGTAGCGCTCGTCCCGGTGGTGCTCGGCGACACGCCGACCCCGCGGCTGCCGGCCGTCCGCACCCCGCGGTGGTCCGATGAGAGCACGTTCGGTGACGATTAAGACACGATCAGCAATCACCCGGACGGAGCACTCAAGGACCGCGCCCCACCTGCCGAGGAGGTGGTCATGATCGTGAGAGCCCCGCAGGGCCGGACGGGTGAGGCCGCCCGGACCACCCGCCCGCCCGCCCCCGTGCGCGGCGGCGGCCTCCGGCTCGCAGTCACCACAGCCCTCCTCGTCACCCTCCTCACGTCGCTCATGCCGGCCCTGGCCCACACGCACGACCTCACCGGGGTCCTCTGGTGGCCGGCGGCGGGGGCGGCGCTCGGGCTGGCCGCCCGGCGACCGGCCCGGCGGTGGTGGTGCGTCGCCGGGACGCTCGTCGGGTCGGCGCTGGCCACCCACCTGCTGCCGGTGGGAGGCGTCCAGGTCCCCGTCTTCGCCAGCGCGCAGGCGCTGCAGTGCGGGGTCGGCGCCGCGCTGATCTCCGCGCTCGGCCGAGGGGAGTCCGCGCGCCTGCGGCGGGGACGGGACGCCTGGCGCTTCACCGCCGGGGCCGGCGCCGGGGTCGGCGCAGCGACGCTGCTCGTGCAGACCGCCGACCCCGCTGCCGGCGGCCCGTACGCCCTGGCCCAGCTGCTGGGCATCCTGCTCGTGGCCCCCCTGCTCCTGCTGCCCCCCTCCTCGTGGGTGCCGCGCACGGCCGACCGGCGGCGCTCGCGCGCTGCGACCTCGGAGTGGGCCCTCGTGCTGACGCTGTCCGCGGCCGTCTCCGCCGCGGTCTTCCAGAACCCGGCCCGCGGCCCGTGGGCCTTCCTCGTCATCGTGTCGATCCTGTGGGGCGCAGCCCGTCTCGGCGTGGGCCGCGCCCTGACCTGCCAGCTCGTCGTCGCCGTCGTCGCCACCACCGGCACGGCCCGGGGCCTGGGCCCCTACGGCGAGGGGCCCCAGGGCTCCCTCGCCCTGCAGGCCCTGCTGTTCGTCTCCGGCGCCGTCGCCCTCGTCATGTCGCTGGTCGTGTGCTCCCGCGAGCGCGCCGCCGTCACGGCCGAACGGCGCGAGGAGGTCTTCCGCCGCACGTTCGACGACGCCCTGCTCGGGGTGGCGCTGCTGCGGCTGCGACCGGACGGGTCGGCCGTCGTCGCGCGCGTCAACGAGCGCCTGGAGTCGATGCTCGGCACCACCGTCCCCGTCGGCTCGGACTGGTCCGAGCAGGTCCACCCCGACCACCGCGAGACCTTCGTCACCGCCGTGTCCGAGATGGCCCTGGAGGTCGGCCGGGGGCGGCAGGCGCACTGGCACACCGAGCTGCAGCACGGCGATGGGCAGGTGTGGCTGGAGCTGGCCGCCGCGGCCTGGCCCACCCCCGGCGACGACGGCCGGCCCGGGGAGGTGGGGGCCGTCGTCCAGGTCGCCGACGTCACCCAGCGCCGGCTGGTGCAGCGCCGGCTGCGCGAGGCCGCGCTGCACGACCCGCTGACCGGCCTGCCGAACCGGACGCTGCTGGAGGACCGGCTGCGGCACGCGCTGTCGGCCGCCGCCCGCAGCGGCGACCGGGTGGCCCTGCTGTACTGCGACCTCGACGACTTCAAGCCCGTCAACGACACCGGCGGCCACGCCGCGGGCGACCACGTCCTCATCGACGTCGCCGCCCGCCTCAGCGCCGCCGTCCGACCCGGCGACACGGTGGCCCGCCTCGGCGGGGACGAGTTCGCCGTCGTCTGCCCCGGCCTGCCCGACGAGGCGAGCGCCGCGGACGTCGCCGAGCGCGTCGTCGCCGCGATGGCCGACCCGTTCCCCGTCGCCGGCTGGGAGTTCCGGGTCGGGATCAGCGTGGGCCTGGCGATGGCCGACGCCTCCCAGGACGCGGCCCGCGTGCTGCAGCAGGCCGACCAGGCGATGTACGCGGCCAAGGGGTCGGGCAAGGGCCGCGTGCGGTCGGCCGCGCCCTCGACCCGCACGATCGACCTGCGCACCGCCGGGGCCTGAGGCACCGCGGGCTCAGCCCGGGAAGCGGGCCCAGTCCCCCACCGGCTCCGCGGACGCCACCCCGTCCAGCACGGCGGCGCGCACGACGTCGGCCGCCACCTGCTGCAGCGCCACGAGCTGCCCGACCCGCGCGGGCCGGTCGGCGGCCAGCGGCACCGCCCCCGTCGCCAGCGCGAACACGGTGTCCCCGTCGGCGAGCGTGTGCACCGGGTCCAGGGCCCGCGCCAGCCCCGCGTGCGCCGCCGTCGCCGTCCGCGACGTCTCCGCCGGGTCCAGCGCGGCGTCGGTGGCCACGACGACCAGCGTCGTGTTCAGCGGGGACGCGGGGCCGCGCTCGGCAGGGCCCCCCACCGGCACCCCGACGGCGTTGACGACCGCGAGCGCCGCCACCACGACCTCGGCGCCGGCCTCCCCGGCCGGCACCGGAACCCGCGCCGAGGCGGTCCCGACCCCGCCCTTCCAGCGGCCCCCGACCACGGCCCCCGTGCCCGCGCCGACGACACCGCGCCCGACCGGTCCCGTCGTGGCGACGGCCGCGGCCTGGAAGCCCATCTCCTCGGTCGGGTGGTTCCCGAACACGCCGCCGCGGCCGAGGTCGAAGACGGCGGCCGCCGGGACGATCGGCACGACCTCCCCGGGCGCGGTCCCGACGGGGAAGCCGCGCCCGCGCCCGGCGAGGAAGCGCTGCACGCCGTGGGCGCTCACGAGGCCGTAGGCCGACCCGCCGGTGAGCACGACGGCGTCCACGGTGGGGACGAGCGTGCGGGGGTCCAGCGCGTCGGTCTCGTGGGTGCCCGGGCCGCCGCCGCGGACGTCGACGCCGCCGACGGTGCCCGGGGGCGGCAGGACGACGGTGACGCCCGTCAGCCAGCCGTCCCCGCGGCGGGTCACCTGCCCGACCTGCAGCCCGGCGACGTCGGTGAGGGATCCGGTCACGACCGCACGCTAGCCCGGTCCCGGCGTGCGGACCGGCCCCGCCCGGAGGAGGTTGAGCGCATGACCACCTCCCCCGGGGGCGCACCCGCCGCCCGACCCACCGGCATCCACCACGTCCGCCTCACCGTGACCGACATCGCCCGGTCCAAGGCCTTCTACCAGGACGTCTTCGGCCTCGAGCCGGCCGTCGACTTCAGCGCCGAGGCCGCCGACCCCGGGGTCCGCGAGGACCGGGAGAGGTTCTACGGCGGCTGCGTGTTCGCCCTCGGCGACCAGCTCCTCGGGCTGCGGCCCGTGGCCGGGGCCGGCGACCGGTTCGTCTCCACCCGCGTCGGCCTGGACCACCTCAGCCTGCGGGTCGGCTCGCGCGCGGACCTGCAGGACGCCGCCGACCGGCTCTCGGCCCGCGGGATCGAGCACGGCGAGGTCCTCGACCTCGACCAGGGCCTCGCGGTCCTGTCCCTGCAGGACCCCGACGACGTCAACCTGGAGCTGACCGCCGTCCTGTGACCCCGCGCGGGTCTCGCGCGGACCCCGTGCGGACCCGTGACCGTCAGGGGAACCGGACGGCGAGGAGGGCGCAGTCGTCCTCGCCCCGGTTCCCGACCAGCTCCTCCAGCAGGGCGTCCAGCAGCACGTCCAGGTCCGTCGACCGGTTGCCCCGCAACGACTCGCGCACCCTCTCGATGCCCCCGGCCAGGCTGCGGCCGCGCTGCTCGATGAGCCCGTCGGTGTAGAGCACGAGCGTCGAGCCCGGCGGGAGGGGCACCACGTGCTCGTGCCGCGGGGCGTCGGGGACGAGCCCGACGAGCAGGTCCGGCACCCCGACCAGCAGGTCCGTGCGCCCGTCGGGGTGCAGCAGCACCGGCGGCGGGTGCCCGGCGTTGGTCCAGCGCAGCGCGAACCCGTCCGGGCCCTCCTCCACGCACGCCACGACGAGCGTGGCGAGGGCGTCGACCCCCAGCCCGGGCAGCGCCCGGTCCAGCCGCTGCACCGGCCCCGTCGGGGACGGCCCGCGGTCCCAGACGAAGGCCCGCAGCAACCCCCGGACCTGCGCCATCGTGGCCGCCGCCGCCATGTCGTGCCCGACGACGTCGCCCAGCACCAGCGTCACCGCCCCCTGCGGCCCGACGACGACGTCGTACCAGTCGCCCCCGATCTGCTCCTCCCGGGTGGCCGGGACGTACCGCCCCCGCACCTGCAGCCGACCCGTCGACTCCGGCAGCCGCGGCAGCAGCGACTGCTGCAGCACCTGGGCGCGCGAACGGCGCTCGGCGTCGAGCATGGCCCGGTCCAGCGCCTGCGCCGTGAACCGCGCCAGCGCGCTCCACACGTCGGCCTCGGCCTCCAGCGTCTGCCGCTCCGAGGCCCACACCAGGCACAGCACCCCCACGAGCCGGTCCTGCACGAGCAGGGGCAGGTAGGCCGAGGCGCCGAAGTCGGGCATGAGGGCCTTCGTCTCCACCAGCGGGTACGCCGCGCGCAGGTCCCCGATCGAGGCGAACAGCAGGGGGCGGCGCTCGCGGGCGGCGGCGGCGGAGGGGACGGGGGCGTCGAGGTCGATGGTCTGCCAGGCGGGCAGCGTCTCCGGCGGCAGCGTTGCCATCGTCGTGAAGCGGAGCCGGCCGTGCCCGTCGGGCAGGAGCAGACCGCTCCAGGCACCGCCCAGCTCCGAGCTGGTCACGCGGGCGACGGTGGCGCTGACCTCCTCGACGGTGCGCGCCCCCACGAGGGCGTCACCCAGGCGCAGCAGCAGGCGGTTGCGCTCCTCCAGCACGCGCAGCCCGAGCTCGGCCGAGCAGGCGGCGGCCAGGTCCTCCAGCACGCTGAGCTGCTCCCGCGTCCAGCGGCGCGGCGCGCCGTCGATGGCGCACAGCACCCCCACCACGGGGGCACCGGCCGCGGCCAGCCCCGTGCCCGGGTCAGGCAGCCGCAGCGGGGCGCCGGCGTAGGCGACGACGCCGAGGTCGGGGATGGCCAGGGAGTCGGCGGTGAGCGGGTCCAGGCGGGCGTCCTCGACGGCGAAGACGGCGCCGGTGGTCACCACGTGCCGGCACAGGGAGTGCGTGAGCGGGGTCCGGCGGTCCGTCTGCCACGGCTCGGGCAGGCCCACCGCCCCGGGCAGGACCTGGCCGTCGCGGCTGACCATCGACACCAGCGCCACCGGCACGCCCAGGGCCAGGGTGCCCAGCCGGGCGAAGCGGTCCAGGTCGACGTCGGGGTGGGCGGGCAGGAGGGTGGTCGCCCCCAGCCCCTCCGGGGTCTGCTCCGCCGTCGCCTCCGTCCGCACCGGTGCATCATCCCCGCCGGGGACGGTCTCGGCACCCCTTCCGGCGGGTCGCGGGGTGGGTCCGGGTTGCCCCGGCGCGTGCGGGTGCCAGAGTTGGACCCGGGACGAGCACGGACCGGGGGACGAACGAGGTGGCATGACGCGTCTGGAGCTGCGAGCCGATCCGTCGGCTGCTCGGCGCACCCGGTCGTGGTTGCGCGAGCAGTTCGGCGCCGTCACCCTCCCCACCCAGGTCCGGCAGACGCTGGAGCTGCTGACCACCGAGCTGGTCACGAACGCCGTCCGCCACGGCGGCGAGCCCATCGAGGTCCGGCTGCGACAGCTCGAGGGGTCGGTGCGCGTCTCGGTCAGCGACGGCGGGGCGGGCAAGCCCCTCGTGCGCCACGTCCCGCCGACGGCGACCGGTGGACGGGGTGTCGCGCTCGTCGACACCCTCGCCCACCGGTGGGGCCTGGAACCGGCCGGGGCCGGCAAGACCGTCTGGTTCGAACTGCCGCTGGACTAGCTCAGCCGAAGACGTCGGGGTCCGGCCCGGTCCGCTCGTCGCGGTTCAGACCGGTCAGCGCCTCGACCTGCTCACCGGACAGCTCGAACCCGGTCACGTCGAAGTTCGACACGATGCGCTCGGGCGTCACCGACTTGGGGATGACGATGTTCCCCTGCTGCAGGTGCCAGCGCAGGACGACCTGGGCGGGGGTCCGGCCCGTCTCCTCGGCGATGCCGGTGACCACGGGGTCCTCCACGAGCGAGAGCCGCTGGGCCAGCGGGCTCCACGCCTCGGTCGCGATGCCGTGCTCGGCGTTGAACGAGCGCAGGTCCTCCTGGACCAGGTAGGGGTGCACCTCGACCTGGTTCACCGTCGGGACGGTGCCGGTCTCGTCGAGGAGCTTGCGCAGGTGGGTCTTCTGGAAGTTCGAGACGCCGATCGTGCGGACGCGCCCGGAGGCCTTGATCTCCTCGAACGCCTGCCACGTCTCGACGTAGTCGTCGGCCTGCTGGGGCCAGTGGATGAGGTACAGGTCCAGGTACTCCAGGGCCAGACGGTCCATCGACGCCTCGAACGCGGCGAGGGTCTTGTCCCGGCCGTGCTCGTCGTTCGCGAGCTTGGTGGTGATGAACACCTCCTCGCGGGGGATCCCGCTGGCGCGCAACGCGTCACCGACACCCGCCTCGTTGCCGTACCCGGCCGCGGTGTCGATGTGGCGGTACCCGGCCTGCAGGGCCTGGAGCACGACCTCGGCGGTCTGCTCCGGGGGGACCTGCCAGACCCCGAAACCCAGTTGGGGGATGCTGACGCCGTCGTGGAGCTGGATGCTGGGAACAGTCACCCCGGAACCCTACGGGCGGGCCCAGCGCCCGGCGCGGTGGAGCGCGCGGGCTCAGCGCGGCTGCGCGACGCCCTCGCGCAGGTCCAGCACGCGGGGCGCGGACAGCGTCGCGGTGAGGTGCTCGGCGGCCGCGCGCACGACCCGTTCCCCGGCCGGCACCCCGGGGGTGGTGAGGACGTCGTGCGGCACGCCCTCCACGAGCACCTCCCGCACGTCGACCCCGGCGGACCGCAGCGTCGCGGCGTAGGCCAGGCCCTCGTCGCGCACGGGGTCGGCCCCGGCGACGACGACCGTCGTGGGGACGACCCCGCTCACGTCCCGCGCCCGGGCCGGGGCGACGTCGGGTCGGTGCCGGGCGGCGCGGTCGGGGACGTACATGCGCCAGAACCAGGCGAGGTCGTCCACGCTCAGCCCCAGCCCCTGCCCGTAGCGGCGGTGGGAGTCGCGGTCCAGGTCGTCGTCCAGCAGCGGGCAGAGCAGCAGCTGGTGGACCAGCGGCGGCACCCGGCCCGTGCGGGCGCTCAGGGCCAGGACGGCGGCGAGCTGCCCGCCGGCGCCGTGACCGGCCACGACGAGCGGCCCGGTCGGGCCGGGCACCCGGCCGGCGGCGAGCGCCTCCAGCACGGCGCAGGCGTCGTCCAGCGCCGCGGGCCAGGGGTGCTCCGGGGCCAGCCGGTAGGACAGGCTGAGGACCGCGACCCCGGCCGCCGCCGCGAGCCGGCGGCACAGCAGGTCGTCGGTGTCGAGGTCGCCGAGCGCCCAGCCGCCACCGTGCAGGAACAGCACGGTCGCCGCCGGCTCCGGCCCGGCCGGGACGTACAGGCGGGCCGGGCGCGGACCGGCGCCCCCGCGCACGACGAGGTCGCGGCGGTGCACGTCGAGGTCCGGCCCGGCCTCGGCGGTGCGGCGGGCCCGGGCGCGGGCGACGGCCAGCCCGGCGAGGTGGCGCGGGACGAGGGAGGCGTCGAGGAGGGCGCGGGCGGCGTGGACCTGCGCGGCCTGCGGGTCGGTGAGGCGGGGGTCGAGCACGGGGCACGCGGTCACGGGGGCCTCCTCGGTGCGGGTCCCCCAGCGTGCCCGGCGGCGGGGCCGGGTGGGTTGCCGTCGTGTGCCCGTCGTGTTGCGGTCGTGTTGCCCGCCGACCCGACCCGCCGACCTGCCCCCGCCGATCCGCCCCCGCCGACGTCCCGGACGGCGGGGGGACAGGATTGCCGCATGGACCTCGACGCCTTCACCGCCGCGCTGCCCAAGGTCGAGCTGCACCTGCACCTGGAGGGCACCCTCGAACCGGAGCTCAAGCTCGACCTGGCCCGGCGCAACGGCGTCGACATCGGTCAGAGCACCGTCGAGGAGGTGCGGGCGACGTACCGGTTCGACTCCCTGGCCTCCTTCCTCGCCGTCTACTACCCGGCGATGGACGTGCTCGTGACCCGCGCGGACTTCCGCGACCTGGCGATGGCCTACTTCCGGAAGGCGGCCGAGCAGAACGTCCGGCACGCCGAGGTGTTCTTCGACCCGCAGGTGCACGTCGCCCGCGGGGTGGCGTTCGAGGACGTGGTGCTCGGGTACCACGACGCGGTGGAGCAGGCCCGGCGCGAGCTGGGGCTCAGCGCCGGGCTCATCCTGTGCCTCGTCCGCGACCTGCCCGTGGAGAGCGCCGAGGAGGTCGTGGAGCAGATGCTGGGGTTCGGGGAGCAGATCGTCGGCATCGGCCTGGACTCCGACGAGCGCGGCCACCCGCCGGCGAAGTTCGCGCACCTGTTCGCCCGCGCCCGCGCGGCGGGGTTCAAGGTGACGGTGCACTGCGACATCGACCAGGAGGACACCCTGGAGCACCTGCGGCAGGCGCTGGAGGACATCGCCGTCGACCGCGTCGACCACGGCACGAACGTGGTGGAGGACCCCCGGCTGCTGGCGCTGCTGCAGGAACGGGGGACGGGCCTGACGTGCTGCCCGATCTCGAACTCCTTCGTCACCGACGACAGCAAGGCGCCCGTCATCGCCGACCTGCTGCGCCGCGGGGTGAAGGTGACCGTGAACTCCGACGACCCCGCCTACTTCGGCGGGTACGTCACGGAGAACCTCATCACCCTCACCCGGGCGGCCGACCTCGGCCCGGACGAGCTCATCCAGTTGCAGCGCAACGCCATCGACATCTCCTGGGCGCCCGCTGACGTCAAGGAGGAGTTCCTGGCCGAGCTCGACGCCTACGAGGCGCTCGTCGCCCCGCCGCTGTGACGGGCGGACGGCGGGTCAGCGGACGTTGGCGAGGAACCCGCCGTCGACCGGGAGGACGTGCCCGGTGATCCAGGCCGCGTCGTCGGAGGCGAGGAACGCGGCCGCGGCCGCGACGTCCTCGGGTTCGCCGACCCGGCCCAGCGGGTACCAGTCCGCCCACGCGTCCGGCATCCCCGGCTGCCCGTCCCAGACCCGGGTGCGGACGGTGCCGGGCGCGACGACGTTCGTCCGGACCCCGTACCGGGCGTGGGTGCGGGTGAGGTTCAGCGCGAGCGTCCCCAGCCCGGCCTTGCCCGCCGCGTAGGGCTCGCAGCCCAGGCCGGCGAGGGCGTTGATGGAGCTGACGAGCACGACGGCCGAGGAGGCGTGCTCGCGCAGCCGGGGCAGCGCGGCCCGCGCGCAGCGGACCGCGCCGAGCAGGTTGAGGTCGAGGTCAGCCAGCCACTCCTCGTCACCGGCCTCCTCGACCCCGCCCCGGGTGAGCGCGAGGCCGACGACGTGGACGAGCGCGTGCACGGTGAGGCCGTCGAACGCCGCCCGCACGGAGGTGTCGTCCAGGACGTCGACGGCCCGGGCCCGGTGACCGGTGCCGGCCAGCTCCGGCACCAGGGCCTGCGCGGCCGCGAGGTCGCGGTCCAGGACGGCGACGCGCGCGCCCTCGGCGGCCAGGCGCAGCGCGCAGGCGCGGCCGATGCCGTGCGCGGCGCCGGTGACGACGACGTCCCGGCCCGCGAAGCGGCCGGGCACCCGGGAGGCGTTCACCCCACCGATCCTGCCCCCGACGCCGCCCCGGTGCACGGGTAGGTTCGCCCGGGTGGACTTCCGGCCGCTGGCGCACTTCACCGCGCAGGACACCTGGCTCAACGACCCCAACGGCCTGCTGCACCGCGACGGGGTGTGGCACCTGTTCTTCCAGAACAACCCCTCCGGCGCGGTCTGGGGGAACATGTCGTGGGGCCACGCGACGTCCCGCGACCTGCTCAGCTGGGAGCACCACCCCGTCGCGATCCCCCACGAGGGGGACGAGGCGGTCTTCTCCGGCAGCGCGGTCGTGCACGAGGGCCGCGTCGTCGCCGTCTACACGAGCGCCTACGACGACGGGAGGCAGGCGCAGTCGCTGGCCTGGAGCGAGGACGGCTCGACGTTCACCAAGGACCCGGCGAACCCCGTGCTGGACCGCGGGTCGACGGGGTTCCGCGACCCCAAGGTCTTCCGGTGCGGCGACTCCTGGCGGATGGTGAGCGTCGAGGCCGACGAGCGGACCCTGCTCGTGCACGCCTCGCCGGACCTGCGGACCTGGACGGAGGTCGGCGCCTTCCACGACGAACCCGGGGTCGGGATCTGGGAGTGCCCCGACCTGTTCCCGCTGCCCCTGGACGGGCCCGGTGGGCAAGAGCACTGGGTCCTGCTGCTGAGCGTGCAGGACGCGACCGGCTCCCGCGTGCAGTACCGGGTGGGGACGTTCGACGGCGCGCGGTTCCGCGGCGGCCCGCCGCGGCCGTTCGACGCCGGCCCGGACGTGTACGCGGTCGCGACGTGGACCGACGCCCCGGACGACCGGCGGGTCCTGCTCGGCTGGATGGCGCAGCCGACGTACGCGGGCCTGACCCCGACGGCCCCGTGGCGCGGGGCCATGACCGCCCCGCGCGACCTGTCCCTGGCGACGGTGGACGGCGAGCCGACGCTCGTGCAGACGTTCTCCCCCGAGGTGCTGTCGGCCTTCTCCCGCCCCGTCGAAGACCTCCCGCCCGCCGCCCTCGTGCGGTGCGCGTTCTCGGCCGGCACCACCGCCGCGTGGGAGTTCGCCGCCGGTGGCGACGTGCTCCGACTGGCCGTCGAGGGCGGTGAGCTCGTCGTCGACCGGCGCTCCTCGGGGCTCGTGGACTTCCACGAGGAGTTCGCCCGGGTCGACCGCACACCTCTGCCCGCGGACCTGACGGGGTTCTCCGTCCTGCTGGACCGCTGCTCGGTCGAGGTCCTCGCCGGGCCGGTCGCGGTGACGCAGCTGGTGTTCCCCGCCGGGCCGTACCGGGAGGTGCGCACGTCCGGGTCGGCCCGGGCCGCGGTCCTCGCGCGCTGACGTCGCCCCCCACCCGTCAGGCGCGGCGCTTCCAGTCGAACGTCTCGATGCGCCAGAACATCCACTCGAACCACCACCGCAGGTGGGGCGGCTGGACGCACGACCCCGCCGACGACACGAACGCCCACAGGTCCTCGTCGTCCAGGAGCAGCAGTTCCCGTCCCTCGCGCACGAGCTCGGCGAGCCGTTCGTCGCTCTCGGACTCCAGCATCGTGGCCTGCTGGTACCACGGGTCGTCCACCCCCAGCGCCGCGTCGCTGAACCAGCCCCCCAGGGCCGCCGTCAGCACGGGCCACCGGGAACCCCACTCGGGGAAGCGTTCGTCCACCTGGGGATCCACGGCGTTCACCCGCAGGACCCGTGTCTCGTCGGTCCGCTCCACGACGACGCCGAGCCAGCGCGTGGACGTGCGGTGGGGGTGCGCCGGGTCCTCACCGGGACGCTCGACCACCCCGACGGTGCCGGGGGCCTCGACCACGAGGTAGTCCCGCACGGAGGTCCCCTCCGGCGGTTCGACGGTCGACAGCGCCGCCCGGACGAGGTCCTCCGCACCGGGGTCGAGTTCCGCGGTGCACGAACGCCAGCAGTACAGGAACGGCGGTAGGTCGTAGACCGTCGACTCGTCCGCGGCGACCTCCGTCAGCCGATGCTCGACCCACTCGGCCCACCGGATCCAGGACGTGCCTTCGGGCGGGCCCACCGTGTAGACGCCGCTGCCCCGGGAGATCTCCTGCTCGTAGTCCCCGGTGCGTGCGTCCTCGAGGAACCAGCCCCACTCGTCCCGTTCTCGGGCGTGGTCGACCGCTCTGCCCGCGAGCAAGTGCTCCAACCGCTCTCGAGGGCAGAGTCCCCAGTCAAAGTCTCCGTACGCGGACTGCACCAGGTTCGATCTCACATCTTCTCCTTCAGGTACGCCGTCATGACGTACCACGACCCGTCTTGCGCTTCACGCAACTCCACGTGTACAGCCTGGACCGGCACGGTCTTGAACCGACCACCGGTATCCATCGTCCAGATGACTCCTGCACCCTCCGGTGCTGGCGCGTCGAAGGCGCACTCTCGCTCACCTGCGTCGATGGCCTCCTCGATCTCCGGCCGGAAAGCGCGCACCGCGTCGGAGATGACCACCTCCGCCGTCTCCCGGTCTGCGAATCGCGAGGCGAACCTCGGAGGTCTGCGCCCTGCCACCCCGCCCTCCACCTCCCCCGTCACCAACCTCCGCTGGAGGAACTCGTCGTCCACGTCCACGTGCCGCCCCAGCGTGTGCGCGGAGAAGAACACCTCGCTGCGCCCGAGGTCCACGCCGCCGTAGAGCTCGTCGACGCTCTGCGGCTCCGGATCCCCGCTCTCGTCGAGGTGCCTCCTCAGCGGGTGCCCCTCCGGCAGCGTCTTCCCGAGGGACCTGCCCCCCACCCCCCGGCCGACGAACGCCATGCCCAGGGTCGCGCCGGCCGCGCCGTAGCGCCCGTCGCGCCAGTCGTCCCAGGCGACGGTGTCGGCCAGCGTGCGCACCGGGTGGGTGACGGCGTCCAGCGCCGCGGCCGGCACGCTGCTCACGGCGGCCGCCCACCCGGGCCGGTCCCACGTCCACCCCGCGGCGAGGAACGTCGCGTCGAGCGCGGCCCTGCCGACGGTCCGGGCGGCGTCGTCGACGTGCTCACCGGGCCGGCGGGGCCGGTGGGGCACCTGGTCCACGACGGCGAACACCCGGGCGGCGAAGGTCTGCGTGAGGGTGTCGAACTCCTCGAGCACGATCCGGCGGCTCGCGTCCCACCGGTCGAGCTCGGCCCAGTCCGCGTGCCAGGTCGTGAGGTCCCCCACGCCCGCGTCGATCCGCGAGCGCACCTGGGCCCGGCCCGCGTCCACGCGGGCGAGCTGGCCCTGGAGCATCCCGAGCTCGCGGGAGTACTCCGCGACGAGGTGGGCTCCCGCCCGGGCGGTGGACTGCAGCGTCCGCAGGTGCCGGTCGAGGTCGAGCACCCGGTCGGCGAACCCGTCGCGGGCGACGCCGTACCAGCCGCCGAGCGAGGCCACGGCGCGTTCGACGTCGGCGGCGACGTCCGCGGTCCCCTCGGCCGCGGCCCGCGCCGCGGAGGCGGCCGCGTCGGCGGCCACGACCGACAACGTCGACAACTCGTCCACACCCACCTCCTCCTGGTGGGTGGGAAACTAGCCACGGCGCGCCCGCGACGACGTCCGTCGTCCACAGGACGCCCGCCACCATCACGCGGCGTCGAGATCCGGTCCCGGTCCGGTGCCACCGTGGAGGCCGGCCCCGCGGCCGGGGGCGGTCAGCCCGCGAGCGCCGCCGCGTCCCGGCGCCGCGCCAGGGCCGGTCGCGCGGTGAGGACGCCGGCGAGCGCCACGGCCGCGAGCAGCGGCACGATCCCGCACACGGCCATCCCGGCGCGGACGCCGACGTGCTCGGTGATCCAGCCGATGAGCGGCCCGCCGATCGGGGTGCCGCCCATGAACACCAGGACGTACAGCCCCATGACGCGGCCGCGGAACTCCGGCTCGACCCACAACTGCACGGAGGAGTTCGCGATGGCCTGGAAGGCGAGGTTCGTCACGCCCATGAGGACGAGGATCACCGTGAACGTCGCCAGGTTCGGCGCGAACGCCGCGAGGGTCTGGGCCGCCCCGAAGGCCGCGCCGAGCAGGAGGGTGAGCCGCAGCCGGGTGTGGCTGCGCCCGCCCGCGATGAGCGCGCCGGCGATGGACCCGACGGCGAGGACGATGTTGAACGTGCCGTACGTCCCGGCCCCGGCGTGGAACGTCTCGGAGGCCATGGCGGTGAGCACGACGGGGAAGTTCAGCCCGAAGGTGCCGACGACGCCGACGAGGGCGATGGTCCAGCCGACGTGGGGACGCTCGCGGACGTAGCGCAGGGCCGAGCGCAGCTGCCCCCGCTGCCGCGGCAGCGGGACCGTGCGGTGCAGTTCGGAGGTCCGCATCGAGGCGAGGGTGACGGTGGGGCCGACGTAGAGCAGCGCGTTGACGGCGAAGGCCCACCCGGACCCGACGGTCCCGATGAGGATGCTGGACACGGCGGGGCCGACGAGGCGTGTCGTCTGGAACACCGCGGCGTTCAGGGCGACCGCGTTGCGCACGTGCTGCGCGGGGACGACCTCGCCGACGAACGCCTGCCGGGTCGGGTTGTCGAGGGCGACGACGAACCCGCCGACGAGGGCCAGGGCGTAGATCGTGCCGACGGTGATGCTCCCGGAGATCGTGAGGACCGCGAGGGTGGTGGCGACGGAGGCGCTGCACAGCTGCGTGACGAGCAGGATGGTCCGCTTGGGGTAGCGGTCGGCGATCATGCCGCCGTGCATCCCGAACAGCAGGATGGGCAGGAACTGCAGGGCCATCGCGACGCCGACGGCGGCCGGGGAACCGGTGAGTTCGAGGGTGAGCCAGTCCAGGGCGATGTTCTGCACCCAGACCCCGGTGCTGGCGAAGGCCTGGCCGGTGACGTAGATGCGGAAGTTGCGCACCCGGAGCGCGGCGAACGTGCTGCGGGGACGGCGGGGGCGATGGGGACGGCGGGAGGGGGTGGGGGTCGGTCCGGTGCTGGCTTCGGCGGCTGCCGGTGTCACGAACGGGTGCCTCTCGTGGTGTCCTCGCGGGTGCTGACCTGGGGTGGTGGCCCCCGGTGGTGCTCCCGGGCCACTGACGCTGCGTGACCATCATCGGTGACCCGGGCGGTAAGCTGCAGACCAGTCGAAGGCTTATCAGTCATCACGGCTCGTGATGAACACGCGACGGGGCGGTGGGCGTGAGCGCCGGACCAGGACCGACGGGGACGTTCGAACCCGTCCAGCTGCGGACCTTCCTCGCGGTGGCGCAGACGCACTCGTTCACCCAGGCCGCCGCCCGCCTCGGCGTCCGGCAGTCCACGGTGAGCCAGCACGTCCGCAAGCTGGAGGACTCGGTGGGCCGTCAGCTCATCCACCGCGACACGCACTCGGTGACGCTGACCCCCGACGGCGAGGCCATGATCGGTTTCGCGCGCTCGATCCTGGCCGCGCACGAGCAGACCGCGGCCTACTTCACCGGGGCCCGGCCGGTGGGCCGGCTGCGGATCGGGATGTCCGACGACCTGGCCCTGACGCGGTTGCCGCGGATCCTGCGCGACTTCCGGTCGGAGAACCCGCGCGTGGACCTGGAACTGACCGTCGACCAGTCCGGGACGCTGCACCGGCGGCTGGAGAACGACCGCCTCGACATCTTCATCGGCAAGCGGCCGCGCGGGTCGGGTGAGGGGCAGCTCGTCAAGCGCGAGCGGCTCGTGTGGGTGGGCAACCCCTCGACCCGGCTCGACCTCACCCAGCCGGTGCCGCTGGCCGTCTACCCCTCACCGTCGCTGAGCGGCACGGCGATGCACCAGGCCCTCGACCGCGTCGGCATCGGCTACCGGTCGGCGTGCGTGTGCCGCGGGGTCAACGGGCTCATCGCGGCCGTGGCCGCCGGCATCGGGGTCTCCTGCCTGGCCAGCTCCCTGGTGCCCCCGCAGCTCGTGACCCTCGGCGCCCAGCACAAGCTGCCCGAGCTGGGGCAGATCGACCTCGTCCTGCTGAGCAACCCCAAGACGCGCGACCGGCCGGCGTCGCGGGCGCTGGCCGCCGCCGTGCTGTCCAGCGGGCCGTCGGGGCTGTCCCAGAGCGGCTGAGGGCACCGCACCCCCGGTGACGGGGGTGCGGTGCCGCTGCGCCGGGGTCCGGGCACGATCCGCTCACGCCGCGGCGCGCTGCTCCACCACGAGGGTCTCCGCGCTGCGGGTGCGTGCCGTCTTGGCCCATCCGCTGCGGCCCCGCGCGGTCCGGACCACCGCCCACCACCCCGCGACGTACCAGAGCCAGGCGTAGAGGACGTAGACGTGGGCGAGGAGCAGGACCCGCCAGGCCGGCAGCCGCGTGGTCCGCCAGTAGACGTAGCCCAGCAGGGGGGCCAGCCCGAAGGTGATCGCGTAGGCACCGACCCAGACGAACCAGGGGACCAGGTCCAGGTGCGTCAGCGGGTGCGAGGAGTCCAGGGCGTACAGGACCGCCCAGATCGACAGCAGGACCGGCAGCGAGCTCGTGAGCAGGATGACCAGCGGAGCGAGGAGGTGGTGCACCAGGTCCAGGCTGCTGACCAGCGTCAAGGGTGAGCGGATGATGAGCGGGATGCGCCGCAGGCACTGCAGGTGCCCCTGGAACCAGCGGGTCCGCTGCCTCAGCAGCCGGCGCGGGGAGACGACGGCCTGCTGCGCCACGTAGGTGGTGCGGGCGAAGCGGTTCTGCCAACCGAGGACCTGCAGGCGGATGCCGAGGTCGAGGTCCTCCGTGAGGCACTCGGTCCACGGGTCGCCCCCGAGGTCGCGCAGCGCCTTCAGCCGGGCGAACTGCCCGTTGCCGCCCAGCCCCACCGACCCCGTCCGCATCCGCCCGCGCTGGTAGACCTCGGTGAACACGACGAACTCGAAGTCCTGCATCCGGGCCAGCAGCGACTCGGCCACGTTGTACATCCGGACCCCGACCTGCACGGCCCCGCAGCGCGGGTCGGCGAAGTGCCTGCCCGCCTCGGTGAACATGTTCGCCTCGGGCCGGCCGTCGGCGTCGAGCACCACGACGACCACGTCCTCCTCGCGGTGGCCGGCGACCAGCGGGGAACCGACGAGCCGGGTGAACGCGTCGTTCAGCGCCCGCCCCTTGCCCTGCCGGGCCAGGGGGAGCCGCCGGGTCAGCAACCCGATGCGCGGATCGTCCGCCGCGTGGGCCGCGACGAGGTCGGCGGTGGTGTCCGCGCTGCCGTCGTCGACGACCAGGACCCGGACGTTCGGCACGTCCAGCGCCCGCAACCGGTGCAGGGTCCGGTCGATGACGACCCCCTCGTCCAGGCAGGGGATGAGCACCACGAAGAGCAGGTCGGGCGGTTCGCCCGCCGGCGGCCGGTCCCTCCCGGACAGCACGAACATGGTCAGGCTGTGCAGCAGGAAGAGCACGATCGTGACGCTGACGGGGACCATCGCGCTCACGGCGGGGAACCGGCGAGGGTGGCGGCCCCGGGCACCTCCCGCGCGACGGCGCGCGGACCGAGGTCGCGGGCCAGGCGCTCGAGGATCCGTTCCGCGGCCCGCCCGTCCCCGAACGGGTTCGGGACGGACCTCATGCGCTGCACCCTCTCCGGGTCGGCGAGGAGGTCCAGCGTCCGGCGTCGCACCTCCTGGGGGTCGGTCCCGACGAGGAGGGCGGCCCCGGCCCGGACGGCCTCCATGCGCTCGGTCGTGTTGCGCAGGACCAGGACCGGGACGTCGAGCGAGGGAGCTTCCTCCTGCACGCCGCCGGAGTCGGTGAGCGCGAGGTCGGCCGCGGCGAGCGTCGCGGTGAAGTCGAGGTAGTCGAGGGGTTCGGTGAGCCGCACGTGGGGGTGCTCCCCCAGGACGGGCAGGACGGCGTCGCGCACGGCCGGGCTGCGGTGCAGGGGCAGCACGACCTCGGCGTCGCACTCCTCGGCGACCTGGGCGACGGCCCGCGCCAGACGGGCCATGACCGGCCCCTGGTTCTCCCTGCGGTGCAGGGTGAGCACGATCCGCGGTCCGCTGCGCGCCCGGGCGGGCCCGCCGTCGCCGAAGGCCGAGCGGCCGAGCCCGCGGCCGACGACCCACAGCAGGTTGTCCACGACGGTGTTCCCGGTGATCTCGATGTCGTCGGCGCAGATCCCCTCGCGCAGCAGGTTGGTCCCGGCGGGCAACGTGGGGGCCAGGTGCCAGCGGGCGAGCCGCGAGACCAGGCGGCGGTTCTGCTCCTCGGGGAACGGGTCGGTCGGGACCCCGGAACGCAACCCCGCCTCCACGTGCGCGACGGGGATCCCCGCGTAGAACCCCGCGAGGGCACCGCACAGCGCCGTCGTGGTGTCCCCCTGGACGACGAGAGCGTCGAACGCTCCCCCGGTCACGACGGTCCCGAGCTCGGCCGACAGGCGTGACGTCAGCCGGTGCAGGTCCTGGCGCTCCCGCATGACGTCGAGCCGGACGTCGGGGACGACGTCCAGGGCCGAGAGCACCTGGTCGAGCATCTCCCGGTGCTGCCCGGTGGTGACGACGACGGGGTCGAACCGGTGGTCGGCCGTCATGGCCCGCACGAGGGGGGCGAACTTCACGGCCTCGGGACGGGTGCCGATGACGAGGAGGACCCGGTGGGCGCGCTGCCCCGTCACGACGCACCTCCGGTCGCGGTGGCCGGCGCGGTGACCGGCGTGGTGACCGGCGTGGTGGGTTCCTGGGGCGGCAGCACCACGCTCCCCCGGCGGGACGCGCGGTGGAGCCGGCCGTGGCCGGTTCCTGCGGCGTGCGCGCCCGGACGGACCGCGGGACGGGTCCGGAGGTGCACCTTGACGGCGGCGGTCAGCAGGACGAGAGCCAGGAGGGCCGTGAGGTAGACCGCGAAGAGGAACCCGACGCCGGGGAGCAGGTGCTGGGACACCAGGTCCGCGGGGTGCGGGAACGGGTCGGTGACGCCTGCCGCGGTCTGGGACGTCTGGAGCGGCTGGTGGTCGCCGGGCAACGGCCCGGCTGTCGTGGGGGGCACGAGAGGGAGCATCGGAACTCCTCGCGGAGATCGTGGGACGGCTGCCTGCCGAAGGGTGCCGCACCCGGGGCGGCAACGGGAGGGAAACGACCGAAAAAGAGGGGATCGAGGGCGGTGGACGGAGGTTTCTCCTGTTCCAGTGATTACTCCGTCACGGACAGTTTCGCGCAGCCCGACAACAGTGTCCTGCAACCATTCGAAGCACCGCCGTCGCACGTCCCGGCACCCTCCACCGAATCTCCCGAACTGCTGGACAAGCGCCGCCGACGGGTCCACCGTGAGCCTGCCGGAACGTCCCCGAGAACACCTGAGGTTCCCGCCCGTCCCGGTCGTCCCGCGCCGTCGGCGCGGGGAAGGCGCCTTCCTGGAGGTGTTCCGTGGGTGGACACGTGGGTGCGTTCGTCGCCGCGCGGCGACCCCGGGACCTGCTCGACGTCCTGTCCGGAGGCCTGCACCGCCTGGGGGACCAGGGATGCGACGGCAGCGGTGTCGTCCTGCTCGGTCCCGACCGCGTGGTGCGGCACGGGAGGGGACGGCTCACGCACCCGTCCCCGGGACCCTTCGGGATCGCCCGCGCCCGTGGAACGTCGGGCACCGGGGACGACGGGGTTCCCGGGCAGGACGCACCCCTGCCGGTGGACTGCACGTCGAAGGTCGCCGTGGTGCACGAGGGCACCGTCGAGAACGCCCCGGAGATCTCGGCACTGCTGCGGGCCCGTGGGCACCGGCTCAGGTCCGGTGACGGCGGCGAGGTCGTCGCCCACCTCGTCGAGGAGGAACTCGCCCTCGGCTGGGACCTGTCCGCCGCCGTGCGCATCAGCACCGGACGCCTGCGGGGGTCGTGGGCCCTGGCGGTCCTGGCCGCCGGTCACGACCGCCTGGTCCTGACGGCGCGCGGTTGCCCGCTCGTCGTCGGGTTCGACGCCGCCGGTCCGGTGGCGTCCAGCGAGTTCGCCGCGCTCGCCGGGTGCTGCGACGCGGTGGGTTTCCTGCACGACGACGACCTCGTCGAGTTCCACGACGGCCACGACGGCCACGACGGCGGGGTCCGGTGGTTCGACCACCACGAACGCCCCGTGCACCGGCCCCGCACGAGGACGGCACGACCACCGCGGCCGCCCGCGCCCGGCGACCCGGCTGAAGCGCAGGCCGGTGCGGTCGCCCGGCAGATCGGCGAGTGGTTCCCGGCCGTGCGGTCGGGAACCGTCTGGGAGCGGCTCGGTCTGCCCGTTCCCGAACGGGTCCGCTTCCTGGCCTGCGGTTCAGCGCGGAACGCCGCGGACGCCGCGGCCCGGGTCCTGCGGCGGTTCGGCGGGATCGACTGCGTGGTGACCGCGGCCTCCGAGCACGACCCCGAGTCGACCCGCCCGGGGGAAACCACGATCGCCTGCTCCCCCTCGGGGGAGACCGCCGCCGTCCTGAGCGCCCTCGACGCCGACGCCGCGCACCGCGGCGGCCGGGGCCCGCTGCTGGTGGTGACGGACGCACCCGGCTCGCCGCTGGCCCGGCGTGCGGACGCCGTCCTGGACCTCGGCGGGCCGGGGCCGACGGCGGACGCGTCGGAGACGTTCACCGCGCAGGTCCTGGCCGGGGTGTTCCTGGGGCTGTCCGCGGCCGTCAGCCGGGCGCGCTGGCCCCGGGCGGTCCTGTCGCCGCTGCTCGAGGAACTCCTCGCCGTCCCCGAGGCGCTGCACCTCGCGGCGGACACCGCCGACGTCGTCGCCCACGACCTGGCCCCGCGCCTGGCCGCCCGGCTCGCCACCCGCCCGGGCCTGCTGGTCGTCGGCCGAGGTGCCGCGCTGCCCCACGCCGCCCAGGCGGCGCTGGACCTCGGTGAGCTCACCCACCACTGGGTCCAGTGCCACCCCTCGGGAGAACTGGAGCACGGCCTCCTCGCGCTCGTCGGGCCCGGTACGCCGGTCGTCGTCGTGGAGGACGGAGCACCCGCCCCGGACCCCGTCGTCCACGAGGTCTCGGCCCGGGGCGCCGACGTGCTGCGCGTCGGCCGCGACGGGGGGTGCGCGTTCCCCGTCCTGCGCTCCGGTCCCCACCCCTGGGGTCCCCTGGAGTCCACCGTGGCCCTGCGCCGGCTCGCGCACCACCTGGCCGCCCCGGCCGCCACCCCCGCCACCCCCGCCACCCCCGTCACCGTCTGACCCGCCCCCGCAGGACGGTTCCCGCACCGCCCGAGACCGAGGAGGACCCCGTGTCCCACGACAACCCGCTGCACCGGCCGGCCTGGGGGCGTCGCGACGCCCTGCGCGCGGCCGGGGCCACCGGCCTGGCCGCCGCCCTCGGCCTCACGCTGCCCCCGCCCGCCACCGCGGCCGGTCCCCGTCGTCGCGGACGGGGGCACTCGCTCGACCGGGCCGCCACGTTGCCCGCGCCCCCGCCACCGCGAGAGCGCAGGCCCCGCGGCGGCGGTCGCGCGGACCGGACCCCGGCCACGAGCCAGCTGCCCGCGCCACCCGCACCGCCCCGCGCCTCCCTGCGGTCCGCCGAGGTCGGTGCCGCCACGGGGACCGGTCTGAGCACCGCGACGACCACCCTCGTCGTGTACGACGACAGCGGCTCGTGGGGCTGGCTGGGGGAGCTGTACGCGCAGCAGACCGCCAACCTCGTCTCGCACTTCGGCGGCTGGACCGCGATCCCCGCGCGGACGTACACCGCCGGGACGCTGTCGTCGTACTCGGCCCTGGTGTACATCGGGTCCACCTACGACGAGGATCTCCCCGCGGCCTTCCTCACCGACGTCCTCGCCACCACCAAGCCGGTCATCTGGGTCTACGACAACATCTGGCGGCTCACGGCCGCCGACCCGGGTTTCACCGCGCGCACGGGCTGGACGTGGAACCAGTTCGACACCAGCGCCGTCGCGGCCGTCACCTACAAGGGGAAGACGTTGCGCCGGGACACCGTCAACCAGTCCGGCATCATGGACGTCACGGTCGTCGACCCCACCAGGGCCACCGTCCTGGCCACCGCGAACCGTCCCGACGGCAGCACCTTCCCCTGGGCAGTCCGCGCGGGGAACTTCACCTACCTCGGCGAGGTCCCTTTCGCCTACGTCGACCACGGGGACCGCTACCTCGCCTTCGCCGACCTGCTGTTCGACGCCCTGGCCCCGGCCACCCCCACCCGGCACCGGGCGCTGGTCCGCATCGAGGACGTCGGTCCCGACGCCGACCCCGCCGAGCTGCGCGCCGTCGTGGACTACCTCTCCTCCCAGCGGGTCCCCTTCTCGGTGGCCGTCTACACCCGGTACGTGGACCCGCAGGGGGTGTTCAGCGGGGGTGCCCCGCAGGACTACACGATGACCCAGCGCCCGGCGGTCGTCTCGGCGCTGAAGTACGCCAGGTCCAAGGGCGGGACCCTGCTCATGCACGGGTGGACCCACCAGTTCGGCACCACCCCCAACCCCTACGACGGTGTGAGCGCCAACGACTTCGAGTTCTTCCTGGCCCACGTCGACGCCACCGACCGCGTCGTCTACGACGGTCCGGTCCCCCCCGACTCCACGGCCTGGTGCACCGCGCGCCTGGACGCCGCGCGCATGCAGTTCTCCGCCGCCGGGCTCGGCACGCCGACGATCTTCGAGTTCCCGCACTACGCCGGCAGTCCCACCGACTACCGCGCCGTCGCGGCCCGGTTCTCGACCCGCTACGAACGCGGCCTGTACTTCGGGGGGCTCTTGACGGGAGGGGTGGACACCACCCGGCTGAACGGGCAGTACTTCCCCTACCCGGTGCGGGACCTGTACGGCACCAAGGTCGTCCCCGAGTGCGTCGGCAACGTCGAACCCGAGCCGTTCAACACCCACCCGGCGCGGCTGCCCGCAGACCTCGTCGCGACGGCCGAGGCGAACCTCGTGGTCCGCGACGGTTTCGCCAGCTTCTTCTACCACCCCTACCTCGGCACGGGTCACCTGCGCGAGGTCGTCACCGGCATCAAGGCGCTGGGCTACACCTTCGTGGCCGCCGGCAGTGTCTGACCCCGCCGTGCCCGGCGGGGTGTGCGGGGGCGGGGGTGGCACCGAACTGCGGGTCGTGCCGCCGCCTCCCCCGCGCCGGCGCCGTCGTCGGCGCCGGTCCCTCGTGGTGGTCACGGTGGTGGTCGTGGTGGTGCTCGCGGCGGTGGCGGCGCTCGGCACCGTCGCGGCCCGGTGGTGGTGTTCAGACCCCCCGCGCCGCTGGGTCGACGGATCCGTCCACGGGGACTGGATCGCCGTGTTCGACGGGCAGGGGCAGACGGTGTCCGACGGGTCCACCACCACCCTGGACCCGAAGGCCGCCACCGAGCCCGGCGAGACGCACGCCGGGCTGGTCGTCTCGACCGCCGTGTACGGCGACGTGGACCTGAGCGCCCGGGTGCGCACGGTCGCGCAGTCCCGGACGGGGTCACCGCCCAACCCCTGGGAGGTGGGCTGGCTCGTGTGGCACCTGCGCGAGGCCGACCTCCGCCCCGGGGTCCGCACCGGGGCCGTGACGAGCACGCGGTTCTACTACTTCGCCGTGAAACCCAACGGGTGGGAGCTGGGGAAGGTCGACCCCGCCGAGCCCGGCGGGCAGCGGTTCCTGGCCACCGGGCCCCGCCCGGCCGACGCGGGCCGGGCCCACGACGTCCGGGTCCGCCAGCTGGGGGCCACGATCGACGTGTGGGTCGACACCGCCCCCGTGGTCACCTTCACCGACGACGACCCCCAGCTGCGCGGCGCTGTCGGGTTGTACTCCGAGGACGCGCGGGTCGAGTTCTCCCGGGTGCGGATCAGGCCTGCGGACCTGTCCTGACGTCGTCCCGGAGACGGCGCGTCCGCCGCGGGACCCGCCACGCCGCCGGGGCCACCCCGGTCCCCGCGCCGGGACGGCGCAGGGCGTCGTGCAAGGGGGACGGTGGCAACGCCTCCTGCAGGAAGTACCACCAGAACGTGCCCCCGTCGCCGAGGCCGTTGACGGCCGCGGAGTAGAACCGGGCCACCTGCAGGCGACCGGCGGCGGTGTCGTCCGGGGCGCCCCACCACCAGATCGGCCGGAGGTCCTCGGCGCCGTACCCGAGCTCGGTGATCAGCAACCGCTGGTCGGGGTAGGCGCGGCGCAGGGTTCGCAGCACCCGGTCGAGCGACACCCCGAGCGGGTGCTCCTCGGGGTAGACCGACAACCCGACGTCGTCGATGTCAGCGGCGTCGGGCAGGTTCGCCGCGGCCCAGGTGAAGACCTGCTCGTCCGGTTCCCCCTCCCCCATCTGCCAGTACAGCGTGACCAGGGTCCGCGCCGCGGAGTTCTCCTTCACGTACCGCGCGGCCCAGCGGGTGCGGGCCGCCGCGGCCGGGCCCGCCCACGCCCCGTTGACCTCGTTGCCGACCTCCCACGTCGTCACGCCCGGCAGGACCCGCACGTAGTCGGCGACCCGCTGCCGCCACTCCCGTTCACCGACGCCGGCGGACTGGGAGGAGTCGAGGAACTGCCCCACGACCGCGACCCCGGCCGCCCGGGCGGCCTCGACGTCCGCGCGGTACCCGTGCGGCCCCTCGGCCGCGTCGAACACCAGCCGGACCTGGACGTCACCACCGGGGTCGAGGGCGCGGACGGCGGGCAGGGCGTCGTGCCGGGAGGGGTCGTCGAACGTCACCCCGAGGACGGGGGAACCGGCCGCGGCGCGCCGGCGCCCGGACTCCTCCTGGACCAGGAGCTGGGCCCGCGTGAACGCCTCGAACGCCTCCACCGCGAGCCCTCCGCGGCGAGCGGGGTCGGTCTCGGCCCGGCACCGCCGGAGCAGGAGCGCGGCGCGCGACCGCACCTCCTGCACCGGCGCCGAGGGCACGTACCCGTCGCGGCCGGCCACGTGCCGCTCGAGCTCGGCGGCGGCCTGCTCGGCGGCGGTCTCGGAGAACTCGTGACGACCCGGGGCGGGCAGGTCCAGCAGCAGCTGGTGGTACCCGTCGGCGGTGGGCCAGGCCAGGGCGAGCGAGACGTCCCCGGCCGGACGGTCCAGGGCGAACGTCCCGGCGCCCTCCTCCAGCGGCCACGGCGTGACCACCTGCAAGGTGGTCGCGTCGACGAGCAGGTCGGAGGCACCGTCGTCCCCGGCCCCGTTGGACTGCCGGGCGCGGAACTCCTCCCAGGTCAGCACGCGGCCGCCGGCGTCGCGGACGTCGAACTCCAGCCGGCCGGCACCCACCGGGGCCGCCGCCCGGTCCGACCCCCGCCCGTCCGTGGGCCGGTCGCCGGCGCACCCGGTGACGGCCCACACCGCCGGGCCCGCGAGCGCGGCGAGCCCCAGTGCGGTCCTGCGGTCCACGGGGCCCTCCCCCCGTCGGCGGGTCACGTGCCCGCGTCCGGTGACAGTCTGGCACGCGCGTGGAACGATCCGCCGGTGCTCGGGTCGCGTCCTGCCTCCCGGCGACGGCCGCGGACACCCGTCGCCGTCGCCCTGGTGGCCGTGCTCGCCCTGGGCGTGGCCGGCGGCTGGACGTGGTGGTCCGGTCGGCCGGACCGCTGGGTCGACGGGTCGCGGCACGGGCCGTGGCGCGCGGTCTTCGACGGCGAGGGCCGCACCACCTCCGACGGGTCGTCGATCACCCTGTCCCCGCGCCCGGCGGCCAGGGCCGGGGTGACGCACGCGGGGCTGGTGGTCTCGGTCGGGTCGTACCGCGACGTGCGGTTCAGCGTGCGGATGCACACGCTGCGGCAGCTGCGGACGGGGACGGCCCCGAACCCGTGGGAGGTCGGCTGGGTCGTGTGGCACTACGAGGGCCCGCAGCGCTTCTACTACTTCGTCCTCAAGCCGAACGGCTGGGAACTGGGCAAAGCCGATCCCCGGTGGCCCGGGGCCCAGCGGTTCCTCGCGACGGGGCCCTCTCCGGCGGAGGGCGGACGCGCGCACGACGTCGTGGTGCGCCAGGTCGGCGCCACGGTCACGGTCGACGTCGACGGCGCCGCGGTGGTCGAGTTCACCGACACCGACTCCCCGTACCCGGGCGGGTCGGTGGGTGTGTACAGCGAGGACGCCGAGGTGGAGTTCGGTGACCTCACCGCCACCCCGCTGCCCTGAGGCCCCTCAGCGGCCCCCGAGCAGCCCGCGGATCTGCCGGACCTGCTCGTCCCCGAGCCCGAGCTGGCCCATGACGCCTTCGAGCCAGTGGGGTTCGGAGTCCCCGAACAGGCCACCGAGCAGGTCGTCGTCCTCCTCCTCGCCCACGGTGGCGGCGATCGCGGGCCAGAACCCGCGCGCGATCGTCCACGGCGCCCGCTCGGACAGGATCCCGAGGACCCCGAGGTCGGACAGCCGCTCCTTCAGCTCCTCCACGGCCACCCCGGCGGCCGGGCCGAGGACGGCGCCGTCCCCGACCAGGGCGTCGAGGGTGGTGTCGTCGAAGGGCTCACCCGTCATCGCCGAGGCCAGGACGGTCGGCAGGACGGCCTCGGCGACGGAGAACCCCTCGTCGAGGGTCGCCGGGTCCTCCAGCACGAAGCGCCCGACGAGCTGACGGCGCAGCTCGCGCGGTTCGGGGGTGGGCTCGAGCCAGCCGTCGGCCTCGACGCCGGGGACGAGCAGCGTCTCGTCCTCCCCGTCGAGCAGGTCCAGGTCGAGCATGAGCAGGACGACCTGGCGCAGCCACGGCACGTCCTCCAGCGCCTGCGGTTCACCCTCGGCGTCAACGGTGACGGGGACGGGGTGCTCGAAGGCGGCGAGGACGGCGGTGACGTCGTCACCGGCCAGCTCGGCGTCGTCGGGCACCTCCAGCCCGTCGCCGACGTGGGCGAGGACGGCCTGCGCGGCCCGCACCGGGAAGGAGGCCAGGACGGTCTGGTCCTCCTCGCCCTCCTCCACGTCCCCGGCCGCGGCCGCGAGCACCTCGGCCAGCTCCGGCGGCTCACCGGCGACGAGCACGAGGTCGGTCTCGAGGTCGCCGGCGGTGCCCTGCCAGCGGCCCGTCTCCCCCAGGAAGGTCAGCAACTGCCACCAGACGGCCAGCAGGTCCGCGGCCATCTCCTCGGGGTCGTCGGTGCCGACGTCCTCGACCATCGCCGGCACCACCTGCGTGATGAGCACGTCGACGTCCTCGGGGGTCAGGCGCGTGAGCCGGGCCTGCGGCCGCAGCGTCAGCAGGCCACCGGCCCCGACGGTGAGGGCCTCCACGACCGCCTCGGGACCGACCTCCTCGTCGACGTGCACGTTCTCCTCCAGCCAGGCGGTGAACGGCTCCCGGAGGTCGGCCATCGCCTGCCGGCCCAGGGCGTGGGGGCCGGAGGTCTCGTCGGGCAGCGCGTCGAGGGAGTCGTCCACCCCGTCAGCCTGCCACCCCGGCCCCGGTCACCTCCACCGGTGCCGGGGCCCGTGGCGTGAGGATCGCGCGAACGGTCAGCTCGCCACGGGGACGGGCACGTCGTCGAGGTCGGGGACGTCGTCCAGGTCGAGGGTGCCGTCGTCGGCCAGCCGCGTGAGGGCGACGTGGACGGACAGCTGCAGGCCGCGGGCCACCCGCCAGGGGCTGCGGCCGGGGACGACCCCGGTGGCCACGAGCTCGTCCACCCGCCCCGCGGCGACGAGGTCCCGCCAGCGGCGCCCCCCGGCCGCCGCCTCGGCGGGGACGTGGGACGTGGCCAGCGCCAGCGCGCGGGCCGCGGCCGGTGCGGGACGCAGGAGGCGGGTGAGTTCGGCGACCACCAGACGGCGCCGGGCGAAGGCGGCGTCCACCTCGCGCGGGGCGTCCCACGTGGGCCACAGCGGACCGCGCCGGCCGTCGGCCCCCAGGAACCCCAGGTCGGTGAGCTGCGCCAGCAGCCGGGGGTCGCCGGCGGCCCTGCCCCGCAGCACCTCCTCGGCCCCGCGCACCACGGGCGTGCGGCGCAGCGGGCCGAGTTCCACCGGCAGGCTCAGCCGGGCGGTGTGCGCCCCGCGTCCCAGCAGACCGGTGCGACGGGAACCCGCCAGGGCCGACCGGAGCGCGTCGCGACCGGCGTCCTCGCCGGTCCAGGCGTGCTGTTCCTGCAGGAAGGTGACGTACCGGGTCCACAGGCCGCACACGTCGCCGGACTCCGCCCGGCGGTCCAGGCCGTCGAGCTCGGCCCGCCGGTGGGCGTGGCGCACGAGCGTCGTCACGTCGGCCGGGTCGAGGGCGGTGACGACGCGGTCGGTGCCCTCCTCACCGCGGGCGCGCAGCAGGTCGCGGCGCGACTCGCGCCAGGTGCGCAGGTGCGCGGCGAGGTCCTCGGCCCCCAGGTGCGGGAACTGCCCGGCCAGCCACTGCGCGAAACTGCGGTCCACCTCGCGCACGGTGCGCTGCTCGGCCACGGGTCCCCCTTCGTCGGCGGAACCTCACCGTAGGGCCGCCGCGCGGACGACCCCCGCAGTTGTCCACAGGCCCGGCGGTGCGCCGGGTCCGTGGACACCGGGTCGTCAGCGGGTCGTCAGCGGGACGTCCTCACTGGCCGATCTTGTCGTCGGCGGCCTGCTGGGCCTTGTCGACCTGCTCCTCGTGCTGGTGACCGGTCTTGTCGTCCACGGCGTCACCGGCCTTGTCGATGGCGGCGTCGCTGGCCTTCTCGCCCATGTTCCCCAGGTCGGGCACGGTGCTCTCCTCGTCCTCGTCGGTCAGGTGCTGACGGTCTCGAGTCTGGGCCGTCCCGGCCGGACCGCACCCCGAACCCCGCAGCCCGAACTCCGCGCTGCGGCCGCCCCCCGCAGGTCGTAGCGTCGGAACCGGTGCGGACCGGCGCCGGTCCGCCGTCCCGACCCGCCCCTGGAGGATCCCGTGGCCCTGCCCCGCACCGTCCTGGCCGGCGCCCGCGACGCGGCCACCCGCGCCCTGGCCCACGTCCACCGCAGCGACGACGGTGACGGCGGTGGGACGGGACCGGCGTCGTCCTCCCAGACGCTCACGGTGGAACGCCCGGCCGAACGCGTGCTCGCCGCGCTGCGCGACCCCGAGGTGCTGTCGCGACTGCTCGGGGACGTCGGCACGGTGTCGGCCGAGGGGTCCCGGTACACCTGGGCCCTCGGTGCCGACCACGTCGTCACGACGCTCTCGGAGTCCGTCGACGGCCTCACCTTCGCCCGGACCACCCCCGAGGACGTCGCCGAACCCGAGGACGACACCGAGGGCGGGACCGCACGGGCCGTCGAGGTGTGGGCCGAGTTCACCGTCACCCCCACGCCGGACGGGACGCGCTCGCAGGTCCGCGCGCGGTCGCAGCTGCCCGGCGGCACCGCCGAGTTCACGGTCCTCTACCGGTTGCGGGCCCTGCTGCAGACCGGCGAGATCCCGACCCTCGGCCCCCAGCCCACGACCCGGGAGGAGGACCGCTGATGCGCGCCCTCGTGTGGAACGGCGTCAACGACCTCGCCGTCGAGACCGTCCCCGACCCCCACGTCCTCAACCCCCGCGACGTCGTCCTGGAGGTGTCCCTGACGACGACGTGCGGCTCGGACCTGCACTTCATCGACGGCTACCTGCCGGGCATGCGCGAGGGCGACGTGTTCGGCCACGAGTTCCTGGGGACGATCGTCGAGGCCGGCCCGGAGGTGCACGAGCGGAAGGTCGGGGACCGCGTCGTCGTCCCGTCCTTCATCGCCTGCGGGAACTGCTGGTACTGCGACCGGCAGATGTACTCCCTGTGCGACACGACGAACCCGAACGCCGCGGCGCAGCAACCCCTGCTCGGCTACCCCTCGGCCGGCATCTACGGCTACACCCACCCCTTCGGCGGCTACGCCGGCTCGCACGCGCAGTTCGTGCGCGTCCCCTTCGCCGACGTGAACTGCTTCCCCGTCCCCGACGGCGTGGACGACCTGTCCGCGCTGTTCGTCTCCGACGCCGTCCCGACGGGGTTCATGGGCGCCGACTTCTGCGACGTCTCCCCCGGCGACACCGTCGCCGTGTTCGGTGCCGGCGCCGTCGGCCTCATGGCCGCGGCCGGCGCGAAGATCCTGGGGGCCGAGCGCGTCATCGTCGTCGACCGCCTGCCCGAACGGCTGGCTGCCGCCCGCGACCACGTGGGCGCCGAGACGATCGACTACTCCGACACGGACAGCGTGCAGGAGGCGTTGCGCGAGACCACCGGGGGCCGGGGACCGGACGCGGTCGTGGAGGCCGTCGGGATGGAGGGCCACGGCACGGGGCTGCAGAGCGTCGTGGACCGCGCCAAGCAGGCCGTGCGCGCCGAGACCGACCGGGCCACCCCGCTGCGCGAGGCCGTCCTGGCCTGCCGCAAGGGCGGCGTGGTGGCGGTGCTCGGCGTCTACGGGCTCACCGACTCCTTCCCCACGGGCGTCGTCCTCAACAAGGGGCTGACGATCCGGGCGGCGCAGCAGCACGGGCAGCGGTACGTCCCGCGCCTGCTGCGCCACCTGGCCGACGGCGAGCTGCGGACCTCGTTCCTGGCCACCCACCGGATGCCGCTGGAGGACGCGGTGGAGGGTTACCGGATCTTCAAGGAGAAGGAGGACGGCTGCCTGCGCGCCGTCTTCTCCCCCTCCTGACCCCCGGCTCCGGCCACGGCTCCGATCACGACGCCGGGCGCTCCCAGTCCTGCCCGGGCTGCCAGTCCGGGAAGGCGTAGTCGGCCGTGGACACCTGCGCCCCGGCCGCGGTGGCGGCGGCGATGGCCTGGTCCCGGTCGGCGTTCGAGCGGGCGTTGAGGTCGCGCAGCGCGCTGCGCAGGTCGGTGACGTCCCCGCCCAGGTACCCCTGGACGATGTCGCCCAGGTGCGGGCTGACGGGCTTCTGGGCGGCCTGCACCTGCGCGATCGCGGGGTTGCGGACGATGGGTTCCGGTGCCCGCTTGACGGTGTCGGCGAACCAGCTGCACAACTGCTTGTACGGTTCGACGACGTCGGCGGACTGCACGACCGACAGGTCGAAGGGCGGCTGGTCCATGCCGGCGGCCAGGCCCTTCTGGTACTCCGTCGTCGTCATGGACTCGATGACGGCGTTCGCCTGCTCGGGGTTCGCGGTGTTCCCGGCGATGAAGAACTGCGCCGCCGGCGTCCCGCGGTACGTCGTCGGTTCCGACCCGTCGGGGGTGAGGATCGGTCCGACCCCCATCGTGTCGACGAAGGAGGGGACGACGTTCCTGGCCCCACCGGCGCACCAGGGCCCGTCGGGGAAGTAGGCGGCCACACCGGAGGCCCAGCGGGTGCGGGCGTCGGCGACGGTGAGGCTGCCGCTGCCGGGGAGGATGAGCCCGGAGTCGTTCAGCTCCTTCCAGAACTCGATCGCGTTGACGTAGGTGTCGTCGTCGTAGGCGAACTCCCCCGTCGTGTACGTCGCCCCCTGGAACCCGGGGAACCCGGCGGCCTGGGCCAGGTCGTCGATCTGCTCGCGCATGCGGGCCACCCCGCCCAGGGCCAGCACCATGGGGGCCACGTCGCCGGACCCCTTGATCTTCTCCAGGTTGGCCCGGTACTCGTCGTAGGACGCCGGGGGCGCCTCGGGGTCCAGCCCCGCGGCGCTGACGACGTCGACGTTGAACCAGTGCGCCGCCGCGTACTGCTGGTAGGCGAACAGGGGCAGGCCGTAGAGCTTGCCGTCGATCGTCGTGATGCCCTCGGCGTAGGCCCCCTCCGGCAGCGCTGCCCGGGCCTGGTCGGACAGCGTGATCTCGTGCAGCCACCCCTCCTCGACCAGCGCAGGCAGCGGCAACCCGACGACGTTGCTGTAGATGTCGGGCAGTTGCCGGCTCTGGTTGGCCAGCTGCAGGGCCTCGGTGGAGCGGGTGACGTCGTTGTAGGTGTACTCGATGGCGACCCCGAGCTCCTGGGACTGCTCCTGCGCCCACTGCGCGTGGAACTTCTGCAGGGCGCTGAAGTGGTCCCACCACCGCAGGGACGCGGCGGCTCCGGGGCCGCCGCCGCTGCCGCCTCCGCAGGCGGTGAGCAGGGCCAGGGCGGACAGGCCACCGCCGCCGGCGAGCAGCGAACGGCGCGAGATCTGGGGCATGACGGTTCTCCTCGTCGAGAGTGGTCGTGCGGGTGGGGTGTCGCGTCGGGTGTCGCGTGGGGTATCGCGTGGTTCAGGACTTGACGGCTCCGGCGATGCCCTCCACGAAGTACCGCTGGAGGAAGAGGAACAGCGCGACGATGGGCAGGATCGAGATGACACCGGCGGCGGCCATGCCGGACCAGTCGGTGGCGTTCTCCCCCACGAAGGCCTGCATGCCGACCGACAGGGTCCGCAGGTCCGGGTCGCTGAAGGAGAAGACGAGGGGCAGGAAGAACGCGTTCCAGGTGGCGAGGAACGTCAGCAGCGCCACGGTGGCGGTGACGGGCATGGACAGCGGCAGCATGATCTGGAAGAACACGCGCCCGAAACCGGCCCCGTCGACCGTCGCCGCCTCCTCCAGCTCCTTGGGCAGCTGCCGGAAGTACCCGGCGTAGATGAGGATGGCGGACACGTTCGCCGCCCCGGACAGCGCCAGGACCATCCCGGTGAGGGAGTTCAGCAGCCCCAGCTCCATCGACAGCTTGACGATGGGGATGATCGTGTAGCCGGTCGGGACGAACAGGGTCGCGACGAGGATCCCGAGGACGAGCTTCTGGCCGCGGAACCGGTACCGGCCCAGGACGTACCCGGCGAGCGCGCAGCGGACGACGACGATGGCGACGGTCGAGACCGTGAGGATCACGGTGTTCACCATGTAGCGGCCGAAGTTCGCGTCGGTCCAGGCGCGGGAGTAGTTCTCCCAGGCGAACTCCTCCGGCACGAGCCCGAGCCCGGCCGTGAAGACCTCCAGGGAGCTCTTCAGGGAGGCCGAGACCATCCACACGAAGGGGTAGACCCACACCACGGCCAGGACGGCCAGCAGCACCAGGACCCCCCACCAGGGGGCACGGCGCGCCACCCGGCGGCCGAGGGAGTCCCCGGCCGGGGTCGGGGTCGGAGCGGGACGGGTGAGCGTGGTCACGAGAGCTCCTTCCGGCCGCGACGGGCCACGACGAGCGCCCACGCCTGCAGCGCCCCGACGACCATGACGAACAGCCCGAACAGGACGGCGGCCGCGGAGGCGAAGCCGAGCTGCGGGATGGAGGCGCTGAACGCCCAGCGGTAGATGTAGATCTCGATGATCTCGGTGGAGAAGAACGGCCCGCCACCGGTCATCGTCTGCATGAGGTCGAAGGCGTGGAACGTGTCCTCGACGGTCAGGACGGTGATGATGAGCAGGAACGGCATGAGCAGCGGCAGCGTGAGGTACCGGAAGATGCCGAACGCCCCGGCGCCGTCGATGCGGGCCGCCTCGTACAGGTCGGCCGGGATCGTCTGCAGCGCGGCGAGCCAGTAGACCATCGTGATGCCGAAGAACTTCCAGACGTACACCGCGGCGGCCGTGGCCAGCGCCGTCCCGGAGTCGCCGAGGAAGTCGATCCCGCTGTCGGCGCCGAGGGCCTTGAGGAAGGCGGTGAACGGTCCGCTGGCGGGGTCGAAGACGAACTGCATGACGACCCCGACGATGGCGGTCGTGGTGACGACGGGCAGGAAGTAGACGGTGCGGAACAGGTTCCGCAGCGGCAGCTTCGGGGAGTTGAGCAGCATGGCCAGCAGCAGGCTCAGCAGGATGCGGGCCGGGGCGACCAGCAGCATGAAGACCAGGGTGATCCGCACCGACGACCAGAACGCCGGGTCGGCCAGGACCGCCTGGTAGTTGCTGATGCCGACGAACCGCTGACCGGAGGAGAACCCGTTCCACTCCACCAGGGAGTACCAGTAGCTGGCCACGATGGGGTACAGCGTGTACAGGCCGTACAGGACGACGGTGGGGGTGAGGAACGCCCAGATCCAGAGGGTCTGGCGGCGGGTGTCGATCCCGCGCCGGCGGCGTCCTGAGGTCGCGAGGTCCGTGGGGGCCACGGCCGGGGGTGGGCTGATCGTTCTCGCCATCGGGTTCTCCTCCCTACCGGATCTGGCTGAGCGAGAAGGTGGCCGGGTCCCCGCCGGTCCGGTGGCCCCGGTCCAGGGAGCCCACCGCGGCCAGCTCGTCCTCGGTGAGGACCAGCTCGGCGGCGGCCAGGTTCTCGGCCAGCCGCTCCCGGCGGCTGGACTTGGGGATGACGACGTGCCCGGACTGCAGGTGCCAGGCCAGGACCACCTGGGCGGGGGTGACGCCGTGACGTTCGGCGGTGCCGACGACGACGGGGTCGGCGAGGTCGGCGCCCTGCCCCAGCGGGGAGTACGCCTCCACGACGATCCCGCGGTCCCGGCAGGCCGCGACGAGGTCGCGCTGCTGGTACGTGGGGTGCAGTTCGACCTGGTTGACCGCCGGGACCCCGTCCAGGGCGTCGAGGTGCTCGACGAGGAAGTTCGAGACACCCACCGCCCGGACCCGTCCCTCGTCGTGCAGCCGCCGCAGGGCCCGCCAGCTGTCGGCGTAGCGGCCGGCGGCCGGGTTCGGCCAGTGCACCAGGTACAGGTCGAGCTGGTCCAGGCCCAGCCGGGCGCACGTGTCGTCGTAGGCGCGCAGGGCCGAGTCGTACCCCTGGTCGCCGTTGCGCAGCTTGGAGGTGACGAACACGTCCTCGCGGGGCAGGCCGCTGGCGGCCAGGGCCGCCCCGACCCCGGCCTCGTTGACGTACGCGGCCGCGGTGTCGACGTGCCGGTAGCCCAGGTCGAGGGCGTCCTCGACGACGCGCTGCGCGTCCTGCGGCGGGACCTGGAACACCCCGACCCCGAGCTGCGGGACCGCGACGCCGTCCAGCAGCCGGACGGCGTCCAGTTCCGGGGCGGTCACCGCGGTTCCAGCACGAGGAGGGAGACCGACGGCAGCGGGAGCTCGACGGTGGCCGCGAACGTGCCGCCGCTGACGGTGACGTCGCGGGCGGGTTCGAGCTCCTCCAGGCCCTGCCGGGCCTTGACGGCGGCCAGTTGCTCCGGCGTCGGGTCCTGCGGGCTGCCGAGGTCCCGCCACGCGGTGTGGGCGTTGCTGTGGGTGGCGTCGATGCGGTGGTGGTGCAGCGAGTACGTGCCGTCGGGCAGGTTCTCCACGCGCAGCGCGACGGGGGTGGACCGGGTGTCCTCGTGGTACTGGTCGTCGGTGTGCCGCCAGAGCAGGACGCCGACGCGGCCCGCGGCGTCGGCCGAGGCCAGGGTGTCGACCTCCTCGCCCATGCTGCGCCCGTCGCCGGCGTCGAGGTCCGCCGGCGGGCTCATGGCGTCCGAGGTCGCGGTCAGGCGCCGGCCACCGAGGCGGGAGACCATGCGGTAGGCGTTGAGCAGGGGTTTCTCGATCCCCCCGGCGGTGAGGAACGCGCGGGTCCCCTCGAAGTACCGCTCCCCCTCGAAGTAGAAGCTCCAGGACGTCGCCTGCTCGACGGTGACGGTCTCGGTCTCGTTGAGGTCGAGGATCTTCTTGAACAGCTTCACCTGGAACACCGGGTAGTACTCGGTGTTCTGGAACTGGAAGTTCGCGTTGTCGTAGACGCTGTAGTGCGCCGGGACACCGGCGTCGCACTCGTCGACGACGGCGGGCAGACCGTGGTACTGCGGGAACTCCGCGACGACGCGCTGCATGCGGCGGATCTCGTAGAGCATCTTGTGCGTCGAGGGGTTCTGCTTCTCCGGCGCCGGCCCGCCCGTGGGCCCGTAGACGCGCCAGGGGGTGAACGCCGACCCCTTGGTGTGGAAGGAGACGAAGTCGAGGGCGACGTCGTGCTCGGAGGTGTACGTCAGGAAGGTCCGCAGGAACTCCACCCCGCCGCCGGTCACCGCGGGGCCACCGACCTTCGCGTCGGGCAGGACGCTGCGCACGGCCTCGGCGGTGACCCGGTACAGGTCGCAGAACTGCTCCGGGGTGCCCTTCCAGTAGAAGATGTCCGGTTCGTTCCACAGCTCGAACAGCCACTCGCGCACCTCGGCGACGCCGTAGCGCTCGACGCAGTGCTGCACGTGGGCGGCGACGAGCCCGCGCCACTTCTCGTAGTCCCTCGGCGGGTAGGCCCAGGCCCCGGCCTCGTAGTTGCTGTAGACGGTGGGGCTCGGGACGACGGCGAGCTCGTCGGCCTCCGGCGGCAGGAGGTCGCGCGGGGTGAAGGCGATCTCCATGAGGACGTGGTGGCCGGCCCCGACGATGGCGTCGTAGGTCTGGTCGGCGATGGTGAAGTCGTAGGACGGGTTCCCGTCGGCGTCCTCGTGGTAGACGTTCCCGCTGCCCCAGTGCGGGAGGCCGAAACCGGTGCCGGAGCAGAACACGTAGTGCGGGCGGACGAGGAACGGTCGCGGGGACAGCTCGCCGAAGGTGTTCAGCAACGTCCGCCCGGTCGGGGTGTACGTCCAGTTGATCTCGTCGTAGCCGATGCTCTCCCACAGCCGGGTGAGCGGTCCGCGGTCGCTGGCCGCGTCGACGACGACGGTGGCGGACTCCACGTGCGGGGCGGCCGGGTCGCTCGGCGCCGAGCGGGGGAAGTGGTTGGTGTCGGAGGACAGTCCGGGGTTGTGCGTGGTGCCGGTGCTCATGGTTCGCCTTCCGGGCAGGGTCCAGCCGCGCGGGACGACCGGACGCTCGGGGTGAGGGGGTGGTTCAGGCGGGGGCGTCGTACGCCCCGAGGGCGCGCTCGCGCGCCTCGGTGATGTGGGCGGCCATCGCCGCCCGGGCGGTGGCGGGGTCGCCGGTGCGCAGGCCGTCGAGGACGCGGGTGTGCTCGGCGACGCAGTGCTCGGAGTCGGTGACGCCCCCGCCGCCAAAGAGGCGGAAGCGCTGGATCTGACCGCCGAGGGCCCGGTAGGCCGACAGGAGGAACTCGTTGCCGGTGGCCTCGGCGATGATGCGGTGGAAGCGTTCGTCGGCCGCCCAGTACTCGCGGAACTCGTGGAACGAGGGCCCCAGCGGGGCGGTGGCCAGGTCGCGCACGGCCTGCTCGAGATCGCCCAGGACCTGCAGGGTGAGGCGGGTGGCCGCCATCTCCGCGAGCGCCGGCTCCAGGACGAGCCGGGCCTGCATGAGGCGGACGAGTTCCTCCGGGGTCGCCACGGGCGCCACCCGGTACCCCTTGAGCGCGGTGCGCCGCACGAGCCCGGTGGACTCCAGCCGGGCCAGAGCCTCGCGCACGGGGGTCTGGGAGACGCCGAACTCGCGGGCCAGGCCGTCGATGCCCAGGGCCGCGCCGGCCTTGAGCTCGCCGTCGATGAGGAGGTCCAGCACGGCGTCGTAGACGTGGTCGGCGAGCATCTGGCGGCTGGGCGCCGGTGCCCGCCGGGTCCTCGTCTGCTCCACGGACGTCATCGTAGACAGCCTTCCTGAGGGTGGTCGTGGTCGTGACCAGGGGTCCTGCGGGGTGCGGCACGGTCCTCACCTCCTCGGGCGTCGCCGTCGGCGCCTGCTCCTCGTCGAGCCGTTCGTGATGTCATCGACCGTAGATCGTGCACGATCGATGGTCAAGGGGTTCATTCGACCTCCTCGCCCGACCGCGCACCCGGACCGCGACCTCGTCGCCGGAGCGGAAGCGCTTTCCCTGTGAAAGGCTCAGGCAGTGAGTGGAACGTTCCTCGACGGCGTGCGAACACTGGCCCGGGGGATCCGCGAGGAGCCCCGCCCCTTCCGCATCGCGATCGTCGGTTCGGTGATCTTCGGCGGCGGCAACGCCCTCTCGGGTTTCCTCGTGGGCCGGGTGACGAGCGACGTCGTCGTCCCCGCCCTCACGGGCTCGGGGTCGGTCACCGCCCGCGACGTCTGGCTCGCGGGCGCCACGCTCATGAGCGTGACCCTGGTCCTCGTCGGCTCGGTGCTGCTGCGCCGGATCTTCGGCGGCGCCTTCACCTTCGCGCTGCAGGCGCGGTACCGGCGCCTGCTCGCGCGCCGCTACCTCGACCTGCCCCTGTCCTGGCACCACGCCCACCCCGCGGGCCGGTTGCTGGCCACGGCGAGCTCGGACGTCGAGGCGACGTGGCAGGCCACGATGGTCCTGCCGTTCGCCCTCGGCACGGCCGTGCTCATCCTGTTCGCAGGCCTCGCCATGGTCGCCGCCGACCCGGTCCTCGCCGCCGTCGGGCTGCTCGTCGTGCCGGCCCTGCTGGCCTCGAACATCGTCTACCAGCGCCGGATGTCCCCCCTCGTCGTGAACGTGCAGCGCCTGCGCGGGGAGGTCTCGGCCACCGCCCACGAGAGCTTCGAGGGCGCCCTGGTCGTCAAGACCCTCGGCCTGGCCGACGACGAGGTCACCCGCTTCCGCGCCGACGCCGAGCGCCTGCGCGACGCCAACGTCGCCGCCGGCCGCACGCGCGGCGCGTTCGACCCCGTCATCGAGGCGCTGCCCTCCCTCGGCACCCTGCTGGTCCTGGTGGTGGGGTCCGCGCGCGTCGCCTCGGGGGCCACCGACGTCGGGGACCTGGTCCAGATCGCCTACCTGCTGAGCCTGCTGGCCTTCCCCGTCCGCTCCTTCGGCTGGCTGCTGGCCGACCTGCCCCGCACCGTCGCCGGCGACACGCGCGTGCAGGACGTGCTGCAGGAGGAGGCGCGCACGGAGTGGGGCACGCACCCGGCGCCGGCCGGTGGGCCGCTCACCGTCACCGCGACGGGCCTGTCCTACCGCCACCCCGCCCCCGCCGCGGACCCGCTCGCCGAGCCCGGGGTCACCCACCCCGAGCCGCCGCCGGTCCTCACCGACGTCACCCTCGACGTGGCCGCCGGCGCCACCGTCGCCGTCGTCGGGGGCACCGGGTCGGGCAAGTCGACCCTGGCCGGGCTGCTCGTCCGGCTCGTGGACCCCACCTCCGGGGACGTGCTCCTCGACGGCGTCGACGTCCGCCGCCTGGCCGAGGGGCAGGTGGCCGGGGCCGCCGCCCTCGTCCCGCAGTCGACGTTCGTCTTCGACGACTCCATCCGCGGCAACGTCGCCCTCGGCCTGGAGGTCTCCGACGAGGAGGTCTGGCAGGCGCTGCGGCTGGCCCGCGCCGACGGTTTCGTCGCCGCCCTCCCCCACGGCCTCGACGAGCTCGTCGGCGAGCGGGGTTCGACGTTGTCCGGCGGCCAGCGCCAGCGCCTGGCCCTGGCCCGCGCGCTCGTGCGCCAACCCCGCCTGCTCGTGCTCGACGACGCCACCAGCGCCCTGGACCCGGCCGTCGAACGCGCCGTCCTGGACGGCCTGGAGGAGTCCGGCACCGGCACCACCGTCGTGGTCGTCGCCTACCGCCCGGCCACCATCGCCCTGGCCGACGAGGTGGTGCACCTCGACCACGGCCGGGTCGTGGACCGCGGGCCCGCCGACGAGGTCGCCGCCCGCGACGAGGGGTACCGGGAACTGGTCACCGCCTACGCCTGCGCCGCCGCGGACCGGGCCGCCGAGGAGGGTGTCGCGTGAGCGTCCAGACCAGCGTCCAGACCAGCACCGTCGACCGGGGCGTCATCGCGCGGGCCCGGGAACTCACCCCGGAGTTCGCCGAGGGCATCGGCGTCACCCTGGCCATCGCCGCCGCGACGACGCTCGGCAAGCTCGCCGTGCCCGTCGCCGTGCAGCAGACCGTCGACACCGGCGTGCAGGCCGAGGGTGGCCCGGACGTCGGGCGCATCGTCCTGCTGTGCGCCGTCGCCGCGCTCGTCGTCCTCGTGACGGCGGGCACGGCGTGGATCGTCAACGTCCGGTTGTTCCGCGCGACGGAGGCGGGGCTGGCGAGCCTGCGCGTGCGGGCGTTCCGCCACGTCCACGACCTCGCCGTCCTCACCCAGAGCGGCGAGCGCCGCGGGTCCCTCGTGAGCCGGGTGACGAGCGACGTCGACACGATCTCGACGTTCCTGCAGACCGGGATGCTCGTGCTCGTGCTGTCCGCCGGGCAGGTGCTGCTCGCCACGGCGGTGATGTTCTTCTACTCCTGGCAGCTCGCCCTCGTCGTCCTCGGCTGCTTCGTGCCGCTCGTGCTGGCGCGGCAGCGGTTGCAGCGGCCGGTGACCCGCGCCTACCAGGCGGTCCGGGTCCGGATGGGCGACCTGCTCGCCGCGGTGTCCGAGACCGTCGTCGGCGCCGACGTGATCCGCGCGCACGCCGCCTCGGAACGGTCGTGGACGCGGATCGACGCCGCGATCGAGGCGCACCGCAAGCAGGCCGTGAAGGCGCAGACCGCGACGGCCGTGACGTTCTCCTCCGGGGTGTTCGTCTCCGGCCTGGTCGTGGCGCTCGTCATCGTCGTCGGCACGCTGCTGGGGATCGACGGGGACATCACCCTGGGGCGGTTGCTGGCGTTCCTGTTCCTGGCGCAGTTGTGGGTCGGGCCCGTGCAGGCCGCCACCGAGGTGCTCAACGAGCTGCAGAACGCCCTGGCCGGCTGGCGGCGCGTCGTGGACCTCATCGACACCCCCGTCTCGGTGCCCGAACCGGCCGAACCCCGCGAACTGCCGCACGGGCCGGTCGACGTGCGGGTGCAGGACGTCGCGTACTCCTACCCGGGGTCGGCCGCGGTCGTCCTGGCCGGGGTGACGTTGCACTTCCCGGCCGGGTCGCGCACCGCGGTCGTCGGGGAGACGGGCTCGGGCAAGACAACGCTGTCCCGGCTCATCACGCGGCTCGTCGACCCGGTCGAGGGTCAGGTCCTGCTGTCCGGCGTCGACGCGCGCGACCTGCCCTCGGCCGAACTGCACCGCCGCGTCGTCGCCGTCCCGCAGGAGGGTTTCCTCTTCGACACCACCGTCGGCGACAACGTGCGGCGCGGGCGCCCCGGAGCCACCGACGCCGACGTCCGGGAGGCGTTCGCCGACCTCGGCCTGACCGCCTGGCTGGACGGTCTGCCCGAGGGTCTGGGAACTCCCGTGGGCCAGCGGGGGGAACGGTTGTCCGCGGGCGAGCGCCAGCTCGTGGCCCTGGCCCGCGCCCACCTCGCCGACCCGGACCTGCTCGTCCTCGACGAGGCGACGTCGTCGGTGGACCCGGCGACGGAGGTCCGGTTGCAGCGGGCGCTGGAAGGGGTCCTGTCCGGCCGCACCTCGGTGGCCATCGCGCACCGGTTGTCGACGGCCGAGGCCGCGGACACGGTCGTCGTCGTGGACTCCGGTCGCGTCGTGGAGGTGGGCCCGGCGAGGGAACTCGCCCACGCCGGCGGCCCGTACTCGCGGCTGCACGCCGCGTGGACGGCGCAGAACGGCTGACCGTCAGGACGCGGTCAGCTGTTCCCGGTAGGTCTGCGCGACGCGCAGCACGTCCAGCACGGCGGCGGCCGTGATCTCCGACGCGGGGGCGTCCCAGCGGTCGTCCTCGGAGTGCCCGGCACCCAGCTCGGTGCACCGGCGGGCCTCGTGCGGCGTGAGGCCGACGCTCTCCCCCGCGCTGCCGAGCGTTCCCCGCAGCGACACCGCGCCGGGACCGTCGTCGCCGGACAGGACCGCCTCCGCGGCGGACAACCACCGGTGGTCGTTCTCCTCGGACTCCTCGATCGCGTCGACCACGAGCGTGTGCAACGCCATGTGCGACGACCACCAGGCGGGGTGGACGCCCTCGTGCTCGTCGACGGGCAGGGCCATCGCCCGCTCGACGAGACGACGGGCCTTCTCCTCGTCCCCGGCCTCGAGCGCACGGGAGGCCTTGCCCAGCAGGTTGTCCGCCGAGGTGATGAGCCGGTCGCTCTCCTCGGCGCCGCCGAAGGACGTCGAGCCGAACGCGCTGCGGGACAGACCGGGGATGTCGTTCACGGCAGGCAGGTTAACCGGCTCTTCACGATCGAGGGTGTAGCGGGCTGACCGGAACCGCGTCGGAGTAGGGGTCGAGGCCTCCCTGATGATGGAGGTTCCTACGCCAGCACCATCTGAAAGACCTCGACGTGCCCGACGCTACCTTCACCACCCCTGACCTGACGACCTTCACCGGTCTGGACGACCTCGGTCTGATCGTCACCGGCCAACGCCTCGAACCAGGCCGGGCCGTTCTGGACTGCCGGGTCCTCGAGCCCGATGACTGGTGCCACCGTTGCGGCTGTCAGGGCCGCCCCATCGGCACCGTGATCCGCCACCTGGCCCACGCCCCGTTCGGGTGGCGGCCCACCATCTTGCACGTGCGGGTCCGCCGCTACCGCTGCACCGGCTGCGGCCTCACCTGGCGTCAAGACACCACCGCCGCAGCTGAACCTCGCGCGAAGCTGTCCCGGGGTGGCTTGCGGTGGGCGCTGACCGCGATCGTCTGCCAGCACCTCACCATCGCCCGCATCGCCGAGGCCCTGGCTGTGAGCTGGAACTGCGCCAACGACGCCGTCCTGGCCGAAGGACGACGGGTCCTCATCGCCGACCCGCACCGCTTCGACGAGGTCAGCGCGATCGGCGTGGATGAGCACGTCTGGCGGCACACCCGCTTCGGCGACAAGTACGTCACCGTCATCATCGACTTGACCCCGATCCGCTGCGGCACAGGTCCAGCCCGGCTGCTGGACATGGTCGAAGGCCGCTCTGAGCAGGCGTTCTCCACCTGGCTGCAGGCTCGACCGAAGGACTGGCGCGATGCCGTCGAGGTCGTCGCCATGGTCCCCCGCAAGCGGGAGGTGCCCCCAGGGTTCACCGGCTTCAAGAACGCCGCCACCACGCACCTGCCCGACGCGGTGACGGTGATGGACCCCTTCCACGTCGTGCGCCTGGCCGGGCAAGCCTGGGGGCACCTCCCGCTCGCGGGGGACGACGACGTCCGCCGACGCCGGCAGCAAGAACTGCACGGCCACCGAGGCCGCAAGGACGACCCCCTCTATCGAGCACGGCGGGTCCTGCATACCGGCTCCGACCTGCTCACCGACCGGCAGAGGACCCGACTGCGGGCCTTGTTCGGCCACGGCGCCGGCGGGGACGACCACGTCGAGGTCGAAGCGACCTGGGCGGTCTACCAGCGCATGATCGCCGCCTACCGCCACCCCGACCGCGCGGCCGGCAGGACCGCGATGGGCGAGCTCATCGACTCGCTGCGAGGCCGGATCCCGACTGCACTGCGTGAGGTCCGCCGACTGGGGCGGACGCTGAACCAGCGCGCCGCTGACGTCCTGGCCTACTTCGACCGGCCTGGCACCAGCAACGGCCCCACCGAGGCCATCAACGGGCGACTGGAGCACCTGCGCGGGTCGGCCCTGGGGTTCCGCAACCTCACGAACTACATCGCCCGCAGCCTGCTGGAGGCCGGAGGGTTCAGACCCCGGCTACACCCTCGATCGTGAAGAGCCACTTCGCCGGTGTCCTCGTCCGCCACCACCCGGTGCAGGAACCGCTCAGTGCCGGGACCGTCCGACGCGCGGCGTCGCGAGTGGTCGGCGGAGAAGGCAGCCCCCACCAGGGCGCCGGTCTCCTCCTGCTCCTCCGGCCGGGCGGCGCGTGCGACGGTCCGTCCCATCAGCGGACCACCTGCTCGGCGTAGTCGGTCAGGACTTGCTGCACGACGAAGAAGGCGGCCACGAGGGGGACGATAGCCGCGAGGACATCCGGTAGGACGATGAGCCGGTACTGCGGGACGAAACCACCGCTGCTAGTAGTCGCGCCGCATCCGAAATCCCTGAGAACGCAGAAGAGGGGAGCAGCCCCGCCCGCAGGCGGTGCCACTCCCCTCCACCACGTACTCACTCACCAAAGATGAGTGGCCGGCGGTGACCTACTCTCCCACCCAGTCTCCCGAGCAGTACCATCGGCGCAGGCGGGCTTAGCTTCCGGGTTCGGAATGAGACCGGGCGTTTCCCCACCGCTATGACCACCGGACCACACAGGCCAGGATCGAACACAAGGGTTCTCTCCCGAGAACCACACAATGGACGCGAAACACTCG